>JBIIOC010000093.1:0-8385 GCA_044337135.1 Phycisphaerales bacterium | reverse complement strand
TCCACCACGAAGGTTCAGGCGGCCAGCAGGAGCAGCGAGACGGAAACCGTCAACTTCAGGACGCGCGCGAAGGTGTGGGACTGGCTCATGGCGCGTACTTTACCGATCGCCATGAAGCTGTTGCGCCGCATCCAGACGCAGCTCGCCCTGCATCCGTTCCGAACCTTCGTGGTGGACGACCAGCGCTCGTGGAACGGCCTTGCCTTGCTGGTCGCCGCCCTTCACATGGCGCGGGAGATCGAGCGCCGCACGGATCGCGACGCCGTGGGATTGCTGCTGCCGACATCGGGCCTGATGTCGGCCGCGCTGCTGGCGACCTGGATGACCGGCAAGGTCGCGGTGCCCCTGAACTACCTGCTGTCGCGCGAGGACCTGGAGTACATCGTCCAGGACGCGGGACTGGACCTGGTCGTCACGGTCGGGCCCATGCTCGACTACATCCACGGGCCCACCCCGAGCATGAAGCCCCTGAAGCTCGAGGAGCTCAGCTTCAAGGGCGTCCCGCCGATTCGGCTTGGCGCGGGGCGGGGTTCGGACGACCTTGCCGTGCTTCTCTACACGAGCGGCACGAGCGGGCGACCGAAGGGCGTCATGCTCTCGGCCGGAAACCTGGACGCGAACATCGACCAGATCCGGCGCTGGGCGACCTTCGACCGGCGCGATGTGCTGCTCGGCGTGCTGCCGCAGTTCCACTCGTTCGGTCTCACGGTGCTCACGCTGCTGCCGCTGTCGATCGGCGCGAAGGCCGTCTACACCGCTCGATTCCAGCCGCGAAAGGTGCTTGACCTGTCGAAGGAGCACGGGGCCACCGCGTTCGTCGCCATTCCCAGCATGTACAACGCGCTGGCGGCGGCGCGACATGGCGGCCCCGAGTGCTTCGCCAGCCTGCGTTACGCCGTGAGCGGGGGCGAGCCGCTGCCGGATGCGGTTGCCGACGCCTTCCGGGAGCGCTTTGGCGTCCGCATCGCCGAGGGCTACGGCCTGACCGAAACGAGCCCCGTGACGAACTGGTGCCTGCCGTCCGAGTGGAGGCATCGAAGCGTCGGCCGGCCGCTGCCCGACGTTCAGCAGCGCATCGTGGGTCCGGAGGGACAGGTGCTGCCCGCGGGTCAGGACGGCGAGGTGCGCATCCAGGGCCCGAACGTGATGCACGGGTACTGGAACCTGCCGGAGGAGACCGCGAAGGTCTTCGATGAGCACGGGTTCTTCCGCACCGGGGACATGGGCCGGTTCGACTCGGAAGGGCACCTGTACATCACGGGGCGTTTCAAGGAGATGCTGATCATCTCGGGCGAGAACGTCTTTCCCCGCGAGATCGAGGAGGTGCTCAATCGGCATCCGTCGGTCAAGGACGCGGCAGTGATCGGCATGCAGGATCCGATGCGCGGCGAGGTTCCGCTTGCGTTCGTCGAGCTGCACGAGGGCGCGGCCTTCGACGCGGCCGCGCTGCAGCATCATTGCCGAGCCACGTTGCCCGCGTACAAGGTCCCGCGAGAGATCCGGCGCCGATCCGCGCTGCCGCGGAATCCGACGGGAAAGATCCTGCGGCGGGCCCTGAATGCCGAGACGCCGAGCGAAGGCTGAGCGGAGTCAGCTGCACGGGCCAGTCGAGAGCAGCGCGATCGCGATGTCGCCAGGCCCCACCTCGAGATCGCGATCAAGGTCCGCGGCGCCTCCGGCGTCGCCGAAGCACAGCAGGATCAGCGCGATGTCGCCGCCGTCAACGATGCCGCTGCCATCCAGATCGGCTTCGCAGGCGCATGGCACGGCATCGAGGGCCTCGATCTGCAGCATGCCGGCCGCGCCATGGCCCCATCCGCCAAGACGAACGAGGACCTGCGTGCCGCAGGACAATCCCACATCGACTTCGGCCGCGCCGCCCTGACAGGTGTCATCGCTGCAGGCCAGGGGCAGCCCGCCGCAGCTCTCGTAGATCGCGATTCGCGCATCGAAGTCGCCGGTCTCGCATGTTCCGATGCGGAACACGCCGGTCGCGTCGGCCGTGAACGAGAACCAGACGTCATGCGTGAAGGCCAGGCCGGCGCCTTCGTTGCAGGAAGCGGGGAGCCACGCCGGATCGGTGGATGCGTCGCGCGAGTCGAAGGCCACCACACCCTCGCCGATCGCCTGCGCGAATTCGCATCGGTCCTCGAGAGGTTGGTCAGGCGTGCATGGCGAGACCTGCGCGCGGATGGCGTAGTTCCCCCGCGGATCGCCGCATGGAATCGCCTCGAACAGCAAGGAACGCACGGCGATCCGGTAGGTGCCAGCGGGCAGGCAGGCCGAGCAGCGCCCGGGGCAGCCATCCGAGCTCTCCGCGAACACCGTCGGAGGGCATGTTGCCTCGACGATCGCCGCGCCCACGGGACCGCCGCTCCAGCACTCCACGGCCAGGCTTCCGGGCGCGGTCAGCACAACCTCGAACCAGTCCACGTCCCGGCTCGTGTCATCGGCCCAGACCTGCCCCGCGACGATCTCGCCGCTGGCCAGGGGATCCGCGGGGTGCAGCGGATCGGGGCAGGCGTCATCGATCGCGGCGCCGCATGGCTCCAGTTCCTGTCGATGCGCGATGGGCAGCTGACATGGTTGGGTGGTTCGGCACGCGACGCAGAGCACGCTGGCCTCGTCGGCGCAGCGCTGGTCCCACGCCGTGCTGCAACAGGCCGGGTCGACCTCGCACACGGCGGCCGAGCAGGCGGCGTCCGAGCAGCCTGGAGTGCCGGTCGGGCCGCAGCATGGCTGCTCGGCCAAAGCGGTTGTCAGGAAGGCGAGTGTCGAGAAGAAGGCGATGGCGTTGCGGGGCATGGCTTGATCTCCTGATTCACGGCACAGCGTCGCGGGCTCGCGTGGGTCGGCAGTGAACAGATGCCCTTTTTCCATCAAAAAGCCATGTCCCCAACTTGTCCACAGGCCACCTCGCGGCGCGGCGCGCGCGGGCGTGCTACCGTTCGGCCCCGCCGGGACCGTCCCGGCATCGCACCTTTCGTGGAGACCTCCATGTCCCTCGCCGTCGGAAGCAAGGCACCCGCCTTCACACTGCCCTCGAAGCCCGGAAACCCCGTCGACCTGTCCGCCCACCTGGGCAAGCGCAAGACGGTGCTGCTGTTCTTTCCGCTGGCTTTCAGCCCCGTGTGCCAGGCCGAGATGTGCACGTTCCGCGATGGCTGGTCGAAGTGGCAGGGGCTCGGCTGCGATGTCTTTGGCATCAGCATCGACTCGCCCTTCGTGGTGGACAAGTTCCGCGAGCTCGAGAAGCTGCCCTTCCCGCTGCTGAGCGACTTCAACAAGGAGATGGCGGCCGCCTACGGCGCGCTGCACGCCGACCTGATGGGCCTGAAGGGCGTGGCGAAGCGCGCAGCCTTCGTGGTGGACGCCTCGGGCACCGTGCGCTACGCCTGGGTGAGCGACGACCCGCGCGTGCAGGTCGACTTCGACGCCATCGAGAAGGCGGTGAAGGCGTGCTGAACCGGCTGGCGGCGTGCCTTGCGTGCGCCGCCTTGGTGGCCTGTGACGCTGATCAGGGGCCGGAGACCGAACTCGCCTCGGCGCGAAGCGAGTCGGGTCCCGGTGTCACCGTGCACCAGATCCGTGGGCTGGCGACCGAGACCGCGACCAGCGCCACCGAGCGCCCCGTCGAGGGACGCGTGCTTGAACTGGAGAGCTCGCGTGAGGTGACCGTGCCCATGGGAGACGTGTTCAAGGTGCAGCTCGTCGCCAACGCGGGCACGGGCCACGAATGGACGTGCCAGATTCCCAAGGACGCGCCCTTGAGTCCCTCGGGAGCGCCGCAGCGCGCACCGATCGATCGTGGCGTGATGGGCGGGCGCGTGCGATGGACCTTCTCCTACACGCCGCTGCGTCCGGGGTCCTGTGAACTTGCGTTTGACCTCGTTCGCCCGTGGGAGAAGGGGGCCCTGCCCTCCAAGACAACCACACTGAAGGTGAACGTGGTGTCTGCAGGCGCGCCCGCGGAACCCTGAATCAGCAGGGACCGAAGTCGAGCAGCGCCAGCGCCACGTCGCCCATGTCGATCGTGCCGCTGGCGTCCAGATCGGCGGCGCATCGATTGCATGGTCCGAAGTCCAGCAGGATCAGCGCGACATCGCCCATGTCGATCGTGCTGCTGCCATCGAGGTCAGCGCCGCAGAACGGCGTCATCACCGCGTAGGAGTTCTTCCAGCTCGCGCTGATCCGGGTGTAGGTGCCGGAGGGTGCCTCGGACTGGCCGAAGCCGTTGTCGCCCCAAGCCGCAATGGTCCCGTCGGGACGAAGCGCGATCACGTGGTATCCGCCCGCCGCGATCAGCGTGAAGGGGCCGGTGGGGGGAGATCCCAAGGTGCCAGAGGTCGATCCCCAGACCGCCGCGGCACCCGTGTTTCGGAGCGCCGCCGTGAAATAGAAACCCGCTGAGGCGTCGGTGTAGGTTCCGGCCGGCACGATCGACTGGCCGTAGTGGGGTTCGCCGCTCTGGCCGGTCTTGCCGGCGCCCCAGCAGCTCACGATTCCGTCCGACCGGACCGCCGCGGAGTGGTAGAGGCCGCCGGAGACCTGCGTGAAGGTTCCCGTGGTCGGGCCGACGCTCTGCGTGAAGTGCGGGAAGCCGCTCTGGCCGGTCTTGCCGGCGCCCCAGCATGCGACGGTGCCATCGGTCTTCAGGCCGATCGAGTGGTACGCGCCCGCCGAGACCTGGCGGAAGGAGCCCGTGGGAACGATGCACTGGCCGTAGGCGCCGTCGCCGAAGTTCGTGGTGCCAAGGCCCCACGCGGCGACGGTTCCGTTGCCTCGGACGGCGAGCGAGTGATACGCACCCGCACTCACCTGCTCGAACGCGCCGGAGGGCACGTCGGTCTGGCCGTAGCCGTTGAAGCCCCACGCCTGAAGAAGCCCGTCCTGTCGCAGCGCGACGGTGTGGAACCATCCCGCGGCGATCTCCCAGAAGATGCCGTTGGGCGTGGTGGACTGCAGGTTTCCGTTGTAGCCCCACGCAGCCACGGTGCCATCGGTGCGCACGGCCAGCGAGTGGAAACTGCCCACGCCGATCCGGGAGAAGCTGCCGCCCGGAGGCGAGGACTGGCCGTTGGTGTTGTCGCCCCAGCAGGTGACGGATCCGTTGGTCATCAGGCCGACCGTGTGGTTGCGGCCGGCCAGGACCTGCGCGAACAGGACCGCCGGAGCGCTGCATTGTCCGTAGCTGTTGTTGCCCCAGCAGACGGCCGCGCCGCTGCTTCGAAGTCCGACGGTGTGCTGGTAGCCACCGGAGACCGCGACGAACGCGCCCCCGGGATTGCTCGCCTGGCCGTGGCTGTTGTAGCCCCAGCCACGGAACGCGCCGTTGGAGTAGAGCGCGAGCGAGTGGTACTCGCCGGCTGCGACGAAGGCGAGGACCTGGCCCGCCTGTGACGCGACCTGCCCGTCCGCGTTGTTGCCCCACCCCGTGCACGCGCCAGCGCTGTTCAGCGCGAGCGAGTGATAGAGCCCCGCCGCGATCCGTGCGTAGCTCGTCCCGGCGGGCACGACGGTCTGGCCATAGGTGTTGTCGCCCCACGCGGCCAGCGAACCGTTCGAGCGAAGCGCCACCGTGTGGAATCCGCCAGCCACGACCGCACTGCATGTCCCAAGGCCTGCGGGCGGCGTGCTGGGGAACGCGTTGCCCCAGCCGATCACCGTTCCGCTGCGAAGCGAGATCGTGTGCTGGTTGCCGCCCGAGATCGAGGTGACACCGCTCAGGCCGACGGGCACGTTGATCTGTCCGCCATTGTCGCCCCAGCCCACGCCGCTTCCAGCGGCGAGTGCGCGTGCGCACAGCAGCAGCGTGAGCGTCAGGCCGAGCGCAGGAGTGGAGCGGCGAGCCCGTCGCATGCAGCGAGCCAGCCTATCGGATCACGGGCAGGATCCAAAGTCCAGAAGCAGGAATGCGATGTCGCCGCCGTCCACCTCGCCGCTGCCATCGAGGTCGGCCGCGCAGCCCGCGCAAGGTCCGAAATCCAGCAGCGCCAGCGCGATGTCCGAGGCGGACACGTCGCGATCGCCATCGAGATCCGAGGGGCATGCCGCAGGAACGGTTCCCAGCAGCTCGAAGGGCAGGGCGAAGGCACGACCTTCGCTGCTTCCGGCGACGTAGCCCTCGCGACCCTCGAACCACACGCGTGGACTGTTGGCATTGCCATCGAGCGCGTTGAACTGGCGTGCGTTGTGGCCCGTGACGGCGGCTCGAGGCGAGACGAGCGGAGAGAAGACGTTCGCCGAGGGGCTCGTGGCGCCGAGGCAGGACCACTGGATCCAGTAGCGACCAGGCGCGAGTCGGCCTCCATCGGGAAGTCCGTCGAGCGACACGGTGTACGAGAAGACGGGCCGCACCGTGCCGGTGCTGGTCACGCTCTGGCGATGGCAGACGAAGGTGCCGGGGCCGGCCGGAAGCGTGAGGTTCGCGGCAAGCACTGGCTGTGGCAGGCTGGTCGGCGCGTCGGGAGAGCCCGCGGAGTAGGGGGTCTCGGTCCACAGGTTCACGTGGACCTGCGTGACGCTGGCGGTTGTCTGCGAGGTCTGGAATGCGTAGATGGTGAGCGCGTCAAGATCCCATCCGCCCTGGGGAACCACGAAGTCGTCGGCGAGCGCCGTGTTGGTCGCCACGGTGGCTGCCACGCCGGTGGTGGAGAAGTTGAAGGTGCTGCCGGGCACCGTGAATCCGTCGCAGTTGCTGATGGGCTGGCCCGCGATCGTGCCGGTGCCACCCGTGGGGTTCGTGACCACAGGGCCATTGGTGTGCAGCGTGTCGGCGAGGACCGGCATGCAGGCGAGCAGCGTGGCGGACAGACGGATCGCGAGGCTCATTCTCGTGTTCATGGAAAGGGATGGCCCGGGAAGGGCCGGAAAGCGGGAGACGGGACTTGAACCCGCGACATGCAGCTTGGAAGGCTGCCGCTCTACCACTGAGCTACTCCCGCAGAGCGGGGGATTGTAAGGGCAGGAACGCCGTTCGCGTCAGCCGAAGACGCTGGGCAGATTCGGGTACAGCCAGCGCACCATCTCGTTGATGAACTGGGCCAGCACCAGGTTCAGCATGATGATCGCCATGAAGTTGCTCACGAAACTGCTTGTCGCGGCCTGGCCAACGCCCGCGGCGCCCGGGCGGCAGTGGAAGCCCTTGTAGCAGCTGATCAGGCCGATGGCCAGGCCGAAGAAGACACTCTTGACCAGTCCGCCCGCCGGCTCGCGCCACGAGACGAATTGCGCCGTCCAGAACCAGTAGTCCTCGCTGCTGACGCCATAGATCTTGGTGGTCACGTACCAGGCGCCGGTGCTGCCCAGCAGGTTCGAGTAGATCGTGAGGACGGGCGTCATGAGCGTGCAGGCGATCACGCGCGGCACCACGAGGTGCTGGACCGGATCCGCGGCCATGGCGCGCATCGCGTCGAGCTGCTCGGTCACGCGCATGGTGCCAAGCTCCGCAGCCAGCGCGCAGCCAACGCGGCCCGCCACCATCACCGCGGCCAGCACGGGGCCGATCTGCTTCACCACGCTCACGTTGATGATGCCGCCCATGCGGTCTTGCTGGCCGATTTCGGCGAACTGGTAGTAGCCCTCGAGGGCCAGGATCATGCCAATGAAGGCTCCCGTGATCGCGACCACCGGAATGCTGAGAACGCCGACGGCGTAGAGCTGGGGTCCAAGCAGCCTCCATCGAAGGCTGTGCAGGGGGTGCTGCATGATGTGACGCATGGTGACGCCGCAGAAGCGCATGAAGCGCCCGAAGTCGGCGACCCGGGCCTGCGAGGACCAGACGGCACGCCCAATGTTGGCGATCACCTGCACGCGGCGAGCATAGCGGCGGGGCAAAATGAGAAAGGGGCCCCGGTTTGCACCGGAGCCCCTGATCGTGCAAGGTCGCCTCAGGTCACTGGCAGGGGCCAGTGCTGAGCAGGATCAGAGCCACGTCGCCGAAGTCGACTTCGCCCGTGCCGTCGAGGTCGGACGCGCAGCCGGGGCAGGGACCGTAGTCGAGCAGCGCGAACGCCACGTCGCCGTTGTCGACTTCCAGGCTGCCGTCGATGTCGCCGAAGCAGCCACCGGTGCTCGGGCAAGCCAGGTTGTCGGCACCCGGGGTATCGGTGCGGGTGGTCGGATCCAGGAAGAAGCGGTTGCCCGCGATCCAGTAGCCAACCGTGCTGCAGCGATAGACCTGGTACGGCGTGCCGTTGGAGTTCGGCCCGATTCGCGGCGCGTACCACCACTCGACCGTGGTCGAGCCAACCGGCGGTGCCGTGCGGATCGAGGTCACCACCGACACCGAGTCGAGCACCGCGGTCCACGGCGTCGAGTCGAGCACGCCGTCGTCGTCGGCATCGAGGTCGGCGTTCGCCGCGCCCGTGTAGCCCGAGACCAGGA
>JBIIOC010000020.1:0-28573 GCA_044337135.1 Phycisphaerales bacterium | reverse complement strand
TGGCTCGCTTGATGTCGTTGTCGTTCAGCGCGATCTGCACGTCGTCGCTCAGGCCGCAGGCCTTGTAGTCCTTCGAGCGGATGCCGAGGAACTTCGCGTCGGGAATCGCCAGTCGCTCGCTCTCGAAGGCCAGCGAGATGCTGCCCTGCTTGATCACGCTGTAGATGTAATGCCCCCACGGATCGCAGTCGAGCAGGCAGTAGATCGGGAGCCCGAGCTCCTCGTTCAGGCGTCGCAGCAGTCGCCGCACGCCGCGCGGCGGCTGACCGCCGCCTTCGGTCAGGATGCAGTTGTGCTTCTCCCAGAAGCGGTCCTCGTTGAAGCGGCTCCAGACCGTGTTCTTCTCGACGTGCAGGACGAACTTCGCCTCGCACTTCTTGAACTGGATCACGTCGGGCTCGACGATGCTGGGAATGGCGTAGCCGCCGCTGCCCATGCGCCGGCAGTCGATCTCGTCACCCGAGTCCACCAGCGTGATGTTGCCCACCACGGTGCCGGCCTTCTTGGCGAAGATGTGGAGTTCCTCGCGCAGCGCGCCGAGCGAAACCTCCAGGTCCTCGAGGATGCCGTCCGACTCGTCCTGATCGGCGAAGGTCTTCTCCTTGGTGCCGGCGACCGTGTGCAGGCCCTTGTAGAACATTCCACGAAGGCTCAGCGTCTTCTCCGCGCCGATCAGCTCCTTCACGCTGTTGGCGTGCAGCATGGTCTGCATGAAGCTCTTCGCCTGGTTCAGGTTGAAGAGCTGGCGCTCCTGCGCCGCATCACCCATCTGCAGGATGCCCTTCTTCTTGTTCCAGATCGTGTTGCTGCGCGCGCGGGTGGGGATCGCCACCACGGGCTCGCGACCGCCGAGCGCCTTCTTCGCCACGCCATCGGCCATCTCCACGATCTTCCGCTCGGTCGCCGCGTCGCGGGCCTTGGTGGCCGCACTGCTTGACTTGCTCTTCGCCATGTTTCGTTCCTTCGTGTCCGGGTTCGATCAGAAGAGGCTCGGGCCGTCGCCACCACGCTTGCCGCGGGCCTTCGCGGGCGCCGCCGGCTTCGCCTCGGCCTTGCCACGCTTCAACATGGCGTCGGGCATGGGCGGTGCCGGCACACGGTCGCTCGCTGGCGCGGGCGCGATCGCGCTCTCCACCACGATCACCCCGTCCTCGTCCATGGGCTCATCCTTGACCACCTTGCCGTCCTCGTCGAGCACCTGATCGGCCTGCGCGGTGCGCTTGCGCGCCTGCTCCAGCAGCGCGTCGTACAGCTTGCGGGCGTCGGCACCGGTGATCGCGTTCACGGCCTTGCTGATCTCGCCGATGTAGCGCTCGAAGACGTCGCGGCGCTCGCCCTCGCGGCGCATGCGCTGGCGCTTGCGCAGGTAGGTGCCCAGCTTGCGGCCGCACTCCATGAGCGCCAGCCGCATCTCCTTGCGGATCTCGTCGTAGTCGGCGATCGCCTCCTTGCTCTCGCTCGTGAACGGCACCCACACGCTCGCCACGTGGATCATGATCACCAGCGGCCCCACCGGCAGGCTGCCGCGCGGCTGCTGCAGGTTGTAGTTCTTCCACCCAGTCTCCACCACGGCCTTGAAGCTGCTGCAGGCGCTCTGCTGGAAGAGCAGCGGCACGCGGTTGGCGAAGCGGATCACGCGGGCGGTCTCGTCGGCTGGCAGCTCGCCACCGAAGGCGATCGCCGCCTCGATCTGGAACGGGCGACCGCGGTACACCTCGGCGTCGCGGGTGCTCGCCGCGTAGAACTCGGCGCGCACGCCCTTCAGCATGCCGGCCAGCAGCTGACGCACGCCGATCGGCGCCAGGCAGTCGGTCGGCGGCGGCGCGAGCTTGGCTTCCTGGAAGGCCTCGAAGAGCTTCTCCGCCATCGGTGGCTCGACATCGGCGACCTTCCGACGGCTCGTCAGGCCGATCTTGTCGCACAGCGCACCGGCGGTCGACGCACTCACGCGGCAGAAGCGTTCCTGCAGGAAGTTGAACAGCGTTCCCTTGTCGCTCGCCTCGTAGTCCTTCAGCATCTGCAGCAGCGTTCCCAGCTCGATGCCCTTCGGGTGCGGCTGGATCTCCTTGGTTTCAGGCGGCAATTCCTGCACGCCGCGCGGAAACACCGTCACGCCCTGCGTCTCGGTGGTCACCGCGGCGGCGGCGGCAGCCCCTGCCTCCGCCTGCGCCAGGACCGGCGTGTCGCCCTCGTCGTCGGCGCTCACCCGGCTCGGCGGCACGAACACGAAACGGCCGTGCGGGTTCGCGATCGCGGTCAGTTCCAGGAACTCGTCCACCGATCCGCGGCCACGCTGATAGCGCCCCTCAAGCTCGATGCTCACGCAGGTTCCGCTGCGATACGCCTGCGCATCCAGGAAACCGCCGCTCTCGCCGCTCAGCGCGCGCGTGCCCGGCGTGAGCGAGCGGAATCGCTGCGGCGGGAAGTCGCCGGTCTCCTTGTCCAGCGTCACCTCGGCGCGGTTGGTCTTGGTGTTCATCGCCAGCTCGATGTGATGGGCTGGCTGCTTCGCGCCGGGCTTGGTGTGGATCACCATCGGCTTGCCCGTGGTGATCAGGCCGTACATGCCCGCCGCGCTGATGCCGATTCCCTGCTGGCCTCGGCTCATCTTCAGGCGATGGAACTTGCTGCCGTACAGCAACCGGCCGAAGATGTTCTCCACCTGCTTGCGCACGATGCCCGGGCCGTTGTCCACGATGGTCACGCGATAGCGCGAGCTCTTGGCCGTGGCCGGGCGATCCGGCTGAAGGTCCTCGATGATCACCGTGATCTCGGGAAGGATGCCGGCCTCCTCGCAGGCATCGAGGCTGTTGTCCACCGCCTCCTTCACCGTGGTCAGCAGCGCCTTGCGCGGATTGTCGAAGCCCAGCAGGTGGCGGTTCTTCGCGAAGAACTCGCTCACGCTGATGTCGCGCTGTCGACCCGCCATCTCCTCGGCGGTCGCGCCCCGCTTGCGCGGGGACTTGGGTGCGTTCTGGTTCTTGGACGAATCCATCACCGCGGCTTCCGTGCCTTGCATCGAACCTCCATGGAACTCGGGCGGCGCAGTATGCCAATCTTTCGGCGTTTCAAGGCCGATTCAGCCCTCTTTTCCACGCGGATCGGCGGGAATCGGCCGGGCCCGCTACCATGGTCGCCCCAAATCACCCAACAAGGAGACCCCTCATGGAAACCACTCTGATCATCCTGAAGCCCGACGCCGTTCAGCGCGGCCTGATGGGACGCATCATCAGCCGCTTCGAGGAGAAGGGCCTGCAGATCGTCGGCTGCAAGCTCATGCAGATCTCGCAGGAGCTGGCCGCCCAGCACTACAAGGACCACGCGAGCAAGCCGTTCTACGCCGGCCTGGTTCGGTTCATGACCAGCAGCCCCGTGCTCGTGATGGCGATCCGCGGCAACGGTGCCATCGCGATCTGCCGCGGCATGATGGGCGCGACTTTTGGCAGCAAGGCAGCCGGCGGAACCATCCGCGGCGACTTTGGCGTGTCGAACAGCTTCAATCTGATCCACGGCTCCGACGGTCCCGAGGCCGCCACTCGTGAGCTTGGCCTGTTCTTCAAGTCAGGCGAGGTGCTGGACTTCCAGCGCGCCAGCGAGTGCTGGATCTACGACATGAGCGGCGGAAAGCCGGAGTAAGTCCGAGAACTTATTCGGTCTAGGGCTTCCCAGACCAAACTCGCATCCCTCCAGAGGCCCCCATGTATACGGGGGCCTCTGTCTTTTCATTTCACATCCTCCTGAAACCAAATTCAAAGGCCCCGCGAACGCTCCTGCAGGGCATGCGTTGACCCCCTTCGCCGAATCGCTCGCCAGAGCGCCCTCCGGCATCGAGATTGCTCACTCATCTGGTGGTTCGAGACCCGCACCTCTCTCCGGCTTAATCCCCCCGACGCCGGCGGTGGACAGGAACACCAATGATCGACTCGCTCTTCGGCTCCAACTCTCCGATCGACCGCGTGAAGCAGCGTCGCAGGCCCGCGGTGCGTGATCGCGCCCGCAGCGGCGGTACTCGCACCAGCCTCACCCCTGCCGATCAGGCACTGCTGGCGGAAATCATGGTCGAGCCCATGGATTTCATGGACTCACCGGAATTCCGCAAGCCCGATGCCGAGCGCAACATCTACGAGAAGCCTGCACCGATCCAGCGCCCCGACGTGACCTGGTACCGGCCGCTCATGGATGACCTGGGCGCCAAGGAGCAGAAGCAGCGTCAGGCCCGCAATGGTTCGGTGCTGCTCACCGCCGCACAGGAACGCGTGATCTTCCTCCAGTACAACTACGCCCGATTCCGGGTCCGGCAGATCCAGGATGGACTCGAGGGCCGCACCCCGGGCGCGGACGAGGCGCGAGAGATGATCCGCTGGTACCGCATGGCCCGGCGCTATCGCGAGCAGATCTCCGAGACGAATCTGGCGCTCGTGCTTGCGATGGCGCGGCGCGTTCGTCTGGGCGAGAGCGACTTTCCCGACCTGATCGGCGAGGGAAACATGGCGCTCATGCGCAGCGTCGACAAGTTCGACTGCGGCCGAGGCTTCAAGTTCAGCACCTACGCGTGCCGCGCGATCCTGAAGGCGTTCAGCCGCTTCGGAATCAAGCTGGTCAAGCACCGGCAGCGCTTCCCGAGCGAGTTCGACCCCGAATTCGAGCGTTCGAACCATCTCGAGACGGTCCGCGAGCAGCATGCGCGCGACAGTGCCGCGGAGGTGCGGTTCCTGGTCGAGAGCGATCGCGCGGAACTGAGCGATGTCGAGCGCAAGGTCATCGAGCACCGTTTCGGGCTCGACGCCCCCGTCGGTTCACCCTCGCTCACGCTGGAGCAGGTTGGTCAGATGATCGGCGTGACCAAGGAGCGCGTGCGTCAGATCCAGAACAAGGCGCTCGAGAAGCTGCGCATGGCGCTCGAGGAACTGCAGGGCGAACCGGTGCCCGAGCAGACCATCTCGCACAACTGAAGCCAGCTCAGCGATCGCGACGCGCAGCCATGGCGGCCAGCGCCGTGCACGCCAGATGCAGGGCGCCGAACCCGGCCATCAGACCCTGCTGCGTGGCCATGCGATCGCCCCCCGCCAGGGCCCCAATGACCACGACGGCCATGATTCCGAGGAAGTAGCCACCGTCGCCCGCCGCGCGAAAGGCCGCCAATCCAGCGGTCCCCCGCCCGGCCTGCGAGGCGAGCGAGAGCGACGCTGGCAGGAGCGGTGCCGCGGCGACACCCAGCGCCA
This sequence comes from Phycisphaerales bacterium, assembly GCA_044337135.1. GTDB lineage: Bacteria > Planctomycetota > Phycisphaerae > Phycisphaerales > SM1A02 > SYAC01. The sequence continues at coordinate 23,351 of JBIIOC010000020.1, read as the reverse complement.
GCAGCACGAGGCTCAACGCGGCGGTCGAGAACCCAAGCCACGGGACAAGCGCGAAGCACGTCGCATAGACAGCCGCGCAAGCCGTCCGCACCCGCAAGGCCCCGAGACGATCCGCCACCCACCCTGCGGGCGCCGCACCCACCGCCATCAGGATGAGCGGAAGACCCACCAGCAGCCCACGTTGAGCAGGGTCGTAGCCGAGGTTGCGGGCGAGAAATCCCGCGAAGACCGCGGTCAGCGCCGCGCCGGTGGCCCGATCCGAGGCCGCCATCAGCAGCACTGGCCAGAGGGGCCCGGCGGAGCGCGTCGCCGATTCCTCCGGGCGCTCGGCGAACGGGGCGGTGCGATCCAGCAGGCCTGCACCAAACCAGGCGCCCAGCGCGGTGGCGACGCAACTTCCTGCGCCCAGCACGAAGGCGACCGTCGGCCCCATCGTGCTCATCCGGATCACGGCACCACCGATGGCGGCCCCTCCCCCAAGGCCTCCGACCAGCATCGAAGCCCCGACACCCATGCGCCACGCGGCCGGACGGTTCCGCACCTGCCCGAGGATCTGGAAGAGCGCCGCGAAGGTTGCCACGTCCGCGACACCCTCGAGCACGCGCAGGACCAGTGTCGGCACGAAGCCCACCGGAAGCCACATCAGGCCCAGCAGGGCCGCGTCGGCGAGCGCTCCCGCCGCAACGATGGACCATGCGGGACAGGACCGGCGAAGCCAGCGCACGAGCGGGACCGCCAGTCCAGCGCCAAGCAGGTTCACCGCAAGGAACATCTGCGCGGCCTCGGCCGACACGCCGTAGCGCTCCACGAAGAGATCACGCAGGACGACCGCGAGCATCGCGTCGGGAAGGGCCGAGAGCAGGATGAGCAGGAGCACCAGCGGCACGCGGTCGCAGGCTAGCGGCCCCGAGTCGGGCCCTACACTCCGAACCATGGCAAAGGACAAGGTCTTTCCCACGGCGGCCAAGGCCCTTGAGGGACTTGCGCGAGACGGCATCACGGTCGCGGTCGGCGGCTTCGGTCTCTGCGGCATTCCGGAGCAACTGATCCTGGCGCTGCGGGACACCGGCGCGAGGAATCTCACCTGCGTCTCGAACAACGCCGGCGTGGACGACTGGGGACTCGGGCTGCTGCTCAAGACCCGCCAGATCCGCAAGATGGTCTCGAGCTATGTGGGCGAGAACGCGGAGTTCGAGCGGCAGTTCATGAGCGGCGAGCTGGAGCTGGAGTTCTGCCCGCAGGGCACGCTGGCCGAACGCCTGCGCGCGGGCGGCGCCGGCATTCCCGCCTTCTACACGCGCACCGGCGTGGGAACCGTGGTGGCCGAAGGCAAGCCGTCCGAGATGTTTGATGGCGAGAACTTCGTCATGGAGCGGGGCATCCGCGCGGACCTGGCGCTCGTGAAGGCCTGGAAGGCGGATCCGTTCGGCAATCTCGTCTTCCGCAAGACCGCGCGGAACTTCAACCCGATGGTCGCGACCTCCGGCAAGGCCACCGTCGCCGAAGTCGAGGAAATCGTGCCGCTCGGCGCCATCGACCCCGACCAGGTGCACACGCCCGGGATTTTCGTGGATCGGATCGTGCTCACGCGCTCGGAAAAGCGGATCGAGCAGCGAACGGTCCGGCCCGCGTGAACCCGGCCCGCGAAGCCTGCGTAAATTATGGGTCCGGCCTCGATGGCCGGTCGGGCATTTGCCGATCAATTGGACACTTTCAGCGAATCCGGCGGTTCGTCGCCCGTTGACGCGGGCCCGCTCGACACAGGTCACCACACCATGCGAAACATCCTTCGAACCATCGTCTGCTTCGCCTCGATCTCGCTCGCCCCGCTTTCGGCCTCCGCGCAGTTCGGTGGCAAGGCCGGCTTCAGCGAGGCCTTCCGCCCCGACATCCTGCCCCGCGACATGGTGCTCATCGTGGAGACCCTGAAGCTCGAGGACTGGCAGCGCCCCATCGTGGAGAGCCTGATCGAGGACTACAGCGCGAGCTTCAAGACCGGCTGCGACGCGGTGCGCGAGAAGATGGTCGACATGGCGAAGTCGCAGAAGAATGGCGCCAAGTCCGCCGCCGGCCTGCTTGCCCCCATCGAGAATTGGCAGCAGGAGAAGCAGCAGCTGTTCAACGACTTCATGGAAAGCGTGAAGGGTCAGCTCAGTGACGCGCAGCGCGAGCGCTGGCCGCGCTTCGAGCGGACGATCCGTCGCGAGCACGCGCTCGCCAACAGCGACCTGTCGGGCGAGGGCGTGGACCTGCTCGCGATCGCGCGCCAGATGCAGATGCCCCCCGAGGCGATGTCGGCGGCCCAGCCCGCCTTTGACGAGTACGAGATCGCGCTGGACAAGGCGCTCGCCGAACGGGATGCGCGAATCAAGTCGCTCATGCCTGAATTCCGCCTGGCCATGGAGAGCATGGATCTGGAGAAGGGCTCGGGCCTGCAGGCGCAGATCGTGACCGCGCGTATCTCGGTGCGACAGGCGCAGGACGACGGCATCGAGCGCATCGCCGCCGCCCTGCCCGCACCGTACGGCGCCGACTTCCGCCAGCGGGCCCTGTCCGCGGGCTACAAGGAGGCGTTCCAGCCCGATCCCTTGGCGAGCTTCTTCCAGGTCGTCGATGGGCTGGATGACCTGACTGCGGAGCAGAAGACCGGGATCGCGGCCGCCAAGTCGAAGTGGGAGACGGCACTGTCGAGCCTGCGTGATCGCATGCTCGACACGATCCGCAAGGACGACCCGAACAAGCCGGCGCGCGCCACCAAGTCCGCGCAGGCGCGGCTTGCCGCCAAGCAGGGCAAGACCGCCGAGGCGCCGCTGCCGGATCCGATGGTTCCGCTTCGCAACGAGAAGAACCGTCTCGTGCAGGAGACGCGCGACGCCGTGCTGGCGCTGCTGACGGCCGAGCAGAAGGAGAAGATCACCGCGGGCATCCCCGGCCTGCGTCCCCCCAACGTCCAGACCAATCCGGCCATCTACGAGGGCGGCGCTCGCAAGGGCGCCGAGAACGCCGGCGGAGCCGATGCCGAGGGCGACAAGCCGGCACGCAAGGAGACGGTGGAGTGATCCATCGATCCACTCGTGGCTGACGTGATGGCCGAGTCCGGCTCGGGGAACTCCCCCGCCGTCGAGGCGCTGCTGAAGGCGGCCGCGGCTGGTTCGGTGCGTGAACGCTGCGAGGCGTGCGGATTCGCCTGGCTCGACAAGCCGGTGCCTTCGGAACCCTCCGCGGTGCGACTGATTCCCGCGGACGCGGCGGTGCGCCTGCGCGTGGTGCCGATCTCCGTCGAGGCGGGTCGCCTTCGTCTGGCGATGGCCGATCCGTTCGACCTTGGCGCGGTGGACGAGGCCGGCGCCATCGGTCGGCTGCCGATCTCGCGCGTGGGCGTGGCCAACGAGGCCTTCGGAGAGCTGATGCGACAGGCCTATGGCGTGACCGCGGCCCGAATGGCCGAGAGCCTGGCCAGCGAGGGCGATCTCGCGGACACCGGCAGCGAGAACAACCTGGACGCCATCGAGGCCGACGACGTGCACCGGATGGCCGAGCAGCCCACGCTGGTCAACCTGGTGAACCTGCTGATCCTCGAGGCGATCCAGAAGCGGACGAGCGACATCCACATCGAGCCCTTCGAGGGGCTGCTGAAGGTGAAGTACCGCGTCGATGGCGTGCTGGTGGAGCAGCCGAGCCCGCCCAAGCACCTGCAGCCGGCGATCGTGGGACGCATCAAGATCATGTCCCACATGAACATCGCGGAGCGCTACGTGCCCCAGGACGGGCACATCTCGCTGCGCTTCGAGGGTCGAAAGGTCGACATCCGCGTGAGCACCGTTCCCACGATCTACGGCGAGAGCGTGGTCATGCGAATCCTGGACAAGAGCAACCTGCCGCTCGACCTGCGCAGCCTGGGCATGAACGACCGCCTGGTCGGCATGATGGACAAGCTGATCGCCAAGCCGCACGGGCTGGTGCTGGTGACAGGCCCGACCGGCAGCGGCAAGACGACCACGCTCTACGCGGCGTTGAGCAAGCTCTACGACCCCCGCAAGAAGATCATCACCATCGAGGATCCCGTGGAGTACGAGCTCACGGGCATCAACCAGATTCCGGTGAATCCCAAGCGCGGCCTGACCTTCGCGGGCGGACTTCGCAGCATCCTTCGCCAGGACCCGGACGTGATCCTGGTGGGCGAGATCCGCGACGCCGAGACGGTGGACATCGCCATCCGCAGCGCGCTGACGGGCCACCTGATCCTGAGCACGCTGCACACCAACGACGCGCTGAGCAGCGTGGGCCGGCTCGTGGACATGGGCGCCGAGAGCTTCCTGGTGGCAAGCGTGCTTGAGGGCCTGCTTGCGCAGCGCCTTGGCCGCCGCATCTGCCGCAAGTGCGCGCACAAGGTGCCGATGACCGACGATCAGCGCGTGCGCATCGCTCCCGCCGAGGTCGACCGCTTTGGCGGGCAGGTGACCGTGGGAGCCGGGTGCGAGGCGTGCTCCGGCAGCGGCTTCCGCGGACGTCTCGGATTCTTCGAGCTCGCGCGCATCAACCCCGCGCTGCGGGCGGCCATCGCCGAGGGCCAGAGCGTGATGGAACTTCGTCAACTCGTCGATGCGGACTTCATGACCATGCGCGACGACGGCATGGAGAAGGCCCAGGGTGGCGAGACGACGATCAGCGAAGTGCTTCGCGCGACCCAGGACGTGGACGAGGGCTGATCCGTGGCGAACTGGCGTTACGAGGGCCTCGATCGCAGCGGCGCGAACGCCAGCGGTTCCGTGGCGGCACCCGACCGAGGCACCGCCATGCGCCTGGTGCTCTCGCGCGGGCTGACGCCCTTGCGGCTCGAGAGCGACGAGCCGGAGCCGTCGGATTTCGTTCGCGCGACCGCACAGGGGGCTCGCAATCCGACCGTCCGCGCGATGCCCGCCTGGCTTTCCGGCGCGGGCAGCCGGCCCTCGATGAGCAAGGCCGACCTGGCGAACCTGATCCGGGAGCTCGCGACGGCCGTCGAGGCGGGGCTTCCGCTCATGCAGGCGCTGCGCACGGTGCGTCGCCAGGCCAGCGGCAAGGCACAGCCCGTGATCCTGGACGCGCTGATCGAGAAGGTCGAGGCCGGCCTTCCGCTGCACGAGGCGATGAAGGCCTACGGCGCGCCTTTCGACGACATGACGATCGGCATGGCGCGCGCCGCGGACGCCAGTGGCCGCATGCCCGAGGTGATGCACCAGCTCGCGGATCTGCTGGATCGCGCCGTGGAACTGCGGCGTGAACTCATCGGCGCCACGATCTACCCGATGATCGTGGCCGCGCTGATCATGGCGAGCGTGGTGCTGCTGGTCACGGTGATCCTGCCCCAGCTGATGGCGCCGATCGCGGGCCAGCCTGGCATGGTGCTGCCGCTTCCCACGCGGATCCTGCTGGCCTTTGCGGGATTCATGGGCACCTGGTGGCTGCTGGTGCTGCTGGCGATGGGCGCGGCGGTCGTGATGGCGCGCCGATGGCTGGCGGTTCCCGAGAACAAGTTCCGCTGGGACGGCCTGATGCTGCGCATGCCGCTGCTTGGGCCCCTGCTGCGCGACGTGGCGGTGGCTCGGTTCACCCGGACCCTGGGCACCCTCTGCAGCGCCGGCCTGCCGATCCTCCAGGCGCTGCGCATCACGCGCGACACGCTTGGAAACGCCGTGCTGACGCGCGCCGTCGACGAGGTGCAGGAAAAGGTGACCACGGGCCAGGCCCTGGCGGATCCGCTGGAACGCAGCGGCTTCTTCCCGCCACTGCTGATCCAGATCGTGAACATCGGCGAGCGATCGGGACGCCTTGAAAGCATGCTGCTGCATGCCGCGACGGCCTTCGACCGGCAGGTCAACAGCAGCATCAAGATCTTCACCAAGGCGCTGCCCCCGGTGCTGCTGGTGTTCATGGCGATCATCGCCGGATTCGTGCTTGCGGCGATCCTGCTGCCCCTGCTGCAGATGCAGTCGGCCCTGGGCGGCTGAATCCGAACCGGATCGCGCCTGCGCGGCTACGCTATCGGACAGTTCGCCGGGAAGTCCGGCGAATTCGGCGCGCGGCGTGCATTGCCTGGTTCACGCCGCCGTTGAAGCCTGGTCCAGAAAGCACTCGCACCCGAGATCCATCGATGCTCCATCACGCCTCCCGACGACGCCCCAACGCCCGACGCGCCTTCACCCTGCTGGAAGTCATCATCGCGGTGACGATCGTCGCGCTGCTGGCCACGATCCTGGTCCCGAACGTGACGCGCTGGCTGGGCGTGGCCAAGAACCGCAAGGCCGAGGCGGACGTGAACAGCCTTGCGCAGCAGGTTCGCCTGTACATGACCGAGAAGGGCGTGAGCCGACTGGGTGACGACTTCGAGCTGGACGTGCTCTGCGAGGGAGACAACCCGATCATCTCCAACCCGAACAACCTGAACGACCCGTGGGGCAATCGCTACGTGGTCGTGGTGCCCCCCAGCGTGAACCGCGACTTCGACATCATGAGCTACGGCGCGGACGGCCAGCCCGGCGGCGAGGGTGACGCGAAGGACATCGTCAACGGGGCCCGCTGAGGCGGGCGCGTTTCGCATGCGCCGAGGCTTCACCCTGATCGAACTGATCGTGGTGTCGGCGCTGCTGGCGATCGTCGCCGCGCTGGTCGTGCCTCGACTGACCGGCATGGCGCGCCGCGAGGCCGACGTGGCCGTTGAGAGACTCTCCGAGCTGCTTTCGATGTTCGCCTTCCGCGACGGTTCGGGTTCCGCCACCTGCGCGATCTGGCTGGATCCCGACACCGGCTGCGTCGCGCTGTGGACGCTCGAGTCCGATCCGCTGCGGCCCTCCGAGGCGCCCGAGTGGATGCCGGACCGCCATGTGCAGCCCGTGTGCATGCCCAAGGGCGTGGAGCTGGCGGAGGTGCGGATGGACGGTCGGCCGCTCGACGGCTCCGAATGGCGGATCGTGGGCTCGCCCAGCGGGGAGCGTCCCGAGGTCTTCATGCGCGTGATCGCCGACGGACTGGAGACCGAGTTGCTGCTGCCCCCCAACGCGTCGGTCCCGATGCGGACCGACAACGGCGTGACACGTGAGCGCGTGCGCGTTCCCATCGACCTGGACCAGGCCGGAATGGATCGCGAACCGTGGTGAACAGGCTGCCGGCACGACGCGGTTTCGCGCTGATCGACGCCATTCTGGGCGGCGCGCTGCTTGCGCTCGGCCTTGCGAGCGTGGTCACGCTTTCGCAGCGCAGCCTTGCGATGCTGCAGCGAGGCGAGCACGAGGCGATGGCCGCCGCGATGCTGGACGAGCTGCTTGCGCAGGTCGTCGTGGAAGGTCCTCGCCGGTACGGGGAGATCCGGGAATCGACCGGCCGCCTTGCCGCGCCGTGGCCCGACTGGGAATACACCGTCGAGATCGAGTCCGGTGGTGAAGGCGATGCCTGGAACGTGCTTGCGATCGTGCGCGACCCGGCAGGCATCGAGTACCGCTGCGCGACGCGCGTGGCGCAGCAGAACGAGGACGTCGAGCCCGTCGAGCGCGCCCCCGAGAAGCCCATCGACCGTCCCACCCGCCTTGACGCGCAGGAGTCCGGTGGTGGCAACTAGGCGCGGATTCACCGTGGTCGAGCTGATCGTGGCCCTGGTGATCGCCGGGATCGTGGCCACCGCGATCACCACATCCCTGAGCCAGCTCGGCCGAGCGCGCGACGTGGCGCGTCTGCGCATGATGGCCTCGCGGCGCGCGACCGACGCGCTGGAGCACATCCGGCGGGACGTGCAATCGACGCTTCGCAGCGACGACCTGTTCTTCACGCGCTTCCGGCTGGCGGCCGAGGCGGTCTCCTCGCCCATCGGCGAACTTGACCGTGACCAGATGCTGCTGTTCAACGAGCGGCTCCGCACGATCCGGCCGCTCTCCTACTCGGGCGAGGGCCAGGAGTACGAGACGCAGTACCGCGTCGAGGTGGACGAGGATGGCGCATCGCTGTGGCGACGGCGCGATCCAGTGCCGGACCGCCACGAGGACGCGGGCGGACTGGCGGAGCCGATCGGTGACGGCGTGGTCGCGCTGCGGTTCGAGGCCTACGACGGCGCCTCGTGGCGACAGGACTGGGACAGCGACGTGGACGGTCTGCCCCTGTCCGTGCGCGCCACCGTCACCGCGAGTGGCGAGCGGATCGGCGAGGAGATGCTGACGGACACGAGCGCACTGGTCACGCTTCGAACCGAGATCCCGCTGGACCGCGCTCCCGCGCCAAAGAAGGACCCCGAGGAGGAGACTCCAGCAGCCGGCGCCGAGGATGCCGCTGCTGGCGACGCGGGGATGGCTGGAGGTGCCGGTGGCGTGCCGGCTGGAGCCGACGGCGGCGTGGGCACAGGCGGTGGCGATGGTGGCGGTGGGCGCGGCGGACGCGGCTCGGGCAATCCGAACGAAGGTGGCCGCGGCGGACCCGGCGGCGGGCGTGGTGGTGGCCCCGGCGGCGGCGGGCGAGGCGGCGGCAACGTGCCCTTCATCCCACCACCGGGCCAGAACGGCGGCCGCGGCGGAGGAGGCGGGCGATGACACGCGCTTCACGACGTGGCATGGTCACGCTCACGGTGGTGTGGGCCATCGCGATCGCCGCGGTCATCGTCGCGGCCACGCAGGTGCTCGCGTTCCGGCAGGCGACCATCGGACGCGAGACACTGTCACGCACGCAGGCGCGCTGGGCGGCACGTGCGGGCGTGGAAACCATGATCGCGATCATGGAGTGGCACACGGCCAACCCGGATCCCGAGGATCCGCAGGCCATCGTGCGTGATCTTGAATCGAACGCGACCGGCCAGATCGAGACCGGTGCCTGGGACATCCGTCATTTCATCGATGGACAGGAGTGGGCGGGACCTCTCGACGAGCACTCGAAGCTCAACATCAATCTCGCCAACAAGGCGATCCTCCAGACGGTCCCGAACATGACCATGGACGTGGTCGACTCGATCATGGACTGGCGCGACGCGGACAACGAGGTGCAGTCTCTTGGCGCCGAGGCGGAGTACTACCGGAACCGTGGATTCTCCTATTCGCCTCGAAACGGCGACTTCCGAAGCATCGCCGAGCTGGAACTGGTCGCGGGTGCGTGGCCGCAGTACGTGCGAGGCGAGGACTGGAACCTGAACGGCAGGCTCGACCCCAACGAGAACGACGGCAAGCGCTCCCTTCCGGATGACCGTCCGGACAACAAGCTGGACGGCGGCTGGAGTTCCCTGCTCACCGCGGCGAGTCGAGCGAACCCCAACGGGATGGGTGGCGAACCGCGGCTCAACCTGGCTCGCACCACCCCCGAGGAACTCATGGCACGCACGGGCGTTGACAACCAGCAGGCAGGCGCCCTGATCACCTTCGCACGCGGCGCCAACGCGACCATGGGACAGATCCTGGCCACGCCGCTGGGGCAACTCGGAAGCCGGCGAGGTGCCGCGCCCACCAACCCGGGCGGCAGCAGCGCGACCACGGGTCGAAGCACCGTGGGGCGCACGGGCGGCACCACCCAGACCACCGGCGGCGTGAAGAGCCTGGACGCTCGGCAGCTGAAGGCCGTCATGAACGAGTGCACCATCCTGGACTCCCGCGGGGCGGCCAACGCGACCGCAGGCAAGGTGAACCTGAACACCGCAAGTCGCACCCTGCTGCGCGAGGTCATGATGCTGGAACCTCGTTTTGCGGAGTCGATCATCACCCGCCGGTCGGGTCGATCGGAAGGAATCACGAGTCTTGCGGATCTGGTCGATCTACCCGGGGTGTCACAGTCCCAGCTGATCACCTTGGCCCAGGCAGCGGACGTGACCAGTAGCGTGTACACCATCTCCAGTCGCGGCAAGAGTTTAGGATCGGGCGCAGAGGCGGAAATCGTGGTCGTTGTCGATCGTTCCGCCGTGCCGGCCCAGATCCTGGAGTACCGAGAACCTTGAAGCGCCGTCCACGAGTCCTGCCAGACCCATCCCGCTTGGTCGTTCTTCCGGCCACCGGCGGCTCGCCGCTGTGCTTTGAGCGTTCGACGCGGGGCATCGTGGTGCAGGGCGCCTGGGATGGCGGTTCCGACGCGGAGCGCCCCCCCGCTGGATCCGTGGTGCTCCTGCCCACGGGCCGGGCCCTTTGCCGGACCCTTGAACTTCCCGCAGCCAAGGAAGCGCAGCTTGAAACGGCGCTTCGCCTGCAGATCGACACGCTGCAACTCGGCTCAGTGCCAAGCCACCGGACGGCTGCGGCGGTGCTGCCCGAGGCCTTCTCTGCGGAGGGCCGACTTGGGTTCGCGATCGAATGGCCACTCACGGAGCCATCTCCAGCCGCGCCGCGCGACCTTCCACCGGATGGGGAACCCTGCTACGCCGGCGACGCGGCCTGTCTGGTTTCGCTGCTGGAGGCCGGCCTGCGGGGCCCGTTGCTGCTGGCAAGCGATGACCGTCGCGCCCTGACCTTCGCCATTCGTGCTCCCAAGGGCGTGGTGGTTCGGTGCTCGCGGCTGGATCCCACCGAGTGGCCTGGCTGTGCCGAGGCGGCGGTGCTGGAAAGCGCCGTTCGAGCGGGCGCCGATGAACCCTTCCTGCGCGCGCTGCTGGCGCAGGTGCGCGAGGCCCTGCCGCATGTCGCGGATGCCGGCCTGGGCTGCACCGAGGCCGACCTGGCGCGACTGCCGGACATCACGGGCATCGGCGAGGAATCGGAGTGGTGGCGCGCTCACGCCACCGCTGTCGGCGCGGCCTTGGCGTGGTTCGGGCCTCTGCGCCCGCTCGTCTCGCTGCGTGCGCAGCCCAAGGGCGAGCGCCCGTCGCGCGTGGGAGAGTGGCTGAATCGCATGGCGGACCCGACGCTCGCCAACCGCCTGATGGTGGCCGCGCTCGTCGCCATCGCCATCGGACCGCCGCTCGTCTCGGGCGCGCGCCTGCTGCTGCTGAAGTGGAAGGTCGGCGACCTGGCGGCACGCGAGTACGCCAACAGCGCGCACCGTCAGCGCGTGGCCATGTATGCCGAACTGCAGCGACGCGCCTGGCCCATGGGCAAGCTGCTCGGCGACCTTGCATGCGTGACGCCGGAAGGCGTGGAGTGGGAGGACGTGAACCTTTCGCAGGATCGCAACGTGTCCATTCAGGGCTTTGCGCGCCCGCACGACAAGCTCAACGGAACCGAGGTGCTGCTGAAGATGGAGCGGCAGATGCTCGACAGCCGCATCTTCGATCGCGTGCAGCGAAAGTGGGAAGCGGCCGACGGCAAGGGCACCGTGCGATTCCAGATGTCAGCGACCGTTGCCCGCGCCACGCAGCGCCCGAACTACCCAGCCGAGCAGGACTTTGGCAAGAAGTCCCTGGCGGAGCGTCGATTCGGTCCGGAGAAACCCGACGAACCGGAGACGGGCACCGAGGCGAGCGCGCCTCCCGATCCGGCCTCGCTGCCCGCGGAGCCAGCATTGACGGATGCCGCCTCGACCACCGACGAGAGCGCCGGCACCGAAACGGCCACAGCGAAGTCCGCACCCGCCGGAAAGCGACCCTCCACCGTGTCGTCGAAGCCCTCCGCCAAGCCGGCGAAGTCGGAACGCAAGTCAGGCTCCGACGCGATCGCGGCATCGGAGACCGCTGGCGACGACGCACCCGCGGCCGAAGGCGGCGAGGGCAAGGGCGCTCGCGCCTCGCGACGGTCCGGGGCGAGCGGCGGATCCGAATCCGGGCTGGCGCGACGAAGCGAGCGGAATCCGGGCAGCTCCGACGCCGAATTCAAGGCTCCCGAGCCGCTGAGTGACGCGGCCATCGCAGCCATGTCCATCGAGGAAGTGAAGACCGCCCTGAGCAAGGTGAGCGAGGCACGACAGCGCATGTCGAAGGAGGACCCGGAGCAGGCACGGCTCAGGTCCGAGTTCGGCAAGCTGATGATGCGCCTGCGGGGAGGCGGATCATGAAGCGCTGGCTCCGCTCGATCGACTGGAAGATCGACCTGCAGAACAACCCGACGGTCTTGAAGGTCCGCAACCTGCCCCCTGCCAAGCGCGCCGCGGTGATCGGCGCCGCCGTGCTGGTGGCGTGGATGGCGCTTGAGCAGTGGAGCTGGAGCTGGGCACGCGAATGGAGCGCCCAGGCGGACCGGATCCAGAAGGCGCTCTCGGAATCCCGCGAACTCGCGGGCAGCGACGATCCCATGGCCCGCACCGGCGCCGAGCTGTACGGACCGATCGATCCCCCCTCTTCGGAGAACGACGGGGCGCAGGCGATGGCCGAGGCGGTGAACGCCGTGGTGAAGCGGCATTCGACGAGCGGATTCAGCTACGACGCGCAGCGGGCCAGCACGCGCCTGCCGGGGGCCGTGAACATCGGCGGAGCCGCGGACCGCGTTTCGCGCGTGATGGGCGAGGTCCGTTTCGAGGCGACACCCGCCGAGGCGGCCAAGATCATCTCGGAACTCGAGTCGAATTCCGCGATCGAGGCGATCAGCGCGCTCCGCATCGAGAAGATGGAGAACGACACGCGCGTGAGCGTGCGGCTCACCGTTGAAGCCTGGGTCTTCGGCACCCGCAGCGCAGGAAGGAGGGCCTGATGCAGGTGCCTCCGTGGCTGCGCATTCCGCCGGGCGTGCGCTGGTCCCCGATGCTCGGCGTCGGCGCCGCATCGGCGCTGGTGCTCGGCTTCTTCGGGCTTTGGGCCGTGCTGGGCCTGCTGGGCTCGCTGTTCACCTTCGGTGGCAGCAGCGATCCGGGCTCGAGCCTGACGGATCCGCTGAAGCGTCACGAACAGTTGGCAGATGCATCGGCGAAGCGCTTCAACGGGCGCAGCGCGTTCTTCATGCCCTCGCCACCGGTGCGCAAGCCTCCGAAGCCGACCAAGCCTGCGGAGCCGCCGCCACCACCGCCGCCACCGCCGCCCCCAGCGGCGCCGCGCGAATACGCCGGCCCCAAGCCGGTGGGCGCGATCGGTGACCTGATCTTCTTCGCCGACCAGACCCAGCTTCGCGTTGGGGAGGAGCGAGGTGGCGTGAAGGTGCTGGCAAGCGCGGCCCCCTGGTCGGTGCGACTGGCCCATGGCGGCGGCGAGTACGACGTGGAGTTGTGGACCCGAGGTGGCAAGGAGCCGTTCTTCAACAACGCGGACTGGCGGAACACGCGATCGTCGACGCCGGGCGTGGATCCCGTCGGCAGCAAGCCGGCGGCCAAGCCCTCGCAAGCACCTCCAACCCCTGCCGCCCCGACCCCCACCGCGTCGGCCTCGCCTGAGGCTGGACGAGGCCCCGGAATGCGGAGCATGGGTCCCGGTTCGCCCTCCGCTCCGGAGCCCCAACTGACTCCCCCGGGGGGCCCCGGGCAGGCCATGGTGGCTCCGCCCGGCGCCAGGGCACCAACGGCGAACCAGAGCCCCTGGACCGGGGAGCACATGGCTCCACCGCCGGCGCTGAGCTCCGATCAGATCGCGGGCATGAACATGACCGACGCCGAAGCCGCCTATCGGGTCGTTGGACGGGCGAAAGCGAATCGAAATTTGGATGATCCGACTCGGCAACGGCTGAATCAGGAGTTCGAGCAGCTGTCGAACCGAATCAAGGAGTTGGGTAAGGGGCAATTGCCCCCTCCCTGATCCGTTCCAAGCCCCTGCGGTGGTGGCAAGCCTGAACGCCACCATCCCCACTGGTTCCGAAACCCCGGAGAAACGACTGTGCAACGGAAGCGCGAACTTCATGTCGGCCTGTGCCTTGCGCCGTTGGCGGTCCTTCTGTCGCTGAACCCAACTCCTGTCTGGGCCCAGCCTTCCGTTGGTCGCCCCGCGCGCCCGCAGCCTGCTCCGCAGCCAACCTCGAACCCTCTGGACGATTCGACTCAGACCGCACCGAAGGCTCCCACTCCAGCACCGGCCCAACCTGCCGGCTCAAGCGGATCTTTCGAGCCCGCCCCGGAGCCCGACCAGGCGCCCGCTCAGGCGCCTGCGCCGGCCCCTGCACCCAAGACCGACGTTCCGCCAGCCCCTGAGAGCAAGCCCGCCCCCGTGGAGCCCGCCCCAGCTGAGCAGACGCCGGCGCAACCTGCTGCCTCGGAGCCTTCCGCAGCTCCGCTCACGCTTCCCCCGGCCGAGCCAGCCCCCGTGGCCCCCGCTGCCGAAACTCCATCCGCGCCGGCGTCCTCCGACGTGAAGGCCGCCGCACCGATCGCAGCAGTCGCCGAGCCCAACACGGTTGCCCCGGGAACGATGGTGCTCGAGGGCGGATACCTGCAGGGCGCGCCGCCCGAGAAGATGCGTGCAACGCGCCGTCCTGGTGGCGACGAGAAGGTCACGCTCTCGTTCAAGGAGACCAAGCTCGAGGACACGCTGCCGTTCATCGTGGAGACGACCGGCAAGGCCGTGATGATCCGCCTGCAGCAGGTGCGCGCCACGGTGATCACGCTGGTGATGGACCGCCCCGTGAGCCGTCAGGACGCGCTCGACCTGCTCTTCCAGGCCTTCCGCCTGGCTGGCGTGGGCGTGGTCGAGACCGACAAGGTCGTGATGATCGACCAGCTGATGGACGCGAACAAGCTCCAGCCCGTCACGGTGCTCGGGCCCGAAGTCAACGTCTTCGACCAGCCCGAAGACGGCAACATCTGCATCAAGATCTTCAAGATCAAGAACACCAAGGCGCAGAACGTCTACGACCGCCTGCAGGACAACGTGCCCGACTACGCGCAGGTGAGCCTGGACGCGAACTCGAACCAGATCATCCTGGACGGCGACATCGGCCTGGCCAAGCGCTTCCAGCGCCTGATCGACCTGCTGGACGTGCCCGCCTATCTGGACGTGCAGACCGAGACCTTCAAGCTCGACTACGCCGATGCGCAGCAGATCTCCACGATCATCCAGGACCTCTTCGCCGCCCGCACCGTGGGTGGTGGTGGCGGAGCGGCCGGGGGACAGGCGCCCGGTCAGCCTCGTGGTGGACAACAGCAGCCGGGACAGCCCGGCGGCCAGGCGCGCCGCGCCGGTGGATCCGGTGGCGAGGGCCTGATCAAGGGCACCAGCGAGCAGCTGGTCGTGACCGTGCTGCCCGCGACCAACTCGCTGACCGTGCGTGCCGAGCCGGAGGTGATGGCGGAGATCCGCAAGCTGATCGCCACGGCGTGGGATGTGCCCATCACGAAGAACGGCGACCCCTTCCGCCTGTACGACCTGAAGTACACCGACCCGCTGAAGGTGAAGGACCTGCTGCAGTCACTGCTCGAGGGCGGATCCTCGCGTGGCACCTCGCGGCCCTTCGCCGCCGGCGGTGCCGCCACGGGCAACCGCCAGACCGGTGGTCGCGCGGCCGGTGGCGCAGGTGGTGGCGGTGGTGACTCCAGCGGCGCCGACGTGGCCGTGTCGAACGTCTTCCGCATCGAGGCCTATCCCGACTCCAACCGCCTGCTGGTGGTCACCAAGACCCCCGACAACTTCAAGTGGCTGGACTCGCTGGTCGAGGCGATCGATCAGCCGCTGAACTCCGGCCTGCCGCTGCAGGTCGAGCTGAAGCACGCCAGCGCCGTGAAGGTGGCCGAGATCCTGAACGCGCTGCTCGCCGAGGCCGGCACTGGCAGCGGCATCGCGGCCCCCGAGGAGGGGCTGAGCGGCATCGACTTCCAGACCGCAGGTGGCGGCACGACGGGCGCGCAGTCCACCACGAGCAGCAGCTCGCTCGCGGGTGGCCCCAACGGCGCGACCACGCAGGGCGCGGCGGGCGAGATCCGATTCCCCTGGCAGAACGCGCGTGGCGCGGGCGCTGGCGAGCAGACCGAGGTGAGCTCGCTGGTCGGCAAGACGCGCGTGGTTCCCAACGCGGGCCAGAACAGCCTTCTGGTGCTGGCGCCGCCCGAGATCCAGCAGAGCATGGTGAAGGTGATCGAGCAGCTCGATCGGCCGGGCCGTCAGGTGATGATCGCCGCGGTGCTCGCCGAGGTCGCGCTTGGCGACGAGTTCGCCTTCGGTCTCCGCTTCGGTCAGGCGGGCCAGGTGCTTCCCACCAACCCGAACAACGCCGTCGTGATCAACGGCAACCTGGCGAACAACCAGATGTACTCGGGCAGCCGCGAGAACGTGGACTTCATCGGCGACCTGACCACGAGCATCCTGAGCTTCGGCGTGCCGGCCACGGTCGTGCTGCAGGCGCTCGAGGAGAAGACGAACGTGCGCATCCTGCAGCAGCCGCGCGTGTTCACGAGCGACAACAAGGAGGCGAAGTTCTTCGACGGCGCCGACGTGCCGTTCCAGACGGGCCAGACCACCGGCGGCACGACCGGCGGCGGCACCACCGCCAGCTTCAGCCAGATCGCCGTGGGCATCGGCCTGAACGTGCGTCCGCGCATCACCAAGGATCGCAACGTGGCCATGGAGGTCGAGGTTCTCTACAGCAACGTGGGCCGCGCGAGCACCGCCAACACGCCGGGAAACAACCCGACCATCGAGCGGCGCCAGACCAACACGAGCGTGGTCGTGAAGAACGGCCAGACGATCGTGCTGGGCGGCATCCGGACCGAGAACGAGGCCAAGAACAAGACCAAGGTGCCCCTGCTGGGCGACGTGCCCGTGCTCGACTGGGTGTTCAGCAGCCAGGAGCGCGTGACCACGACCAACGAGCTGGTGCTGTTCATCACGCCGATCGTGGTGGACAACCCCGAGGAGAACGACTCGAACTTCAACGTGGGCGAACTGGAGCGCCTCCGCGCGCTCGAGCGCCCGCTCGACGACAAGGTGCAGAAGATGCAGGAGGAAGCGGGCTTTGAACGGCGCGCGACCACGCCGCAGCCGCCGAGCAATCCCCAGACGCAGCCCGTGGAACCGATCGAGACCCCCGCTCCGCAGCCGTCGGCGGCAGCGCCGGATGCGCCGAAGTCCTGAACGCCTGCGACAGCTGGCGACCGCCTGCCTTGTGCTGGCCAGCGGTTGCGTGCGCCAGTCGGAGCCTGTCGGGCCCTCGCGCCTGATCACGCCCCCCACGCCCGGCACGGTGGTCCTGAGGGGGCCCGATGGCGCCGTGACGCGCGACGCGGTGCTGCAGATCTCGCTGGATCCCCTGCCCGCGGTGACCACCGACGGTTTCGTGCTTCCACTGCTCACGCCGGATGGCGCGGGGCTGGCCTGGCAGTCCCGAAGCAACGCGGACTGGCCGACCCTGCTGGCGCAGCCCGAAGCCACCCGGGCGCTTCTGGCGACCGTGGAGGGCCGTCGCGATGGTGCTGCATGGAGCGTGAGCGAACCGTTGCTGCTGGGCAGGATGGCGCAGGCACAGGGACTGCTCGTCGAGGCCCCGCGCCCGGATGGACCGCGCTGGATCGGCCTTGTGGGCTGGGACGGGTCCGGGCCAACCTGGCTGGTGCAGGACGCCGCCGTGAACGCCTTCGCGACCCTTGGACCGCGCGGCGAACTGGCATGGTGCCGGCGCGATCCTGCCACACGCGAGTTCGATCTTGTCGTGCAGCGGCCCGAAGGACGCCTGGAGTGGCCACGACGCGAGGGCGAGAGTTGGATGATGCCCGTGATCTCGGCCGAGGGCGTCTACGCGATCAGTCTGCGTGATGGCGTGCTTGAACTGGCGTTCCTGCCGCTGCGCGCGGGTCAGGCCATGACGCAGTCGCAGGCCGAGCCGGCGCTCCTGCGCAAGCGCATATCGCTGCGCGGCACGGCACGCGTTGCGTACCAGACGATGGTCGCGTGCAGCCCTGACGCCGCGACCCCCTCGGGCGGTCTGCTCTTCTTCCACCCGGACCTGCGGCGCATGGCCTTCTGGAGGCCAGCCGCGGACGAGATGCGGATCCTGGCGGAACGGTCCGTTGCGGCGTGGGTTCAGCCCGACGGCTCCGCTCTGGTCAGCCTGCCGGATCGGCTCGTGATGCAGGAAATGCCCCCGGAGCCGGGACTGGCCCCGCTGCAGGTGCTTCCCGGGCTATGGCTGCCAAGAGGGCGCGATGGCAGCGGCGTGATCTTGCTGGGCCCGCGCGAGAACTCGTGTCAGGTCAGTCGACTGCGGATGGGCGCATCGCCAAGGTGAGGCGCGACTGACGAAGAGGATCAGTCCTCTTCGTCTTCGTCGTCGTCCTCTTCCTCGTCTTCTTCCTCGTCGTCGCCGTCGTCGTCATCCTCGTCTTCGTCTTCTTCCTCGCCGTCGTCTTCTTCGTCCTCGTCGTCCTCGTTGTCCTCTTCTTCCTCTTCTTCCTCTTCTTCTTCGTCCTCTTCCTCTTCTTCGTCCTCTTCTTCCTCTTCGTCATCGTCAAGGAAGTCGTCGTCATCATCGTCGTCGAAGTCGTCGTCCTCTTCCTCCTCCTCGTCGCCGACAGGCTCGGCCGACTCCTCGTCGGGGAAGGGTTCGTCATCGTCGGCGAAATCGTCGTCGTCGTCCTCGTGGGGATCGAAGTCGTCGTCATCATCGTCGTCGGGTCCGCCAGAGATGACGGCGGGGCCGGCGGGTGCGTGAGGCAGCGCGAGCAGCGTCCACGTGTTTTCGATCTCGATCGTCGGCATGGGGTCTCCGGGATTGACGCCGGGGTTATCCGTTCCCGGAGCCCGTTTGTCAACGGGGCTTGGCACTCCCCGCATCGCCCGCAATCGCCAGGGTCTGGTCGTCGCCGCCAAGCAGCAGCCAGCCATCGATCGCCCGGGCGTCGCCGAGTCGCAAACCCTCCACCTGCACGACGATGGGAGAATCGATCGCCCGAAGTCCCTGATCGGGCGCGAAGCGACGGACGGCCAGAAGCACGCCGGGGCCCGCCGGCCGCATGACGTCGCCCTGCACGATCTCGCTGGAGTAGATGCCGTCCGCGGCCTCCGCGACCTGATCGTGCCGACGCACGGTGGCGGCGAAGGCCTCGCCCTGCAGGGCTCCCCGATCGTCGTGCAGCGTGAGGCCGTTGAGCTGGTGCACGAGCCATCCTGATGGGATCGCGCGGATCGAGTTGACCGCCGTGATCGGGGAGGCGTCGGAGCCGCGCAGGTGATCCAGGGTGAATTCCCCATCTCGCAGGCTCACCGCGGCCAGGCGGCGCTGACCGTCCGAGAGCAGCAGACGCTCGCCGACCAACGGCCCCAGATCAAGGCCCCGGAACCGGGAGTCCTGGAGCCGCCAGCGCACGGGCATGCCGGGCATGCGTTCGAGCACCACGATGCCCTCGGAGCCGGCCGCGGCAACCCCGCCCGGCACCAGCGCGATCCAGTTCGGATTGCCGATCTCGGCGGGCCACGGCGCCTCGAGAATCGTGCGCCCCTCGGCCGTGTCGAGCACGACGATCGTGGGGACGGTTTCGCCGGCGCCTCGGGGCCCGACCATCGCGATGCAGCGATCGTCCTCATCAAAGGCGTCGACCCGTCGGATCGGCGCCTTCTGCTTCCAGTCGATGGTGCCCGAGCCGTCCACGGCAAGGGCGAGGGCGGACCCGTCGCCGCGCAGCAGGACCACATGCTCACCGGAGACGCAGGCGTCGATCCGCTCCAGGCGCCCACGCTCCTGCCGGTCAGCGGCGGGTGCCTCGACGCGCTGCTCGAAAAGGCGGGCGACCGAGTCGACGCGGATCGCCACGCGGCCATCCTTCGGTTCGATCGCAAGCAGTGCCCCGTCGGCTGCGTCGAGCGGGCACCACACGATGCATCTCGGTGACCAGGCGAGCACCTGCGCATCGCGCGTCTCGATGGGCACACGCCAGAGCGGCTCCAGATCCGACGCGCGCCGAGCGGTGAGCGCAGTGCGCTCATGCAGGAGCACGGCATCGATCGGGCGCTGGTTGCGGGCGATCGGCGAGTCGTCGACCAGCGAACCCGGGACCCAGCGCGTCCGCGACTGCAGCGCGCCGACGGTCGGCAGTGAAGGCACGGTGGTCCGCGCGCGCAGCGCCGTCTCCCACGCCACCGCCGCCGCATCACCCTGCCGCGCCAGGGCGTGGCGGGCCATCACCCCGGCGGCCACCGAGCGCGCGGGATCCGGCTCGAGCAGCACCCGGTCGAGGGCCGGATCCTGCACGATCTGGCGCCATGATTCAGCCGCGGCAGCTGCGCGACCATCGCCGGCCGCACGCGAGGCTCGCGCAAGCAGCACCCGCGCGTTCTGGGCGGGAGACACGGCGATCGAGCGGGCGAGCGAGAGCATTCGCTCGGCCTGGTCCCGGTCGAGCACCGAAAGCGTGGATGGCTCGAGCATGCGCAGCACGATCTGGTCGCGAATCCTCTCGTCCTGCGACGGATCGGTCCGGAGTGCCTCGACCGCGGCCGTCGCGCCATCCATCACGAGCTGCGGTCGCTTCCAGGAGCGGCCCAGTTCAACCAGCGCGAGTGCCCGAAGCGGGTCACCAGGCTGCTGTGCAAGCCGCTCGCGCAACACGCGCTCGCCTGCCGAGGCGGGCATGAGCACGCCAAGGCCGTAGGCACCTGCGAGCGCCAACTGCCCCCCGTCGAGCGCGGGGTTGCCGCCGCCCGGTCCATTCCACTGCCCGACGATCCGGCCATCCTCTGGCGCGATGATCAGCACGCGGTCCGCCCGCGGCACGACGAGGGCGCGCGAACCATCGGCCATGGTGCCCATCGTGACCGCTCCGCGGATCGGCCCCACCCGATCCGGAAGGCGTTCCTCCAGGCGCCACGCGATGCGGGTTGGATCGGCGCGATCGAGCGCCACCACGTCGTCTCCGATCGCGTAGATGTGCGCAGGGTCCAGCAGCAGCGTGCGCGCCGGGCCGATCGGCGTGTCCACCCCGATGGGCACCGTCCACAACGTGCGGCCATCCGTCGGATCCAGTCCCACCAGCGTGTTCGTGTCCGGCGCGAGCCACGCGACCAGCTTCGCATCGGCCACAGGCGAGGGCAGCTGCCACGCGGGCGAGGCCGTGCGAGGCTCGCGAATCGGCGCGGGCCACCGCCGGAGCCAGCGCGTGTCGCCAGTGGCGCCATCGAGTCTCGCCACCACGCCAAGGCTGGTGGCAACGAACACGTCGTCACCGACCGCGCTGGGCGAGCTGAGCGGACGCGACGCCGCGAGCCGCACGCCGCCGGCGGCACCGATCGGAACCGCCCACTGCAGTCGGCCCGTGCGCGCCTCGAAGGCCAGGATCCACGCGGCGCTCTCGAGACGGCTGTTGCTCTTGCGTGCCTGCACCACGACCAGATCCCCGACCAGCAGGGGTTCGCCGTGCGGAAAGAGATCCTCGAACTCCGCGCGGCCAAGCGACTCGATCGGGACATCCCAGACGCGCTGTCCATCCTTCCTTTGCAGCGCGACGACGCGCGACAGGCCCGAGCGCTGGTCCGGCAGGGCGTGGCCCGGAAGCGTGACCAGCAGTTCCCCTGCGGGCACGGCGACGGTCAGGTCGCCCAGGGACTGCGAGGGCCGGTCCGAGTTGAGCCCCACCGGCATGGACCGGAGCCTGCTTCCGCTGAAACGGTCGAACACCCGCACGTTCGCCCCGTCGGCCAGCAGCACGGTGTCACCGTCAAAGCGCGGTTGCGCGGCGAGCGCGGAACCGTCCTCGATGCGCGCGTCGAGCGCACGGGAACCCAGCTCGGGATCCTGCCCGTTGCGCAGTCGCCCGAGCCACGAGGTCGGGTTGTCCGCCATCCAGAGCGGCTGCCAGTCCTCGACCTCGCGCTGCGCCGTCGATGCGGCCACGACGGTGGACGACGCCACGCGCAGCGAAGCCTGTGCCGCAAGCAACTTGGCGCGCGTGGGCGCATCCAGCGCAGGGTGCTCCAGCGCGCGACCGACCCAGAGCCGCGCCTCGAGCGGGCGGCCGCCGTCCATCGCGTACTGCGCCAGCAGCAGCATGGCCTGCAGTCCTGCAGGCGTCGCCGCACGTGCGCGCACGGTCTCGATCCAGAAGCCCTCCGCCACGGCGCGCTCGGCGACCGGGCCCTCCTGCATGAGCCACCGCTCACGAACGCCGGCGTTCGCCTGCAGCAGGTCCAGCGCGGCCTGCGCGACACTTCGATACCGGAATGGTTCGGGCGGCCACGGCACCAGCTTGCCCGCGAAGCGATCGACAGCCTCCTGGATCAGTCGCGCCGACTCGCCCGGATTCTGTGCGGCGATCTCCTGCGCGCGCTCGAGCAGTTCCGCGGCGGAGGGGCTTGCGTCGATCGTGACGGGGGCGGATTCCTGCGCCCGCGCGGTCGCGACGGCCAGCAGCAGTCCGGCCAGGATGGTTCGAAGTCGCCTCACGCACCGGAACGCTACATTCCCGGCGTGACGCGCACACGCGCCATCCTGTGGATCCTGTCCCTGCTGCCCCTGACGGGCCTGATGGCGTGCACCACGCCACCGGCCATCCGGGTGATCGCGGTGGATGTGGTCGAGATCGGCAAGGAGACCAGCGAGGTGGCGGTGCGACTGGAAGTCGCGAACCCCACGGGCGTGCCGATCCGGATCGACACCTGGGAGTACGGTTTCGATGTCCGTGGCCAACGGGTGTACTCCGGCGAATGGGTCGCGGCGATCACGGTGCCGGCGGAGAGCCGGATCCTCACGGCGATCCCGGCGGTCATTCCAAACGGCGCATCCCCGGGGCCCGAGGCCGCATGGCGCATCGAAGGCTCGATCCGATATCTCGAACCGAGCCGCTTCAGCCAGCTGCTGTACGACCTCGGGCTGAACCGTCCTTCGGCCGGCTTCTCGGGTGATGGCACGAAGATGGGCAGCGGCGGAACGATTCCGAGCGCCTGAGAATCCGCGAACGCGTGGCGTTCAGACGCGCGGACTGCCGCCCTGCTCGCGACTGGCGGCGTTGCGCTCAAGCGCGGCCTTCATCAGGCGCGCATGCAGGCCGAGCGCGCACGGGTCCTGCGGATCCATGTCGCGCCAGTCGACCTTCGTGTAGGTGCCGTCGCCGTGCATCTGCCACGCCTGACGACGCTCCTCGAGGGCCATCGCGAGGATCTCCCACAGGCGCGCCTTGTGTTCCGGACGCTCGATCGGCGTGGCCGCCTCGACGCGCGTCTGCAGGTTTCGGTACATCCAGTCGGCACTGCCGATGAAGAAGTCGCCGTCGAGCGGATCGCTCTTGCCGCCCTGGAACCAGAAGATTCGGCTGTGCTCCAGGAAACGTCCCAGCAGGCTGCGCACGCGGATGTTCTCACTGAGACCCGGCACGCCAGGACGCAGGCAGCAGAACCCACGCACGATCAGGTCGATCTGCACGCCCGCCTGGCTGGCGCGGTAGAGCGCGTCCATCACGCCACGGTCCTCGAGCTGGTTCATCTTGGCCACGATGCGACCGGGCCGACCCGGCTTCGAGAGCTGGATCTCGCGCTCGATGAGCTCGAGGAAGCGCTTCTTCATGCCGACCGGCGCGACGAGCAGCTTCTTGTACTCGCGCTGCCGGCTTCGGCCGGTCATGTAGTTGAACAGGCTGGTGAGATCGTCGGTGATCTCGGG
>JBIIOC010000092.1:0-8434 GCA_044337135.1 Phycisphaerales bacterium | reverse complement strand
AGCTTCTGGATGAAGCGCTTGGCCAGCAGGAGGCCCTTGATGGTCTCGCGCACGTCGATCACGTGGACCTGGTTGCGCGTGGTGTGGATGTACGGAGCCATGCGGGGGTTCCAGTTGCTCCGGCGCTGGCCGAAGTGAATGCCCGACTCCACGAGTTCCTTTGCGAGTGACGACATCAGAGGGATCCTTTCGTCTCTTCATCAGCAGCGACACCGGCGGAGGTCGACCGTGGATCGGTCCGCATCAGGGCGCTTGGTCCTGGGGTGGGCTCGCCACACGGCGAGGCCCGAGTGCCGCTCTCCCTCCACGGCTTGTGGAGAGCGTCGTCCGATGGACATGGCGTCCGACCGGGCGAATCGGCCAGTCTAGCCGAGCCCGACGCGGTGAGCAATGGGTCGCCTGCCCCCGGTAGCATCGACGAAACCCCGATTTCCGGGTCCGGAGCCCGATGCCATGCTCGCCAAAGTCTTCAAGGCCTACGACGTCCGCGCCACCTACCCCAAGCCGCTGAACGAGAAGCTCGCGTGGCAGATCGGTTACGGCACGGCGGAACTCCTGCTGGGCGAGGCGCAGGCCGCGGGCCACGACGATCCGATGAGCCGCCACATCGCCGTGGGGCGGGACATGCGAAAGAGCAGCCCCGCGCTGAGCGACGCCCTGATGCAGGGGATGCAGGACTTCGGCGCGGATGTGCTTGACCTCGGGCTGGTCGACACGCCCTTCGTCTATTTCGCGATCAATCACCTGGGGTGCGCCGGCGGCGTGCAGGTGACGGCCAGCCACAACCCTGCCGAGTACAACGGCTTCAAGATCAGCCGCGCCAAGGCGAAGCCAGTGGGTCAGGACACGGGCCTGACCGAGATCCAGCGGCTCGCCGCGCTGGTGGAGCGCGAGAAGCTGGAGCCGCGCGGCGGCCACCGCGAGGCGCGCGACCTGTGGAAGCCCTATCGCGAGCACCTGCTGCGGTTGCTCGATCCGCGCCTGCTCGATGGCTCGCGCACGCTGAAGGTGGTGGTCGACGCCAGCAACGGCATGGCCGGAACGATGGTGCCGAAGGTCTTCGGCGGCGTGAAGGGCCTGAAGATCGAGCGAATCAACTTCGACAACTCCACCGGCGAGTTCGTGCACGAACCGAATCCGCTCGTGGAGGCGAACCTCGCGCAGGTGCGCTCGGGCGTCGTGAAGGCGAAGGCCGACTTCGGCGTGTGCTTCGACGGCGACGCCGACCGCTGCATGGTCGTCGACGAGCAGGGCCTGCCCGTCGGTTGCGACCTGCTGCTCGCCGCGATGGTCGCTGGCGAGCTGAAGTCGCGCGCCGGCGCGAGCGTGGTGTACGACCTGCGATCGAGCCGCGCGGTGCCCGAGGCGATCCGCGCCGCCGGCGGCGTGCCCGTCGAGAGCCGCGTGGGGCACGTGTTCATGAAGGCGAAGCTGGCCGAGGCGAACGCGCCGATCGGCGGCGAGCTGAGCGGTCACTTCTACTTCCAGGACATGTTCAACACCGACAGTGGCGCGCGCGCCTTCGTGGCCGCGCTGAACACGCTGGTTCAGGCGGGCGGAAAGCCGCTGGGCGCGCTGGTGAAGCCGTTCAGGCGTTTCGCGCAGAGCGGCGAGATCAACTTCGAGAACGAGGACAAGCTTGGGGCGCTCAAGGCGCTGCGGAAGGCGTATCCCCGGGCGAAGGCGCACGAGCTGGACGGCCTGAGCCTGGATGCCGGCGACTGGTGGTGCAACGTGCGAATGAGCAACACCGAGCCGCTGCTGCGGCTGAATCTCGAGAGCGCCAGCGCCGCGACCACCGCGCGCATGGTCGAGTCGCTGAGTCCGATCCTGGGAAAGCGGGTGGCACACTGATGTCAGGAGGCGCGCTTTGAACGCCGAGGAGTTCCTGGAGCGACACGGACTTGCCGTGAACCCCTTTGCCGCCGAGGACGCGGTGCAGGACGCGATCCTGAGCCGCGCCACCGAGGCGTGGCGGCATCCGGACTTCGCCAAGATCCTTGGCGACCCCGCGCACCCATCGCCGACCGTGGTCTTCGGCGAGCGGGGCTCCGGCAAGACGGCGCTGAGGCTGCAGATGGAGCGGGCGCTCGAGACGTGGAACCGGGAGAACAAGGGCGACCGCGTGCTCGTGGTGGATCACGACGACTTCGACGGCATGCTCCACGCGATCGCGCGCCATGACGGTCTGCGCGATCCGGCACTGGCGCTGGATGGGCTTCGTCTTGCGGATCACGTGGACGCGATCCTGCATCGCGTGGTTCCGCGACTGGTCGATCAGGCGCTCGATCAGCCAGGTGCGGACCTGCTGCGGGCATCGGGCGTGCGTCGAACGCTTCGTGGCGCGCCACTGGCGGTGCGCCGGGACCTGCTGGTGCTGCAGGTCGTGTACGACCATGCGTCCGCGGCGGTGCGACGGACGCGGCGCCTGCGCTCGGCGATGCGGCTTGGCGGTTCGAGCGGCGCGACGCTCGCCGGTGCATGGACGCTGCTGCTGCTCGGTCTGGCCGCGGTCACGGGCCTGCTGGGAGCGGGGCAGCCGCCGAGGTACTCGTTCCTTGCGCCGGCGGCCCTGTTCGCCTGCGGCGGGCTCATGACCGGATGGGCGTGGCTCC
Source organism: Phycisphaerales bacterium (assembly GCA_044337135.1). Taxonomy (GTDB): domain Bacteria; phylum Planctomycetota; class Phycisphaerae; order Phycisphaerales; family SM1A02; genus SYAC01. Next base: position 5,819 of record JBIIOC010000092.1, on the reverse strand, counting down.
TGCGCAAGGCGCGCGTGGCGCGTGTCGCGCGACGGCTGTCACGCTCGGTGCGCGTGCTGCAGCGCGAGCCGGCAGACTGGCGCGGTTCGCTGCACCTGCTGCCGATCGAGGTGCTCGACACCGCGCTTCCGCAGGATCGCGGCGATGACCTGCGATTCGCCATGCTGGATCGGCTCACGCGGGTGCTGCAGGCCGTGGGTTACGGCGCAACCACGCTGCTCGTCGACCGCGTCGACGAGCCCGCGTGCGTGGCTGGCGATCCCTCGCGCATGCGAAGCCTGGTGTGGCCGATGCTGCTGAGTCGCTTTCTCCAGCAGCCTGGACTCGCCGTGAAACTGCTGCTGCCTCGGGAACTTGGCGAGGTGGCCGCGCGCGAGGACGGCGCCTTCCATCGTGGCGCCCGGTTGGACAAGCAGAACCTGATCGATCGGCTGCAGTGGACGGGTGCGATGCTCGCCGACGTGTGCGATGCACGTCTGGCCGCGGCAGCGCGGTCAGGCGCAAGGACGATCCGCGTCGAGGACCTGTTCGACCCCTCGGTCGGGCGCGCGCGACTCTCCGAAGCGCTGGAGCGCGAGGGCACGCCGCGGCGCGCGTGTCGATTGATCTACGCCGCGATCCAGGAGCACCTGGCGCATGCAAACGCCGACGAGCACCGCGTCAGCGCGGGTGCGCTGGAGTGGGTGCGCCGCAAGGCGATGGAGTCCGGCTGGAACGCGGGCTGAGCGCTGGATCAGGGCTTCGTGGCGCCCGGATCCGCGGTCTCCTGAACACCCTTCTCGGCACCGCCGCCGACCTCGATGGGCTTCACGTTGCTCTTGTCCTTCACGGCCATGGGCTTCTTGCCGTCGCCGCAGGCGGCGAGGGTCAGGGCAGCAAGGCAGGCGGCGACGATTGCGATTCGGTTCATCGGTATCTCCTTCGTGGTGGCGGCCAGGGCCGCGTCCACATTGAATCCGTAGCGGGGGTCATCCGTCAAGGTGTCGACTTGTCGCGGAGTTCCGCGGGGGCTTCGGTCGGCGCGAGCCAGCGCCACTGCGTGTGATAGGTGTTGTCGTTGTCGGCAACGCCCACGTTCAGGCGCGAGGGCAGGCCGGCCGGCGCGGGAATGCGGAGCTCGGCCCACCAGCCGCCGCCGGGCAGCGCGCCCGAGGTGGCCTTCGGTGTTCGCGCCGGGGCACTCGCCAGCAGGACCGGCGTGAATGGCTCCGCGATCGCCCATCCATCGCCTTCGGTGTCGGTCCAGGTCACCTTCACCGCATCGGCGCCGGGATCGCGCACGCGACGGTCGCCCTTCGGCTTGTCGCCCGGTGCGTTGCTTGCGGACACGGAATCCGCGACCTCGGCGCGCACCAGAAGGGTCCGCGTGGCGGCATCGTGCGTGATGCGCACGACCGGATCCGCCTCCAGCGTGTCGTACGGCGAGGGGGTCCACGCGTGCACCGGCCACGGCGAACCGTCGGCGACGAGCGTTCGCTGCACGGCGGGGCGCAGCCATTGATAGACGGGGACCGTGCGCCCCTTGCTGTCGATGAATCGCTCGCGCACCACGAAGGTCGGTGGGGGCACCGGCCCGTTCGCGCGCGGCCAACTCCACTTCAGCGGAACCGCGATGGACCCCTTCGCGGGCACGGTGCATGCCGCTGGCGGTGGATCCAGTCGGTACGAAGTCTTCGCGTCGACGGTGAAGGGATTGAAGGCGTCGATCGCGGTGCGGCTCATGAAGAGCTCGCCGTCCACCGGCCACGCCTCGCCGGCGGTCCACGGGCGCACGTCCACCTCGATCGGTCGATCGAGGGGATTGGTGACCTGCAGCATGACCTCGCCCGTCAGCGGCGCGCGCGTGTCGGCAGGATCCGCAAGCGCGCCCTTAAGCTTGAGCGATCCGGGTCTCTCGCGCAGCGCATAGACGCGATCCTGGTCCTCGCGCACCACGAAGTCGGCGGGCAGCGTCAGGCCGACGGGTTGATGGAAGAGCTCCAGCGTGCCGTCCGGCTCGAACTGCACGAAGGAGAGATGCTGCAGCTGTCCGGCAAGCGGATGCTGGTCGATGCTGCCGCCGCAGGTGCCCACGATGGCGTACTGCACGCCGTCGCGAACGCCGTCGTGCTGCATGCTGTGGAAGTGTCCGGCGATCACGGCGTCCACGCCAGCCTCCACCAGCGACGGGTGCACGCGCTCGAACCACTTCACGCTCTCGGTGCGCCAGAGCGGGCGGTGCATGAGCAGCATGATGGGCTTGCCGCGTGTCTTCGCGCGTTCAAGGCAGTTCTTCAGCCAGCCGATTTGCGCATCGGACAGTTTCACGCCGCCGTCGCCGTAGCTCTCGTCGCTGAAGAGCGCGATCACGCTGGCGCCGTCGAGCTCGGCCATGTACTTGAGCGGTCCGAAGGTGCGCAGGTAGCGATCGCCGAAGGCCGAGTCGCCGGGAATGCGCGAGCCCGAGATGACATCGTGATTGCCCGCAACCGGGAAGAGCGGCGCCTTCAGGCCCGACGTGATCGACTTCCACTGGCTCGCCTGGCGATCCCACTCCGCCTCGTCGCGCGTGTAACCCTGGATCATGTCGCCCACGGTGAAGACCGCGTCGGGGCGAATCCGGTTCAGGTCGCGCACCGCGGCTTCGAGATAGGGCAAGCCCCAGTCGCGGCCCGTGGTGCGGTCGGGCAGGATCGCGATCCGGAAGGTGCGATCCGGTGAGGCGAGCATGGTGACCTGCTCGTCGATCGCGGCGGGTCCTTCCTTCACGAACGAGGGAGGCGAGGCCTCGAGCAGGCGGGTCAGGAACAGCAGGATGAGCGCGCAGGCAGGGGTCCGCATCGCCGTGGGTTACCACGACTCCGGCCTCCATGTGAAAACCCCGCCGATGCAAAGAAATCGGCGGGGCGGAGGGGAGAAAGATGCTGGGTTGGTCGCCTTGCGGCGATAAGCTGACATCGGCACGAGGGGGCGCAGATCGTGAAAAGCCGTTTCAGCAAGGGCTGATCCGGTACGGCATTCGGGCGGTCGCGGCATCGGAACCTCATGCAAAGGCCTGATTTGCGGACACGACGCAAGGAGAACGGGGGCGTTCCAGCGCTGCACCATTTCGCCTGCGACCCGCTCGGCTGACGCCACTATGAAGCGGCGATTGGCGCCACGCGCCGTTCAAGCGTGCCACACCGACCGAATTGTTGTCCAACTTGAAAGTTGAGTTTGGGTGCGGCCTGTTCAAGAGCTACTTTGGTCAGGCTCACCCAAAGGAGTTGCATGCAACATCAGGCGTCCCGCAGTTTGACCCTCTCGCATTGCTTCATCACGGTCGCTGCCTCGATGGCCGTGCCGTCGTTGGCCTGGGGCCAGTCGGTGGGCGCCCTTGCATGGGGCGACAATGCCGCTGGCCAATGCACCATTCCTGAAGTTGCACAGCGAGGCGTCACAAGCGTCGCCGGCGGCGCTGCTCATGTGCTCGCGCTCAAGGCTGGTGGCGTTTCGGCCTGGGGCTGGAACGCATACGGTCAATCCACCGTGCCGGCGGCGGCCACCAGTGGCGTCTCCGCGGTCGCGTGCGGCTTTTACCACAGCCTTGCGCTGAAGAGTGGTGGCGTGCTGGGTTGGGGCGACAACACGTTTGGTCAGTGCAGCGTTCCGCTCGCGGCCCAGTCCGGCGTGACCGCCATCACGGCTGGTCAGCTTCACAGCGTCGCGTTGAAGAACGGCCTTGTCGTGGCGTGGGGGTACAACACCTGGTTTCAGTGCGACACGCCGGTTGCCGCACAGTCGGGCGTCACCGCCATTGCGGCAGGGGACGCCTTCACCATGGCCCTGAAGGATGGTGGTGTTCTGGTGTGGGGCAACAGCGGAAATGGCGAACGCAATGTTCCGGTCGCCGCCGGCACGGGCGTTTCCGCGATCGCGAGCGGGTCGATTCACGCAATCGCATTGAAGGATGGTGCGGTGCTGGCCTGGGGCTCCAACATCTCTGGGGCTCCAACATCTACGGTCAGTGCAACATTCCCGCATCGGCCTCCAGCGGCGTGTCGGCGATCGCGGGCGGCATGTATCACACCGTTGCCCTGAAGGATGGTGCCGTTCTGGCCTGGGGTCTCAACAACCGCGGCCAATGCACCACACCTTTGCGCGCCATGAGCGGCGTCACGGGCATTTCGGGCGGTGTCGAGTTCACCGTCGTGCTGGCGCCTTCCGACTGCGATGGTGACGGCATCTCCGACATCGCCGCGATCGCCGCCGGGGTCGCGGATGTGGACGCGAACGGCATTCCGGACGCGTGCGAGGTGGACTGCAATGAAAACCAGGTTCCCGACGGCTACGAGCTCGCCATCGGCACCGCCGCGGATCACAACGCCAACGGAACGCTGGACGTCTGCGATATCGCGGCGGATCCAACGCTGGATCTGGACCAGGACGGGATCCTCGACAGCTATCAGATCGCCCAGAACCCGCCGCTCGATTCCAACCAGAACGGCATCCTGGACAGGGTGGAGCTCGCCGTGGCCAACGCCCAGGTCGCCGACTTGTCCACGCAGAATGCCGCCCTGGTATCGCAGGTCCAGACGCTCGCTGCGCAGAGTGACCAACTGCTTGCGCAGAATGCCGACCTTCAGTTGCAGCTCACGGGGCTCTCGATCTCGTACGACAGCCTCGCGGCGATCTACAACGATCTCGCCACACAGAGCGCCGCTCAGGCCGTGCGTCTCAACTGCGGCGACCTGGACGGCGACGGCGAGGTGGGCGGTGCCGACATTGGCCTGGTGCTGCTGAACTTCGGCCCCTGCACGCAGTGAGCGGTAGGGTCAGGCTGGTTCGTTCTGGCTTTCGGGCGCCTGCGCCGCAAGTTCGCGCAGCAGCTTCCACGCGTACAGGCCGGTGTCGTGGCCGTCGCTGAAGCGGATCCGCACGGCGTAGTTGCCAACCAGTTCGGCGGTGGTGGCGGTCAGCGGGCCGCCCGCGGCCTGACGCGGTGACAGCACATGCAGCGGGTTCTTGGCCATGGCCTCGCGTTCGGTGCGGGCATCGGCGCTGGGGCTCATGCGCCGCAGCAGCGCAAGCGACAGGAAGGCGACGGTGCCGTCGTTGAAGGTCACGTGCAGGCCGCGCTGGCGGTCGAGATGCAGCGCACGCGGAGCGGGTTCAGGCGCTTCGGATGGATCCACAGAGCGATCGTAGCCGCTCGGTAGGATCCGTTTCATGAGCAAGCCCATCCATCCAGGCGACGCACTGTGCTGGTGGGTTCGCCAGCGCGGCGGTCCGGCATGCATCGGGATCGATCCGGTGTTGGAGCGTCTTCCTTCCACCGTGAAAGGTCCCAGCGCGGTCGCGCGCATTGAGTCGTGGTGCCTGGCGCTGCTGGACGCGGTGGAGCCGCACGCGGCCGCGGTGAAGTTCCAGTCCGCATGCTTCGAGCGATACGGCAGCGCGGGCGTGGCGGCGCTGGAGCGTTGCCTGAAGGCCGCGCGCGGTCGATTTCTGGTGATCCTGGACTGGAAGCGCGGCGACATCGGCGTCAGCAGCGAGCATTACGCCGCCGCAGCAAGCGGTCCGCTCGCGTGCGACTTCGTGACCGCGAGTCCCTACCTGGGCGCGGATGGATTCGATCCTTTCCTGAAGCTTGGTCTGGGGGTCTTTGGACTCGTGCGAACCAGCAACGCCTCGGGTGACGTGGTGCAATCGCCGGCGATGGCCGCGGGGGGCACCGTGGCCGAGATGGTCGGCGCCTTCACCTCGGCGCAGGGCGCGAACTGGCGTGGCGCGTCGGGATGGAGCGCGCTGGGTGGCGTGGTGGGCGCCACGAAGGCCGTCGACGCGGCACGACTTCGCGC
>JBIIOC010000091.1:0-8559 GCA_044337135.1 Phycisphaerales bacterium | reverse complement strand
TGACCACTGTTGTTGATCATCATGCCGCAGCTGTAGCTGAAGCTGGTGTCGCCGATCATGATGCCGTAGCTGGTGACCACCGATTGCCCGCTGGCGACATAGATGTCCGCCTCGGCGCGCAGCACCTTGGTGGCGCTGTTGGCTCCGGTGCTGGCCGCCGCCCACTTGCCGCTGTTGGAGAGATCGAGGTAGCCCTTCGTGCGACCGCCGTTGTTGAACTTCTCGGTGGTCATGCGCACGGACCGGCCGCTGCCGGAGGGATTCGAGGTGACGTAGAAGGCCGTCTGGCCGGTGTTCACCGAGCCCGTGGTGGCCCAGTTGCCGCCGGTGCCGATCCAGGCGGTCTGGCCGCTCAGGTTGGCGTTGTTCGTGTAGCTGTCGAAGTTGGTGGCGTAGATCAGGGCAGCCTGGCTCGAGGCGCAAATGACCGCGGCCGCGGTGGCGGCGAGGGAGAGCTTCATGGGAGTGACTCCGGGAAAGGGGAACGGGAAAGAACAGTGGCGGGCGATGGGAAATCGCCATTTTCAAGGTACTCCGTTTGCAAATGTTTGCAAACGGAACGCGGCAAAAACGGTTCCTTCCACGATTTTGTGGCTTGTGAAATCGCCTCAGCGGCCCAGGATCGCCACGCCGAGCCGGTCCGCGGCCTGCACGACGGCAGCGCGGTCGACAAGGATGACTTGTCCGGAACCCACGGCGATGCACCGGCAGCCTGCGGCCGCGACGCGCTCGATCGTGGACACGCCGATCGTTGGCACATCCGCCCGCCGATCGTGGGCGACCTTGGCGGTCTTGAGCAGCGTCCATCCACGCGCGCGGCAGAGTTGGCCGGCGCGCTCGATCATCGCGTCGGTGCCCTCGATCGCCTCCACGGCGATCACGTCGCGATCGCGCACCGCCATCGACTGTCCGATGTCGAGTTCTACCGCCTGCAGCAGCAGCGGCCAGCCGAAGTCCACGTCGGCCATGCTGGCGGCATCGAGCTGCACACGGCCCATCGTGCCGGCGGTCGCGAGATGATCCTGGATGAAGGTGGTGGAATCCATCAGGGGCACGCCGCAGGAAGCCAGTTCATCGGCCACCGCGGCAAGCACCGCGTGGTTCCGGCGGTCATGACGCAGTCGACGGTACCACAGCCACGCGGCACGCAGGTCCGGGACCTGCCGGAACAGCTTCCACGGATCGTGCATGCGCGTCTTGCGAACGCCGCCCACCATGATCGCCTGGCGCGCTCCGCCGCGGCGCAGCAGGCGCACCCATCGGCCGATCTGCACCAGGCCCGCGCTGTCGAAGTGGTCGCACAGGGCGGGCAGGCGCGGATCGAAGGTGCCGTGAATGCCCACGCAGACCACGCGTCGGCCCGCGGCGCGAGCGCCTCTGGCCACCAGAATCGGCAGCTCGCCGCTGCCCGCGATCAGGCCCAGCGGCGCGCCGCTCATCCCTTGCCCATGGGAAGGAAGCGTTCCGGATCGATGTCGAACGGCGTCGCCTTCAGCACGCCATCGAGCACATCCTCGGGCTTCTCGTGCACATGCAGCAGGTCGTGCACGGCGGGCTTGATGAAGCGGTGCTCGATGCCGTGATCGATCAGCGTGATCAGCGGGTCGTAGTAGCCCCCCAGGTTCACCAGCCCGATCGGCTTGCGGTGCTCGCCGACCTGGCGCTGCACCAGCACCTCGAAGAACTCCTCGAAGGTGCCGAGTCCTCCGGGCAGCGCGATGAACGCGTCGCCGTGCTGTGCCATGAGCCGCTTGCGCTCGCCCATCGTGTCCACCACGACCAGCTCGTCGCAGCCATCGAAGCCCTGTTCCAGCGCAAGCAGCCTCCTGGTGATGATGCCATGCACGCGCCCGCCACCCTTCTTCACGGTGCGGGCGATCTCGCCCATCAGGCCGAGCGAGCCGCCGCCATAGACGAGCTCGATCCCGCGGGTGGCCATCACGCGACCCAGTTCGGTCGCCGCCGAGAAGAACTTCGGATCCAGGCTGGTGCTGCTGCTGCAATAGACGGTGATGCGCTTCATGCGGAAACCGTAGATTAATGGCGTGCCGTGGCTTGCGCCCACCCTTCTTGCGATCGGCTTGGCGATTTCGCTGCCGCTGACGCGCTTGGCGATCGCGTGGGGCCGGCGCACGGGCGCGCTCGACTCGCCGGGGGCGCCGGGGCACGAGAAGTCGCTGCGGGACGTGCCAAACACCGGTGGCATCGCGATCGTTGCCGCGTGGACGCTTCCGGTCGCCGGCGCGCTGGCGTGGCTGACCTTCGGCGGCGCGCTGCCGGAGGGGTGGGACCTGTCGCGCGTTCGCGCCGGCATGTCCGCGACCTGGGCGACGGTGGCGGCCGCGCTGTGGCTGCATGTCGCCGGGCGCATCGATGACCGTCGCGCCATGCGCGCGGCACCCAAGCTGGCGGCACAGCTGGCTCCGGCCATCGCCCTGGCGTGGGCGTTCGACCTTCGTCCGCTCACGCTGCTTGACGCGTGGGGCGCGGGTGGGCAGGCCTTGAGCGTGGCGCTCGGCGTCGCGTGGATGGTCCTGCTCATCAACGCGATGAACTATCTGGACAACATGGACGGCCTCGCGGCTGGCGTGGGCGTGATCGCCGCGTTGCTGCTCGCCGGTGCGCTGATGGTGGTGCATCAATGGTTCGTCGCGGCGATGCTGGCGCTGCTCGCAGGATCGCTGGCGGGCTTCCTGGTGTTCAACTTCCCGCTGCGTGGTGGCGGCGCGCGGGTCTTCATGGGTGATGGCGGCAGCCAGCCGCTCGGGCTTCTGCTCGCGGTGCTCGCGCTGCGAGGCGTCTACACCGATCCAGCCGACCCCGCGTACGCGCTCGGCGGGCACTGGTACGGCGTGCTCACGCCGGTTCTCGTGCTGGCCGTTCCGATCTATGACCTGCTGGCCACGAGCTGGATCCGCATCCGCGAGGGGCGCAACCCGCTGGTTGGCGACCAGCGGCACCTCTCGCATCGACTCGTGGCGCGCGGCTTCTCGGCACGCGCATCGGTGCTGATCATCTGGACGCTGAGCGCGGTCATCGGGATCGGTGGCGTTGGGCTTGGTGCGCTGGCACCCTGGCACGCGGCGCTGCTGGTGCTGCAGGCGCTGCTCGCGCTGGCGCTGCTTGCCGCGGCCGAGGGAGTGCTGCGTCGATGAGAGGCCTGCTTGCCGCAGCTTCGGGCGCCGCGCTTGGAGCGCTGGTGTCGCTGCGCACGATCGTCGCGTTCACGGACATGCCGTGGTTCGACGTGGATCCGTCGCTGGATCCGAGTCCCTTCGCGGGACTGGGTCCATCCGGCAGCCTGTGGATCGACGCATGCATCGCGGCGCTCTCGGCCGTGCTGGTGGGCGTGTTCGCGGGGCGCGCCGCGGTGCTGGTGGCGGTGGCGGCGCTGGCCGTGCTCGTGGCGCGGCTGCGGTCGGAATCCGATCTCGGTGCGATCGGATGGCGCGGCCTCGACTGGATGAGCGCGTGGTGCGCGTGCGGCGCCGCGACAGCCGTGGCGCGCAACCCGCGGCCGATGGCGCGGCTCGCCTGGAGTTCGATGGTGGCGGTCCTGCTGGGGGTCTGCTGCCTGTGGCTCGCGCGCGGCGCATGGCAATGGTTCCATGAGCACGGCAACACGCTTCGCTACTTCCAGGAGCAGGCACGCGAGTCGTTCTTCGCCGATCGAGGCTGGGATCCCGATGGCCCGCAGGCGCTGAGCTACCAGCGCCGCGTGATGCAGCGCGAGATGACCGGATGGTTCGGCCTCGCGAACATCTTCTCCGGCGTTCTCGCGGTGGCCGCGGTCGCGCTCGCGGGTCTTCCGCGCATGCAGGGTCGCTCGGGGGCCTCGTGGGGCATGCTGTCCTTCGCCTGCGCGGTGGGGGCGGTCGCCAACGGCGGCAAGGGCGCGATCGCCGCCATGGGCATCGGCTTCGCGATGGTGCTTCTACTGCGAAGGATCCGTGTGCGGCCCTGGACACTCGCCAGCGTGGCGAGCGCCGCGGTGATCGCGAGCGCCGCCGCGGCGTGGATGCGCGCGGGGCCGTTGGCGGCGGCGCTTCCCGGTGAACGCAGCCTGCTGTTCCGATGGCACTACCTGCAGACCGCCTGGCGCGCGTGGCAGGAGCGCCCCTGGCTCGGGACGGGACCGGATCGCTTCCAGGATGCGAGCGCGCGGCTGCGCCCGCCCGAGGCGGTCGAGATCGTGCGCAGTGCGCACGCCGCCTTCGCGGATTGGGTGGCGCAACTTGGCATGGGAGGATTGGCGTGGATCGCTGCTGCGATGGCGCTGCTTGTGTGGGCCGCGCGAGGTGCGGCCGTGGAGCCCGCGCCATTGCCCACGCCGCAGGCTCGAGACGGCAACGCCCAGCGTGTCGCGATGGGCGCGGTGCTGGGCGCGGTGCTGCTCTCGATCCTGGCCGAGGCTTCGGTGCTCGATCCGGCATCGACGCTGGTGCGATGGGTCGGTGGCGCCGCATGGGCCGGCGCGGCGGTCATGCTGCTGCCGCGGCTCTGGTCGGCGCGCGCGAGCGGCTCGCACATGCTCTTTCCGGCGGCCCTCGCCATGCTCTGTCACGCGCAGGTCGAGATGACGCTGTGGAACCCGGGATCGACGGCGTGGCTGCTGGCGCTGCTCGGTGCCGCGGTGCCCTCCCATGCGCTGGACCCGTCGTACCAGGAGTACGAGCGATCGCCTCGGCTCGCCCCACGACTGGTCGGCGCGGGCGCATGCGCGGTGGTCGCGTTCCTGTCGCTCGTGGGCGCGGCGGGTCAGGCCCGCCTGGAGCGCTCGCTCGAGGCCGTGGCCACGCAACTCGTCGACGGGTTGCGGGCCTCCAGTGGCCGCTCGCCGGAGTCCGCTCGGCGCCAGGCCGCGCAGGCGCTTGCACCGTGGAGCCGGATTCTCAGCGCGGAGCAGTACCTGCGCGCCGCCGATTCCGCAGGCTCCGATGGTGCGTCGGATCTTCTCTCCGCCTGCGAGGCCGCGGACGCCGCGGTGCAGTCGGGACCCGGGCTCGTGCACGCATCCAGACTGGATGCGCTGCATGCGGCAGCGCACGCGTGGGAGCGTCGCGCACTCATGACCGCCGACCGGCAGGATCAGGCCACGGCATTCGATCGCGCGCTGGCCGTCACGCGGTTCGACGCAGGTTCCGCCTCGGCGTGGCTGCGCGCTGCGCGGTGCGCCGCGGTGCTGGACCGCCCCGAGGCATCCGCGCTGGCGGCCGAGGCGATCCGCCGCGATGACGCGATGGGGCTCGATCCGCTGCTTCGTCTCTCGCCGCCCGACCGCGCGCTCGCGGAGCGGCTCGTCGGCGTCACCTTGGCGCCGCCTGCTTCAGTGCGCTGAGCACCTGCTCGGGGGTGTAGGCGTCGCTCTTCAGCAGCACCTTGCCCTCGGGGGACTGCACGACGAGCAGCGGAATGCTGACTCGGTCGTAGGCATGCAGCAGGTTCCATCCGTCACTGCGCCGATTCGTGATGTCCACCTTGATCGCCACGACCTCGGGCTCGGCAAGCGCATCGACCACGTCCGCCCGGTGCAGCACCGCGCTCTCGAGAGCCTTGCAGTTCAGGCACCATTCCGCCGTGAAGTCGAGAACCACCACCTTGCCCTCGGCCTTCGCCTTCGCGAGCGTCTCGGCGGAGTAGGGGACCCAACCCACCGACTCCATGCCCAGCGCGCGCGTGATCCCCACGCTCAGCACGGCGATCAGGAGGCCGAGCGTCACGAACACCAGACGCGTGGGGAGCCGACGCGCCAGTCGGATCGTGCGCCACGCCAGCCAGAGGCCCGCCGCGGCGCCGATCGCGCCGACGAGCCACCAGTGTTCCTGACCGGGGGCCTCGCGAAGCCCGTTCAGGCCCGCGCCGATGAAGAACGCCGCCGCCGCCAGCAGCAGCAGGCCCATCACCTGCTTCACCACCTCGCTCGCGGGACCGCTGCGCGGCATGCTTCGCGCCAGGTTCGGATACGCGCTCAGCAGCAGGTAGGGCGCTGCCATGCCCGCGCCGATCGTGCCGAAGACCGCCAGCACCGTGGGCATGCTTCCGCTGCTCGCGGCCCATCCGGCGGCGGCGCCCATGAGCGGCGCGGTGCAGGGAGTGCTCAGCACGGCCGTCATCACGCCCATCACGAAGCTGCCGCTGGCGGTCTCGTGGCTCGCCTCGATCCCGTGCACCCATTGGGGCAGGTTCACGCTGAAGAAGCCCGCCATGCCGACGGCCATCACCGCGATGAAGAGCCCCAGGGCGATCGTGAATGCCGGATACTGGAAGAGCTGGTTCGCCGCGGTGAAACCGCTGATTCCTCCCACCAGCACCCCAAGGCCCAGCCAGAACGCGACCACGCCCGCGCTCATCACGAGACCCAGGCGCAGGCAGCGTGCGCGATCACCCGCGGCCGCGCTGAGCGACATGATCTTGAGCGGGATCACCGGCAGCACGCAGGGGGTGAAATTCAGCAGCGCACCACCCACGAAGGCAACGAGCATCACCAGCAGCAGTCCCGTGCCGCGCGGGTCCACGTCGAAGCTGGCTCCGAAGAAGTCGAAGCGGATCGCGCCTTCGGCGGGTTCGGTGGAGGTGGAAGCGTCGGCGCCCGCGGCCGCAACCATGCGCGCGGGGTCCAGGCCCGCGAACGCCGCGCCCGCGGCGGGAGCCGTTGCGCCCGCCTGCACGCGCACCTTCACGGGAACGCGCAGTTCGCCCGGCGGCAGGCAGTTCGTCGCGTTGCATGCCTGCACCGAGAGCAGGAGATCCGTGGCAAGGTCGCCCTTGGCCTCGGCCAACGCCTGCAGTCTCGCGAAGATCGTGCCGCTTCCCTCGTAGACCGCGTAGGACTGCGGGCCCTCGCCCACGTCCGCCCGCGCCGTGTGCGGCGTGGGCCACTGCACGCCGGTGAGGCGAAGTCCGCTCGTCTCCGACGCGAGCGAGAGCGTGGTGAACAGCGCGCCCTCGAACACGGCCACGTCGGGCAGCGCCCGCGCCTGCGTCTCGTTCACCCAGATGTGCCATCCCGTCGGGATCGTGAACGCGATCGCCACGTCCACCATGGCGCCCGGCGCGACCTCGGCCGCCGACTGGATGGCCGTGATCTGCACAAGTTCCGAGGATTCACTCGGTTCAGGCGCCGCCTTGGCTGCGGGCGCACCCGCCTTGGGAAGGCTGAAACCCCGGGTGCCAAGCTGCGCGTGGGCGGAGCAGGCCAGCAGCAGAGCCGCTGCGACCGCGATCCAGGCGCCAGGAAACCTGCTTCCCATGCGCCGAGCGTAGCAATCGCGTTCCATCGCTCGCCGAAACGCGTTCAGTCGCGGCTTGGCTTGAAAAAATCGGCAAAATCGGCTAACCTCCCTCCCTCGGTCGGTTGTGCGACCGGCTCCGTCCGTTTCTCGATCGAATCGAATGCTTCAAGCCATGAACATCGCTTCGTCCAGCACCCTCGTCCGATGACGCGCTTCCGCGTCCAGGTCGTGGCTGGAGTTTCCGTCGGCACGCCGACGGCTCTCGAGAGGCGCCCGAAGGAGGCTCGCCGGTAGGCGACTTCCGACAGGGCGTCCGGCGGCACCCTCGGGTGCGGCCTTCGGACGGGTCACGCAGGGCTCGGTGCCCGGCGTGACCCGCGCTCGTTTTCGGTCACTGACATTCCAACATCCCACCATCCCAAGCGACACAGGCAACACCATGAACAGCGAAACCCTCCGCATCCTCGACAGCATCGCCCGCGACCGCAACATCGACCGCGAGATCCTCATCACGGACCTCGAGCAGGCGATGGTCAGCGCGGCGCGCAAGCACTTCAACAGCCTCGACCTCGAGGAGTTCGGGTGCTCGATGGACCGTCTCAGCGGCGCGCTGCGCATCTGGCGCAACCTGCCCGATGGCGCGCAGGAGGAAGTCTCGCTGGCGAGCATGGGGCGCATCCCGGCGCAGACCGCGAAGCAGGTGATGATCCAGAAGTTCCGCGAGGAGGAGCGCAACAGCCTGCTCGAGGAGTTCGTGAAGCGGCAGGGCGAGCTGGTCACCGGCACCGCGCAGCGCTACGAAGGTGGCGCGCTGGTCGTGCAGGTCGACCGTGCCGAGGGCTTCATGCCCCGCAGCGAGCAGATTCCCGGCGAGCAGTTCCAGCCGGGTGACCGCGTGCGCTGCCTGATCCTCGATGTGCGCGACGCGGGCCATCAGGTCAAGATCGTGCTCAGCCGCGCGCACCCCGACTTCATCCGCCGCCTCTTCGAGGCCGAGGTGCCCGAGGTCGCGGACCGCGTGATCGAGATCAAGGCGATGAGCCGCGAGCCCGGCTTCCGCACGAAGCTCGCGGTCAGCAGCGTGGACAGCAAGGTCGACGCCGTCGGCGCGTGCGTGGGCGTGCGCGGCAGCCGCATCCGCAACATCGTCGACGAGCTCGGCGGCGAGAAGATCGACATCGTGCGCTGGAACGAGAGCAGCCAGGTGCTCATCGCCAACGCGCTGAAGCCCGCCGAGGTCGAGGAAGTGAGCCTGTGCTTCGAGCTCGGTCGCGCCACGATCATCGTGCGCGACGACCAGCTGAGCCTGGCGATCGGTCGCCGCGGC
>JBIIOC010000184.1:0-2525 GCA_044337135.1 Phycisphaerales bacterium | reverse complement strand
GCCTGCTCGACCAGATCGCGCTGCACCAGGCTTCGACCGATCGACTTTCCCTGCGCCAGCAGGAACGTGTAGGCCATCGCGCCGCCGATCAGGATGGTGTCGACGCGACCGATCAGGTGATTCAGCGCCGGAAGCTTGTCGCTCACCTTCGCGCCCCCCAGGATCGCCACGAACGGCCTCGGCGGATGCGCGATCGTCTCGCCGAGGAACTTGAGTTCGCGCGCCAGCAGCAGACCGGCCACGCAGGGCTTGGGCTTCATCGCCGTCGGGAGCGCCAGCATGCTGGCGTCGTTGCGGTGGCTGGCACCGAAGGCGTCGTTGCAGTACGCGTCGGCGTACGCCGCGAGCTTGGTGGCGAAGGCCGGATCGCCCTTCTTCTCGCCCTTCTCGAAGCGCAGGTTCTCGAGCACCAGCACCTCGCCGGGCTTCAGGACCGCTGCGGCGGCGGCCGCATCGACGTCGGTCGGCAGCTTGCCGACGAGCTTCACGCCGCTGGACTCCTTCCCGAGCAGTTCCCGCAGTCGCTCCGCGACCGGAGCCATGGAGTATTCCGCCTCGAAACCGCTGCCTTCGGGCCGGCCAAGGTGGCTCGCCGCCACCACGCAACCTCCACGCGACAGAACGCTGCGGATGGTGGGCAGCGTGCCCTGGATCCGCCGGTCGTCGGTGATGCGGCCCTTGTCGTCCTGCGGCACGTTGAAATCGGCACGCACGAAGATGCGGCGGCCCTTCACGTCAAGCTGTTCGATGGTCTTCTTGGGCATGGGGTCTCCGATGTTCGGGGCGCAGAGCATACTTGCGCCCATGCCGCACCCCTGCCTCGTCATCGCCGGCCCGACCGCCGGCGGCAAGAGCGAACTGGCGATGCGCCTGGCGCGCGAGTTGCCGGGCGGCGGCGAGATCGTCTGCGCGGACAGCATGCAGGTCTGGCTGGGCATGGACATCGGCACCGCGAAGCCCTCGGCGGCCGAACGCGCCGAGATACTGCACCACGCGCTCGACCTCGCCGACCCGCACCGCGACGCATTCAGCGCGGCGGCCTGGCTCGCGGTGGCGGAACGCGCGATCGAGGACATCCGCGCGCGCGACCGCTGGCCCATCGTGGTGGGCGGCACGAACCTCTACCTTCGCCTGCTGCTCGAGGGCATGGCACGCGAGGTGCCGAACGACCCTGCGGTTCGCGCCGCGCTTGAGGCGCGTGAGACGTCCGACCTGCGCCGCGAACTCGAGCGCACCGACCCCGCGACGGCCGCCACGATCCACGCCAACGACCGCCGCCGCACCATTCGCGCACTCGAGATCGCCGCGCTCACGGGCGCGCCAGCGAGCGTGTCACGCGATCAATGGAGCGACGCATCCGTGCGCATTCCCGATCACATGCGCCTGATCGGGATCGACTGGAGCGCCGCGGCGATCAACGCTCGCATCAACGCGCGCGTGCAACGAATGCTCGACACCGGCTGGAAGCACGAGGTGATCGCGCTGCTTCACCGCGGCCCCCTGCTTGCGCAGCCTCTGGAGGCAGTCGGATACCGCGAACTGCTTGAGGCTCTCGAGGGCCGCCTGACGCTCGCCGACGCGGCGGAGCGGATCAAGTCCCGCACCCGCCGCTTCGCCAAGCAGCAGCGGACCTGGCTTAAAAAGTTCCATGACGGTGAAAAATCGCTGTGGCTCCAGGCCGACCACAGCCCCGAAGGGGCGTGGTCGCGGCAGGTGATCGAGTGGCTCCAGGACGGTTCTCGGACGGGTAATTCACCCTCGCCGACTTGACGGACCGATGCTGCGGGCTCAAGGTAGTTGCCCAACGATGCCTGCCAAGACCTCCAGCAAGCGCTCCTCCAAGACCGACAAGCCCGCCGCCGGCGGCGCCCAGCTGGTCATCGTGGAGAGCCCCACCAAGGCCAAGAAGCTGCAGGAATTCCTTGGCAAGGGCTATGCGGTCATCGCCAGCCGCGGCCACATCCGCGACCTTCCCAGCAAGAACCCCAAGGGGGTCAAGCGCGCCGTTCCGGGGGTCGAGGTCGAGGAAGGCACCTTCGAACCGCATTACGAAGTCGACACCGACAAGAAGGGCCTCGTGGCCGAACTGCGCAAGGCCGCCAAGGGCGCCAGCGACATCTGGTTCGCCACCGACTTGGACCGAGAGGGCGAGGCGATCGCCTGGCATCTCGCCGAGCTGCTCGACGTGGATCCAACCCACGCCAAGCGCGTGGTCTTCAACGCGATCACCCGCAGCGCCGTGCTCGAGGGCTTCCAGCAGCCGCGACCGATCGACCTCGACCGAGTCAACGCGCAGCAGGCGCGCCGCATCCTCGACCGGCTCGTGGGCTACCAGGTGAGCCCCGTGCTGTGGAAGAAGGTCGCCGGCGGCTTGAGCGCGGGCCGCGTGCAGAGTGTCGCCACGCGACTGGTGGTGGAACGCGACCGCGAGATCCGGGCACATGTGCCCGATGAGTCCTGGTCGGTCGCGGTGCAGCTCACCGCGGACCCGAGCCGCGCCGCGACCCTGGCCAAGCAATGGGATG
>JBIIOC010000090.1:0-8612 GCA_044337135.1 Phycisphaerales bacterium | reverse complement strand
CAAGTTCGGGCTCGTCCAACGAGGCGCTGCGTCTCAATGGCGCGGTCGCGATCCGCAACAACGCCGACGCGCTGCCGGCGGGCTCCCCGATCATCTACACGGGCGACTACAACTTCTACAACAACTCCGAGTCGGGATATCTCGAGTTCATCTCGGCGGGTCCGGCGCAGGCCGTCGATCCATTCGGCACCGGTACCTGGGCGGGTGCGGCGAACGCCATCAAGCACTCGCAGGCGCCGGCGGTCAGCCCGTGCTGCGGGCTGGTCGGAGGCGGCATGGACGACCGGTTCGACTTCGTCATGCCGAGCCTTGCGGCGAACGATGGCAACGGCATCTCGATGATCGCCAGCACCATGCGCAACGTGGGCAATGACGGTGCCCACTTCGACACGGGCGTGGGTGTCGGAAACAACACGTATTTCCCGGGCGAACTGGCCCGTTCGAACGCGCTTGCCGATGACCTTGAGGCGGCCAGCGACCACATTCCGCAGATCCTGGAATTCACGGTTCCGGCGAAGTTGTCCGCCGCGTTCGTGTCGGCGCTGCCCACGCGCGCCATCCAGAACGCCACGGTCACGCTGCCGGTGCGCGTGCAGAACTCGGCGACCTACGTGAACGCACTGGGTGTGGACGACCTTGCCTACAGCCTTTCCTGCTCCGGTCGTGTCAGCGGAACGGGCTCCGGAACCGCGGCGCTTCAGCCGTCCTCCACGACCGTGAACGTGTCGCTGAACACCACGACGGTCGGCACTGCCACCGGCACGGTCAGCGTGACGAGCTCCAGCGAGGCGGTCGAGCCCGCCGCGGTCTCGCTGCCGGTCTCGGTCAGCGTGATCCGTGGCAGCAATCCATCGCTGGCCCTTGGAAGCGACCTCAACTCGATCGCGCTCACGCTGGAGTGCGAGCCCGACACGGGAGCCGCCACCATCACCACGCCGCTCTACAACTTTGGCTACGACGCCTCGCAGTCGAAGCTCGACGTGGACCAGGTGACCTTCAGCGGGACGTCGGCATCGCGCTTCAGCATGCCGCAGGGCGTGGGCGCCAACCTGGCCACGGGCGCGCGCACGCTGCAGTTCGCCTTCGACTCCAATGGCTCCACGCCGGGCGAGTACAGCACGGTGGCCACGGTGCGAACCAGCGACGAGGCGGTTGCGGGCGAGCAGATCCGCAACGTGCAGGTCACGCTCACCGTGACCGTGGGCACGGGCCTGCAGGGAGACCTCGACGGCGACGGCTCGGTCGGTCCCGGCGATGCCGCGCTGCTGCTCCTCGACTTCGGCGCATGCGGTGGGTGCCCGAGCGATCTGGATGGCAACGGTGAGGTCGACTCGGGCGACCTGGCCTTCCTGCTGCTGCTCTACAGCTGACCCGCGCCTCAAGCGATTTTGCAAAAGACCAATTTTGTGAAATCCGGAGTTCCGGAGCTTTTCGCCGTGACTTTGGGGTCTACCTTGCAGCCATGCATCCAATCGCCGGGATTCCGCTTTCGCTTGGTCTGGTCCTGATCGCTGGCGCCTCGTCGCCGGCGATCGCCGAGGGCGTGGTCAGCGTGTTCGGCGACGTCACGGTCTACGGGCAGGGCGTCGTGCCCGATGGCCTGACCGATGTGGTGCACGTCGGAGCGTGTCGCCGCACGGTTGCCGCGGTGCGCGCCGATGGATCGATCGTCGCGTGGGGCTATGACGTGAACGGCGAGGTTTCGTCGGTGCCCGCGGCACCCACAGGCCAGACGTTCACGAAGGTCTTCGGTGGTTGGGGCTTCACGCTGTTCGGACTCACCAGTCAGGGAGAACTGCTCTCGTGGGGCCGCAATTCCGTGGGCCAGGCCAATGTGGCGCCCCTTCCAGCCGGTCGCGCGTACACGAAGGCCACGGCGAGCTACTTCCACGGGGGCGGCTTGCGCGACGACGGCTCGATCGTGATGTGGGGGGCGAACCAGCCGACCTTCAACGCCTCGCAGCAGGTGCAGTTGCTCACCGTGCCCTACATCGCGCCAAGCCTGCGATGGACCGATTTCGGGATCGGCTACGACGTCGCGTTGGGTCTTCGCAGCGATGGCCAGATCATCAGTTGGGGGCTGGACTACTACTACGGTGCATCCGAGGTGCCTGCACTGCCTGCGGGCATGCGATTCGACCAGCTCAGTTTCGCCGGCACTTTCGCGGTCGCGATCCGCAGCGACGGCGCGCTGGTGGCCTGGGGCGACGACTACTTCGCGCAGGTTTCCGGCGTGCCTGCCGAGCCGTCCGAGGGAGCCTCGTGGGTCGAGATCCAGGCTGGAACCGACCACGCCTTCGTGCGCGACTCCGCGGGCAACTGGTTCGGATGGGGCACGAACTTCGACGGCGAATCCGAGGCTTCGCTGGTTCCGCAGCAGGTGCAGCAGTTCCTTGCGGTGGGCGACTACAACGTGGTCCTGCACGCGCCCGACTGCTTCGGTGATCTTGATCAGAGTCGTGAGGTCGACGCGGGCGACGTGGCCGTGGCACTGCTGGACTATGGACCATGCCCTGGTTGCCCCGGCGATCTCGATGGCAGCGGCGAGGTCGACTTCGGCGACGTGTCGCTGATCCTGCTGGTCATGGGCAGCTGCGGCTGACGCGGCCGGGCAGACGCAAGCCAACCTGAAAAACGCGACGGGCCCCTCCAGTCGGAAGGGCCCGTCGCATTGTCCTGCGACACCGAGGTGGGGTGCCGCAAAGGCCGTGGTGGGATTTGAACCCACGAATCACGGATTTGCAATCCGTTCCCTTAGGCCACTTGGGTACACGGCCGTGGCTGGATCCGTATCCTTGCAGCCAAGGCCCGCGCCGTCAACGCACGCCGAACCCCGAATGTCGCATCTCGTGCAGATCCTGCTTCTCGCCACGGTGCTCTCGGGCCTTTCCGGGGCCGTCGCGGCGCCCGATCAGGCTCCGTTGCTCGAGGATGGCGCATTCCTGACCCGGGTCCAGGGCACGCTCGAGCCGCCGGCCGAGGGCCGAGGCTGGGCCTTCCGGCTGCATGGCACGCTGGAGGGGCAGCGAGATCGGCTCATCGATCTTCTTCCATGTTCGACGCTGGAGGACATGAAGCGACGCTACGAGTCGTTGTCGCAGGGATCGAAGGCTTGCTTCGAGATGTCGGCGCGCGTGACCACGTATCGAGGTCGGAATGCGGCGCTTCCGACGTTCGCGACGACGATCTCCGAGCTCGCCTCGGCCAGCGCGCCCGCCGCGCTGCGGCCACCCGGTTCGGCGATCGCCACGCCTGTCGCCGACGAGGAATCCGAGGAAGACCTGTCGCAGGCGCAGCAGGCGCAGAATCCCATGGAAGCCTTCGGCATCCGTTGGGTGCCGCTGCTTCCGCAGGCGCGAGCGGCACGCGCGCAGGCATTGGCCAAGGGTGGATCGGTCGGTGCCGACGACGTTGAGCGCGACCTGCTGGATCGCATCGGACAGGTGCAGCGCTCGGCGGATCTGGCGCCCGACGCCAGACAGGCCGAGGCCCGCCAGCTCGCGATCCAGCGGATCGGAGGCTCAGCGGATCCGCTCACGCAGCGACCGTGGCTGGAGCCCTCGCGATTGGTCCAGGACCGACATGGCGTCGTGACGCGCGATCCGATCACGGGGCAGTGGCGGTTCGTGTTCGAGAGCTCGCGTGGCGAGATCGGTGAGCGCGAGGCCACGCTGCTGCCGTGCGCGGCGCTGGAGCGGCTGGAGAGGCAGGCGCGCAGTTCACAGGAGCCGCTCTCGGTGGTCATGAGCGGCGAGGTCACGCGATTCGAGGGACGGGCCTACCTGCTCCCCACGAGCGTGAGCCAGATCCGAACGGGCCGCGCGCTCGGCCGCTGAGCGGTCAAGGCGCTACCCTTGCGGAATGGCTTACCCAACCGCAACCATCGGCACGGAATTCGGCGACATCGAGGTGGAACTCTGGGACGACGTGGCTCCGAACCACGTCGCCAACTTCCAGAAGCTGGCGCGACAGGGCTTCTATGACGGCGTCGGATTTCACCGCATCATTCCGGGCTTCGTGATCCAGGGCGGCTGCCCGCAGGGCACCGGCACCGGCGGTCCCGGCTGGCGCGTGAAGGCCGAGTTCAACAAGCGTCCGCATCAGCCCGGCACGCTCTCGATGGCCCGCAGCGCCGACCCCGACAGCGCGGGAAGCCAGTTCTTCATCTGTCTCACGCGCGAGCAGTGCCAGCACCTTGATGGCCAGTACACCGGCTTTGGCCAGGTGACCAAGGGCATGGAGATCGTGAAGAAGATCGCGGCGGTGCCCGTGGACCGCAGCGGCCGGCCCACCGGAAACCTTCCCAAGATGACGAAGGTCAGCGCTCAGGAGTCGGCGAAGGGCTGACGTTCTCGCGCTTCGGCGGCCCCGACCACAGGGGCGAGGTGCCTCGGGGCGGAGCCGGCACGATCTCCACGCGTTCGATCCGCACAGGCACGGCGGGGCGGCCGGTGGTCGCGTCGCCGATTGCGCCCGAGGCGATCGCATCCAGCGTGTCCCATCCATCGGTGATGACCGCGAAGGTGCAGTACTGCCCGTCAAGTCGAGCGGTGCCTTCGCGCGACAGCGAGACGTAGAACTGGCTTCCGGCGCTGTGCGGATCGTCTCCGCGGGCCATGCCAAGCACGCCGCGGTCGTGCGGCAGGTCGCTCGGCTCCAGCGCCAGGTTCCAGCCCGGGCCGCCGTCTCCGGTGCCGGTGGGATCGCCGCCCTGCACCACGAATGGCCGCCCATCGCGATCCAGCGGCACCACGCGATGGAATGTCGTGCCCTCGTAGAACCCTTCGCGCGCAAGCCGCAGGAAGTTCTCCACCGTGGCGGGCGCGGCGTCTGGAACCATCGCCACGCGGATCGGGCCAGCGTCGGTGTGCAGGATCACGTCGACCGCCGACTCCAGTCGGAACCCCGAGGTCACGATCGGATCGGGCGCAGTCCAGGTGGGCATGGCGGCCGCGGTCTCCGCGTCGGTGGGGTCGTAGGCGCGATCGCCCCATCCCACCACGCGAAGGTAGGGTTGCTGCGTGCCGGCACGGTTCGAGCGCACGGTGCGCACCGGTGGCGCCGCACGGAGTGGCACGAACCAGACGGGCGCGCCGACCGGGCGGCCTTCCTCGAGCAGCTGCAGCCACCGTGCGCGATCCGTCTTCTCCAGCACATCCACCAGAGGTGTCAGGTCTGCGGTGCCAGGCGTCACCGACAGCCGATCGATGGACGTGCCGTCACGATCGAGCACCTCGATCGTCAGCGCCCCGTGTTCCGCAGGCGCCAGAACCTCCACCTCGATGGGCGCATTCAGGCGACACAGGGATCGAACCGGGACCAGGGTCGGACGCTCCACGGGCCGCTTCGGTGGCGTCGCGATTTCCGGCGCTGCCGCGGGCGTCTCCTCGGTCCTGTCCGAGGCGACGGCCACGGGCTGGTCCGAGCGCATGCGCGTGTTGGTGTCCCCGGGGGTGAGCACGGATTCCTTGGCGCGAAGCGCACGGCCCTTGGCGGACGAGGTGCGAGGCGAAGGATTGGTGACGGCCGCTTGCTGCGGCGCGGGCTGCGGCGAGGCCTCGGGCGCGAGCGTCTCCGGGGTGCTCGCGCACCCGGCGCCAAGCGTCAGGAGCATGGCTCGGGCAAGTCGGGACGCTCTCATCCCCGGCACTTTATGATCCATCCATGGCCGTCGCATCGCCCGCCATCCGAACGACCCGCCTGATCGTCGGCCTGGAGATCCACGTCGAGCTGCGCACGCGCAGCAAGATGTTCACCCGAGCGCCGAATCCGGCCCACCCGGATTTCGAGGGCCGCGAGCCGAACGAGCTGGTGGATCCGCTGGTGGCGGCCCTGCCCGGCACGCTGCCGGTGATGAACCGCCGTGCCGTGGAGATGTCGGCGCTGGTGGGGCTGGCGCTGCACTGCACCATCGCCAGGCGCTGTCGGTGGGATCGCAAGAACTACTTCTATCCCGATCTGCCCAAGGGCTACCAGATCAGCCAGTACGACCAGCCGCTGTGCAGCGACGGTTTCTTCGACCTGCCGCTGCCGGGCGGCGTCAAGCGCATCGGCATCATCCGCGCGCATCTCGAGGAGGACACCGGCAAGCTGGGCCATGAGCTGCCCGGCGGCTTCCACTACGACGGCAGCCTCGTCGACCTGAATCGCGCGGGCACGCCGCTGCTCGAGATCGTGACGGCGCCCGACTTCGGCAGCGCCGAGGAGGTGGTCGCCTTCGCCCAGGAGCTGCGCAACCTCTGCCGATTCCTCGGTGTCTCCGAGGGGGTGATGCAGAAGGGCCACATGCGTTTCGAGCCCAACGTGAACATGGCGATCACGCTCGAGGACGGCAGCGAGATCCGCACGCCGGTGGTCGAGGTGAAGAACCTGAACTCCTTCAGGGCCGTCAAGGGCGCGATCGAGCACGAGGCGGTGCGTCAGGTCGAGGCGTGGAAGCGCGATGGCCGCGTGATGGGCCGCGGCATGAAGGCCACGCGCGGCTGGGATGACGTGAAGTGCGAGACCGTGCTGCAGCGCGAGAAGGAGGACGCGCACGACTATCGCTACTTCCCGGATCCGGATCTGGTCCCGGTCGAGATCGACGAGGCCTGGCTGGCGCGGCTGAAGTCGGAGCTGCCCGAGCCGCCGTTGTCACGACGCGCGCGCTACGTGAAGGACTACGGGCTTGCCCCGATCGATGCGGAGAACCTGACCGCCGAGCGCGACGACTGCCTGTGGTTCGAGGCATGCGTGGCCGCGTCGGGAGGCGGCGCCAAGGCGGGCTTCGCCATCGGCAAGCTGCTGCGCAACACGGGTGCCAAGTGGGCGAACGAGCGGGGGGTCGGCCTGGCCGCGCTTGGCGTGAAGCCCGAGCGCGTGGCCGAACTCTTCGCCTTGCGCGAGGCCAATGCCGTGGGACCGCAGGCCGCGGACCAGCTCTTCGGCCTGCTCTGCGACGGTGATGCGCCGGTGCAGGCGCTTGCCGAGCGTCACGGACTGCTGCAGGTGCGCGACGACGCGGCGCTCGAGCGGTGGTGCGACGAGGCCATCGCGGCGCAGCCCCAGGCCGCTGCCGACGTGCGTGCAGGCAAGGTTGCCGCGATCGGGCGGATCGTGGGTGCCGTGATGAAGGCCAGCGGCGGCAAGGCCGAGGCGAAGACGGTGAACGAGATGCTGCTGAGGAAGCTCAAGCCATGACGACGCTCATGTACGAACCCGCGGAAGTGGTGGTGCCCGCCGAGGCGATCGCTGCCCGAATGCCGGCTCTGGCGCAGGAGATCGTCGAAGCCTACGGCGGTGGTGCCGAGGGCATCGTGATCGTGCCGGTGATGACGGGAGCGTTCGTGTTCGCGGCCGACCTCGTGCGTCGCATGCCCAATCGACTGCGGGTGGACGTGGCGACCGTGCGCAGCTACGGCGGCGGAACCGTCTCGCAGGGACCGCGCATCGAGGGGGTCATGCCCATGGTGCAGGGGCGTCACGTGCTGCTGGTCGACGACATTCTCGACAGCGGTCGCACGCTCAACTTCCTGCGCCAGGACATGGCCGACCGCGGTGCCGCGACCGTGCGCACCTGCGTGCTCCTTCGCAAGCTGCTTCCCGCCGCCCTGTCCACGCCATGCGAGTTCGTCGGCTTCGACATTCCCGACCTGTTCGTCGCGGGCTACGGCCTGGACTATGACGGCTGGTTCCGGAACCTGCCCGACGTCGTGAGCCTTCGGAAAGTCGGCGAGTCCGCGGCCGTGGTCCGCTGAACGCCTAGCGCGCGTTCCACGGCGCGTCCGCGCGTGGATCGGGTTCGCTCGACTTCATCCGTTCCAGCGCGGCGCGATCCTCGTCGGACAGGGACTTCGGCGCCTCCACGCGGATCACCGCGTACAGGTCGCCGGATCCAGACTTCGACTGCACGCCCTTGCCCTTCAGCCGCATCCGCTTGCCGCTGCCCGTGCCGGGTGGCACGCGAAGGGTCGCGGTGCCCTCGAGCAGCGGCACTTCGACGCTGGTTCCAAGCGCGCACTCGGCGATCGAGATCGGCACTTCCACCAGGATGTCCAGTCCCTCGCGCCTGAACCACGGGTGCGGCGCCACGGTGATGTGCAGCACCAGGTCGCCCGCGGGCCCGCCGCCTGAACCCGCGGACCCCTTGCCACGAACGCGCAGGGTGCCGCCGCTCTCGATGCCTGCGGGAATGCGCACGTCCAGGCTCATCGTCTCGTGGCCATCGCTCACGCTCACGTGCCGCACGCCGCCCACCGCGGCCGTCATGAAGTCCACGGAGATCTCGCTCTCAAGGTCGCCGCCGGCGCTCGGGCCGCGTCGTCCGCCACCGCGTCGGCCGCCACCCATGAAGTCCCCGAAGATCTCCTCGAAGGTCGAGGCGTCCACGTTGCCCCACTTGCCGCCACCGCCAAAGCCGCCGCCCGGTCCTCCACCCGCGGAGGGGCCCGCGTGGCCGAACTGGTCGTACTGCTTGCGCTTCTGCTCGTCGGAGAGAAGGTCCCAGGCCTCCTGGATCTCCTTGAACTTCGCCGCCGCCTCCGGGCTCTTGTTCAGGTCCGGATGGAACCTCTTCGCGAGCTTCCGGTGCGCCTCGCGCAACTGCTCCGCGGTGGCCGATCGGGGCACGCCCA
>JBIIOC010000089.1:0-8742 GCA_044337135.1 Phycisphaerales bacterium | reverse complement strand
CAGCGCGCGTGTCGATGCGGGCACGCATGCGCACGCGGCCATGGGTGAACTCGAACTTGCCTTTCGTGACCAGGCTGGCGCTGGCGTAGTCGGCGGCCTCGCGGCCTGTTCGCCAGTCGTCGCTGCCCGAAACATGGTTCGGATTCGGCACTCGCTCGCGCGTGGCGGTGATGATCAGCAGGCCATTCTGGCAATGCGCGTTCTGGGGGCGATACCACTGCAGCTCCTTGTTGCGCACGAAGCCGATCTCGTGTCCCCACTTGGCGGGGTCGGGAGCGCCCGCGGTGTCGAAGGTGTCCTGGAAGATCAGCTTCATGCCGGGCTCCTCGGCGGGCAGCCCAGGCTGGCTGGCGCCTTGCTGCGAGGTGTCGGGTGTTGCGGTCTTCGTCGTGGCGGCGCCGCGGCTCTTCTGAAGATCCTCGCGCATGCGCTCGGCCATGCCTGGGTCGATCTTTGGAAAGTCCTGCGTGGGCACGTTCGCGGCCAGCAGCAGCTTGTCCAGCATGACCTGGTCGCTGAAGGTTCCTCGTTCGCTGTTGAGCGGCGCGAAACGAACCACGACCAGTCCCGCGCTGGGCACGACATAGAGGCGCTGGTTTCCAAGGCCCGCCGCCACCACGATCGAGGGTGCTCCGCTCTTCTCGTCCACGGGACCAAGCCACCATGTGAGGCCGTAGCGCGGATTGGCGGCGCTCGGCTGAAAGCACTGCCCGAGGAATTCTCTTCGCAGCACCTGCCTGCTCGATCCATCCGGTGCCGTGATGGTGCCACCAAGGCGAACGAACTCGCCGAACTTGGCCCACTCTCGCGCGCCCAGCGACGCGCCGCCCGCGATCTGCGGCTGCTTCAGTCGGTCGCGGCCGATGTTGGCGACCTTCATGCCGATCGCGTCGAACAGGTTCGCCTCGTACCACTCCCAGAGCGTGTCGGGCTGCACGCCCCGCGCCTTCAGGCGCCGCTCGAAGAACGCGCCGAAGGCGAAGTAGTGATTGCCGCCGTAGGCGAACCTGGTGCCGGGCCCATGCTCGGCGGGCGCGGACACACCCTGCCCGAAGAAGTCGTCGCGGCCGGAGGTCATGGCGCGAAGCCGCTCTCCCGCATCGCCCGCTCCAGCGAAGGCGCGGATCCTGTCACGATCCTCGCGCGAGTCGGGCTCAAGGCCACT
This sequence comes from Phycisphaerales bacterium, assembly GCA_044337135.1. Taxonomy (GTDB): domain Bacteria; phylum Planctomycetota; class Phycisphaerae; order Phycisphaerales; family SM1A02; genus SYAC01. Next base: position 7,577 of record JBIIOC010000089.1, on the reverse strand, counting down.
GGACAGGTTGAGCAGTTCGCGCACCGTGATGCGGCTCTTGCGCGGGTCGGACTGCCATTCGGTCAACGTGTCGCTCACGCGCTCGTCGAGCGAGATCAGGCCCTGCTGCACCGCCAGCATGGCGGCCACCCCGGTGAAGCTCTTGGTGCCGCTGGCCAGCGGATGCGGTCGATCGGGTTTCCAGCCGAGGGCGCAGTCGTGGAACACTTCCTTGCCATCCTTCAGGACCAGCAGCACCTGGCCTTGGCAGGATCGGGAATAGGCGGCGGCCTCATCCCAGTCCGACGCGGCCGTCGCGATCGGCCCGAATGCGGCGATCAGGCCGATCAACGCCAGCGCAGCGGAAAACCATCGCGGATGCATGGCCCCAAGGTACCGGGGCCGCGCCCTCAATCCTTGCGCGAGTCGGTGCCGGTGGTCGCCGCGTGCGCGGCACGAGCCGCATGCCGAATGTGGCGCGGCCGCACCACGTGGGTCGCGAGGCCCAGCTTCTCCAGCGCGCGGATCTGCAGCCAGGTGATGTCGAATTCCCACCAGCGGTGATGGTTGCTGGCGCTCGCGGGATCGTGGTGGTGGTTGTTGTGCCAGCCCTCGCCCACGGTCAGGATCGCCACGAACCAGTTGTTGCGGCTGTGGTCGCTGGTGTCGTAGTTGCTGTATCCGAACAGGTGCGTGAGCGAGTTCACGCTCCAGGTGATGTGCCACACCAGCACGGTGCGCACGAACACCCCCCACACCAGCAGGCTGAGCCCGAACTGCACGCCATCGGCCAGGGCGCCGGAGCTCCAGCCGATCGACAGGCCGACGGCGAAGAAGGCGATGGCATGCGCGAGCCAGATCCAGATCCAGATCGGTCGCTTCTCGAGGGCCATGTAGAACGGGTCCTCGAGCACGTCGCGCGCGTAGCGGCGGTAGGTGTCGATGGTGTTCGTGGCGGTGTTCTGCACCATCAGCCATCCGACGTGCGCCCACAGGAAGCGCACCAGCGGCGAGTGCGGATCGTCGACCTCGTCGGAGTGGTTGTGGTGGAATCGGTGGGTGGCGACCCACTTGGCGGGCGTGTCCTGCAGGCAGCACAGCGCGCCGACCACGAAGGTTCGCTCCAGCCACTTCGGCACGCGAGCGCTCCGATGCGTGAGCAGGCGGTGATAGCAGAGGTTGATCGCCTGCCCGAACACGTGCACGCCCACGATCGCGACGATCAGGCCGCTCCACGAGAAGAGCCAGGGCACCACCGCGGCAAGCGCGAGCAGGTGCACCAGTCCGATCGTGATCGCGTAGGTCCAGACGATGTTGCCGCGCTGCACGGTGTCAGGGACCGACAGGCGCGCGTCCGACGGGAATTCGAGGTCAAGAGGGGCGGTGTCGATCCCGACACCGAGCGTGGACTGCATGCATGTTCCTGCGAGAGGGATCCGATCGTTTCACGACGCCTTCCGGCATGCATGCGATCAGAGAGGCCGTCCGCTCTCGCGTGCCATGTGCGGCCGCAGCACGTGGGCTCGGCCGACTTCCAACGTGTCGGGTCACTTCGGGTCTTCGTCTTCCTTGCCAAGCGCCCGGTAGCGGAAGTTCTCCATCCCGATCATGCCGCCGGCCATCAGGCCCTTCTCGGCGCCCACGTACGCGGCGATGCCGTTCTGGAACGGCGCGACGCCCGTGGCGCCCTTGTCGCCCGCCACCGCAAGCCCTTCCGCCTTGCCCGTGAGGAGCCCCTGCTTGAACTGCTCGAGCATGTCCACGTTCGCGAACACGAGCAGGATCTTCTTGCCCTGCCCGCCAGCCTGAAGACCCAAGCTGAAGTTGTTCACCGCGGCCCAGCCGATCTGCGTGCCATCGGGCGTGAACACCGCGCCACGACCAAAGCTGCCGCCGGTGAAGATGATGCCCCACTGACCCGCGCCCGGGAACACCGCGTAGCCACCGGACTCGCGGAGCTGCTTCTGCAGGCCCGTCACGTGCTTCTCGAAGTACTTCAGGCCCTCGCGCGCCTCCTCGACGAAGATCGTTCGATCCTCGGACTTGGGCGCCACGTTGCAGCCCCAGAGGCCGTTGAGGAACAGAACGAGCAACGGCAGAAGAACGATCGAGCGCATGGGGGACTCCTTGTGTGCGTGGCCGATGCGGGGAAAGTAGCAGCGATCAGGCGAACACGCCGACCGCCGTGTTCCATGCCTGCACGCACGCGCGACGCTCGGCCGTGGCCTCGGGCAGTCGCAACGGGCGTCCGCGCGCGTCGAGCAGCAGCCCCACCGGTCCGCCACGAACGCTCCGCGTGACCGGCTTGCCCGGACCCGCGCCCACGTTGATGCCGCGCTCGGGACGGATCTCGAGCTTTCCGACGCAGTCGGCGTCAAGCCTGACGCGCACGATGTCACCCGCGTGCACCGTGCCGCTGCCGGGCTGCACGGCACCGGCTTCGGGTGCCAGGTTCCAGCTGAAGCACGGCTTGCCGCGCCTCGACTCGCCCTTGGCGCTCACCGCGGTGCCGAGCACGATCAGGCAGTCTCGCTCCACCACCTCCATGGCCGCCTGCGGATGCACGCTGGCCAGCACGCCCAGATGCGGCATCATGAAGATGCTGTCCTTCGCGAGTTCGGTGAAACCCTCGGGCTCGAAGCTGTCGAGCAGCATCATGGCCGTCTGCTCCATGCGGGGCGCGTGGCTGAGCACGCCGCCCGAGGCGATGAGCAGGTCCATGCGCATGCGATCCACCAGGCTCGCGCCCGATTCCTGCTGCCGGAAGGCGTCGCCCACGGTGCGCTGCTGCTGCACGCCCTTCAGGCTGGTGGCGAAGGCGCGATGCTGCTCGAAGGCCAGCCGCAGCGCCTCGCGTGCCACCGCCTGCTCGAACACGAGCGCCTCGTGCGTCTGCGGAATGGTGGTCGGACGGATCATCTTGTTCTTCACGCGGTTGCGCAGCTCGCGCTCGTCCATGTCCAGATGCACCCAGCGCAGCACGTTCGGCATGCCCGCCTCGGCGCAGACGTTGCTGATGCTGTAGCTCATGCCCAGGTTCGCGCTGACGGTTCGGTTGAACACGCCTTCGTAGACGCTGAACACGTCGGTGGTGGCGCCGCCGATGTCCACGCACACCGCGTTGATGCCGCGACGCCGCGCGATCTCCTGCAGGATGTCGCCCACCGCGCCCGGCGTGGGCATGATCGGCGCGTTGGCCCACGAGATCAGCCGGTCGTAGCCCGGCGCATGCGCCATCACGTGCTCCAGGAACACGTCGTGGATGCGCTCGCGCGCGGGGCCGAGGTTCTCGCGCTCCAGCGTGGGGCGCAGGTTGTCCACCACGCTCAGGTCGAAGCCGGGTCCGCCGAACACGCGACGCACCGCGTCGGCCGCCTCCCGGTTGCCGGCGTAGATCACGGGCAGCCGGTACTCGCCGCCGAAACGCGGGCGCGGCTTCGCGGGCGCGATGAGTTCCGCGATCTCGACCACCTTGCGCTGGTCGCCGCCATCGGTGCCGCCCGAGATCAGCACCATGTCGGGGCGCAGCTCGCGAATGCGCTGGATCTGCTCGTGCGGCTTGCGACGGTCGTTGCCCGCGATGGTGTCCATCACGATGGCGCCCGCGCCAAGGGCCGCGCGCTTGGCGCTTTCGGCGGTCATCTCGCGCACCACGCCCGCCACCATCATCTGCAGGCCGCCGCCGGCGCTGCTGGTGCTGACGTAGATGTCGCAGCCATCGGGATCACCGGGGTCGCTGCGGCGGATGATCGTGCCATCCGGATTCACCAGCTTGCGGCCGCTGAGTTCCTGCAGTTCGGTGATCGCGTTGGTCACGCCCAGCGTGACGTCGGCCAGCGGCTCCTCGACCGTCGTGGGCGCCTCGCCGCGGTGCGTCTGGCGGTACGCGCCGTCGCGCAGCTCGATCATGATCGCCTTCGTCGTGGTGCTGCCGCAGTCGGTCGCCACGACGATTCGGATGCGCGATGGATCGATGTGCGTGGCGGCGTGCATGCGGCGTCGAGGATACGAGCGGCTCAGCCGCCCGACGCGCGACCGTCGGTCGGGGATCGCGACTCGAGTTCCGCCAGCCGATCGACCATCCACGGGATCGCGCCGCGCTTCTCCACGTAGGAGGCGAGCGAGGTCCACGCGTTCGCGTCGATCACCACGCCCGTGAATGGCGTGAGCGCGTGCATCATCTGCGCGCTCACGGCACCCAGGGGTCGCCAGCTCTCCAGCAGCATCGACGCGGGCACGGTCATGCGACGCCTCACGATGCGCTCGAGCAGGTCGTCGACGATCCTCCGCACCGCCGGCTCGGGCTCGACGGGGCCGTCGGCCTCCACCGCGAAGGCGTGGCGCAGCCGTGCACGCCAGCCCGTGCGTTGCTCAGCGGCCATGTCGTTCCAGGAAGGCCTCGACCGCCCGGCGTCGCGCCTCGGCGGCCACGGGATCGTTGCCCAGGGGCACGACCACGCCTCGCATGCCACCCGTCCGCGCGATCACGCGTCCGGCCGCGTCGCGCGTGGCGCGCAGCAGGCCCGCATCGGACCTCCACAGGATCCCCTCCACCGAACTCCAGGCGATCCGGTGCACCCGCAGCGGTTCATGAATGGTGATGCCGTCGCTCGTCAGAACGCAGTCGGTCGGAAGCAGGAAGCGATGCAGCGAGACCGCGATCGCCAGCGCGCCCATCACGCCGAACCATGCGTCGCCCATCGCGAGCGCCGCGCTGGCGCCGATCGCGACGATCGCCAGCAGCACGAGCGCCGCGCGGCCAGTTCGCTCGCGCGCTGGCCAGACGGTCCACGCGTGCGCGGACTCGGGAGCCTCGCGTTGCGCGAGCTCGGCCCCCCGCTCCAGCATCCCGACGGGTGCGAGCGTCATGTCGCGCAGGGTACTGCAGAGGGGTCCGAAATCGAAGGGGCGCGGTGAAATCGCCGTAGCATGCGCGCATGAGCACGGCCCCCCCAGGACTCTCGGTGCGTGACTTCTCGACCGACGCCGACTTCGCGCGGCATCTGGACGAATCCGATCCACTGGCGAGCTGTCGCGAGGCGTTCGAGCTTCCGCGGGACGCCTCGGGGCGTGCCGTGACGTACCTGGTCGGCAACTCGCTGGGCCCCATGCCGCGCGCCACGCGCACGCTGCTGCAGGCGGAGCTGGATGCCTGGGGCGGCATGGCGAGCGAGGGCCGCTTCCGTGGCGCATGGCCCTGGTACAAGCATCATGAATGGTTCCGCGAGCCGCTCGGCAGGCTCGTGGGCGCCAGGCCGATCGAGGTGGTCGCGATGAACGGCCTTTCGGTGAACCTGCATCTCATGCTCGCCAGCTTCTGGAGGCCACAGGGCAAGCGTGTCCGCATCCTCATGGAGGCTGGCGCGTTCCCCAGCGACACCTACGCGATCGAGAGCCATGTGCGCGTTCGCGGCATGGATCCCGCGCAGGTGGTCGTGAAGGTGAAGCCGCGCGACGGGCAGGCCTGCTTCGACGTGGCCGACTTCACGCGCGCCATCGAGCGCGAGGGCGACACCCTGGCGCTGGTGCTCGTGGGCGGCGTGAACTACTTCACGGGGCAGGTGCTGGACATGCAGTCGATCACGGCGGCCGCGCACAAGGCGGGCGCGCTGTGCGGATTCGACCTTGCGCACGCGGTGGGCAACGTGCCGCTGTCGCTGCACGACTGGAACTGCGACTTCGCCTGCTGGTGCAGCTACAAGTACCTGAACGCGGGCCCGGGCAGCGTGGCCGGCTGCTTCGTGCATGAGCGCCACGCGAACGACCTGGAGCGGCCGCGCTTCGCGGGCTGGTGGGGCAACGATCCGGTCGAGCGCCTGCGCATGCTCGACGCGTTCGTGCCGGTGGCCGGTGCCGATGGCTGGCAACTCACGAACCCGCCGATCCTGTCGGCCGCGCCGCTGCGCGCGAGCCTGGAGCTCTTCGACAGCGTGGGCTTCGCGGCGCTGCGCCGCAAGAGCCTGACGCTGAGCGCCTACATGGAGTTCATGCTGCGCCACACGGCGCCGCGAACCTGCAGCGTGATCACGCCTGCCGCCACGCACGAGCGCGGCTGCCAGCTCTCGATCCGCATTCCGGGCGACGCCCGTAGCACGGCAAAGGCGCTGCACGAGCGCGGATTCTGGTGCGACTTCCGGGAGCCCGACGTGGTGCGCGCAAGCCCTGCGCCGCTGTTCAACCGCTTCGCCGAGGCGCACGCCTTCGCGCACGCGCTGGGCGAGATCCTGAAGGGGTGATCGCGCCGCATCCCCCGGTTCCGCGACCGGTCATGCGGGCTTGAAGCCCCGCTTGAACCCAAGGTCACGGCTCACCTTCACCTTGCGCCCGCGCAGCGTGGCCTTGCGAAGCACCTGGATGATGTGATCGGCCTCGTGGGCGGGCACCTCGACGAAGGAGGACATCTCGTCGATCTCGATGCCGCCGAGCGAGCGCGGGTTCACGTTGGCCTCGTTGGCGATCGCGCCGACAAGGTCGTTGGGCCGCATGCCCATGCGCTTGCCGCCACCCACGAAGATGCGCACGAACTCGGGGGCGCCTCGACCGCCGCGCGCGGGCGCGCGTTCGGCACGATCGCCGCGCTCGGGGGTCTTCTTCTTCCAGCCGCCGGCACGCTCGGGACGCTCCGTGCCGCGCGAATCGCGCTCCGAGGGCGTGCGCGAATGCGACGGACCGCCGCGGTCCTCCCACTTCGGCACCTGCACCTTGTCCTCGGCGGCGTGATCGCCGCGCCGTGCCTCGTGCAGCGACTTCATCGCGGCCGCGGCCAGCTCCGCCGGATCCATCTCCATGGAGCGGATCGCCGAGAGGTACGGCTCCAGCTCCCCGGCCTCGACGGCCTTCGACAGCTCGCCCTTCATGCGGTCGAGCCTGCGCGTGCGCACCTGGTCGGGCGTGGGCACGTCGGCCATCTCGAAGCGCTGCTTGGTGAGCGACTCGATGTTGCGCATCATGCGCCCCTCGCGCTGCGTGGCGATCGTGATCGCGGTGCCTTCGCGGCCGGCGCGGCCCGTGCGGCCGATGCGATGCACGTAGGTCTCGGGCGCCGGCGGCACGTCGAAGTTCACCACGTGGCTCAGGTGATCGATGTCGATGCCGCGCGCCGCCACGTCGGTCGCCACCACCACGTCGACCGCCTGTCCTCGCGCCTTGCGCATCACGCGGTCGCGATCCATCTGTCCCATGCCGCCGTGCAGCGCCTCCACGCGATAGCCGCGGCCGGTCAGCGCGTCGGCGAGCTCGTCCACCTCGATGCGCGTGCGGCAGAACACCAGCGCGAGCGCCGGATCCTCCATGTCCAGCACCCGCCCAAGCGTGACCACCTTGAACGCGCGCGGCACCACGTACGCAACCTGCCGGACCTTGGCCGCGGTTCCCTTCACCCCCTTCTCGCGCGCGATCTGCACGCGCTCGGGATCGCGCAGGTGCTTCTCGGCGATGCGCGCGATGCGCGGTGCCAGCGTGGCGCTGAACAGCGCGGTCTGCCGCGTCTCGGGCGTGGCGGTCAGGATCGCCTCCAGGTCCTCGGCGAAGCCCATGTCGAGCATCTCGTCGGCCTCGTCGAGCACCACCATCTTCAGCGCGGAAAGATCGAGCGACTC
>JBIIOC010000088.1:0-8771 GCA_044337135.1 Phycisphaerales bacterium | reverse complement strand
TGTCGCTGTAGAAGTTCGCCGCATAGCGCACCTGCACCTGCCCGCCCACGTTCAGCTTGAAGTTTCCATCGGGTGTGGCGATGAAGAAGCCGCGGTCCGGGTGATAGCCGGTCAGCGTGGTGGCCTTCTTCAGGCTGGTGCGGGTCTCGGCATCCTTCAGAACGCCCTCGACGGTCTTCTGGATCTCGGCAGCGCGCTCCTGACTGAGCCACTTGTCGTTCTGCTGCACCTGCAGCTGGTCCACGCTGGACTGGAGAGACTTGTTGATGCGGCGCATCTCATCAAGTCCGGCCGAGAGAGACTCGTTCTGCTGGCGCAGGATCTCGAGCTCGCGCTCCATCTGCGAGATTCGATCGTCGATCGGGGCGGCCAGAATCGCGGTCAGGATCGGCAGGGCCAGGTGCATGCGAGCCTCCTTGGTTGATGATCAGGTTCACACAACGTGAACCAGACCTGAACATCCGTCGGATGGTGTAAAGACCGTTTTCACGGAATGCAGCCGTTGTGTCTGGAACACATTAAGACGGCCCGGCGACCAGATCGGCGCCGAGCCGTCGCAGGAGGTCATTCCGCGTGAAGCCCGAAGGACAAGGGACTCAGAAGATCAACTGAATCTGCGAGCGCACCACGATCTGACCACCACCACCCACACCCTCCTGGCGGTAGTTGGCGCCGGCGATGTTGTCGCCGAAGAGGCCCGTCTGGAAGATCTGCGGCTTCCAACTGACGCCCACGTCGGTGGTGAACTTGAGCGCACGGCCACTCAGATACCAGTTGCCGCCGATGGTGCCGATGTTGTTCACGAACGACTCGGCGGCCGTGTTGAAGTCGATGTTTGGGATCGCGGCATTCACCGATGTCGAGGCGGTTTCCATCCACTCCCAGCGCGCAAACAACTCGATCGAGTCGGTCAGGAAGAACGCGCCCTGCACCTGGGCACCGTAGGAATTGATGCTTTGCTGGCCATCGATCATGGAATAGGACGTGTTCATCATCCAGGCGGCCGACAGGCTTGCGCCACCCATCTCATAGCTTGCGTCCGCGGTCCAAGTCAGGAAGTTCGCGTCGGCGTTGCCAGAGCCGGGTGTGGCATCGGGAACAACGAGAGCCGGATCGATCGACGTCTGCTGCTGGCCACCACGCTGCCAGTTGAAGCCTGCTCCCAGGAGCAGCCCCTGCGCTTCGCCGCGCATGCTCGAGTAGTCGTCGAATTGCGACCAACTTCCAAAGGTCAGGAACTCCAGGCGGTTCGTGACGGCCCACTGGGTGAAGCCCACACCAAGGTTGCCGTTGCCGTTTGCCGAATTGATGAACGTGCCACTTGTGGAGCCCAGGTTCGCGTTGTTGCCACCGTCGTTGAAGCTCGCCATGAACCGCAGGGCGTCACCCTGCCACGAAAGCTGAAGTCCCTGCGTCCAACCCGTGTTGAAGAGCGAGGTCACGATGGATCGCTCGGCCGCCATCTGTCCCTTGCTGCTGATCAGCCATTCCCGCAGCAGCGGGCTCTTGAACTGGCCGATGGTGAGCTTGTATCCGCCGTCGAACTGCTTGGCGATGTAGGCGTTCTCAAGGGAGAAGCCGCCCGCGTAGTTGTCGCCACCCGAAACGCCACCGCCGCTCGCAAGCGTTCCCGAAGTGCTGTTCGCGCCGGTCGCGAAGCCGGGCGAAAGGGTGTTGGAGCCGAAGAACTGCTGGTATGCGATGGTCGTGGCGTACTGCCACGTGGGATCGTAGAAATGCCCGCTGAACTCGAGCTTCGCACGCCGGACCTCGAATCCATAGGCGGCCTTGGAAACACCGGATTCGTTGAAGGATGGGCCAACGAGTGGATCAGGAACGCCGATCCCCGACTGACTGTTGGCCATCGATCGGCTGCTGAGGTTGTTGTATGCCCAGCGGAACTGCAGGTCGCCATTGATCTGCAGGCGGAAGTTCCCATCCGGGCTCGCGATGAAGAAGCCGTCCTTGTAGCCACTGGTCGCCGAGGAGGTCTGCAGGCTGGCGCGGGTATCGGCGTCGTTCAGGACGTCCTGAACGACGGCGCGGATCTCGTTGGAGCGTTCCTGCGTGAGCCAGCTCTCACCCTTTTCCTTCATCAGGTCCGACACGGCCTGCTCGAGCGCCGCGATTCGTGCGCTGGCGTCGACAGGGGCGGCAGGCTGGGTTGCGTCAGCGGCCAGTGCAAATGGTGCGACGAAGATGGCTGCTACGGCGGAAGCGGTGTGAAGGCGCATGGTTGCTCCAGGATTCCTTGATCGATCCGCAGGACCACCGGCGTGATCGTGCATGGAAAGGTTCCGGGCTTCGGGCCTGCGCGTCTTGAATCAGACAGGTTGTCAACAGAGCACAGGATGTGAGGCCTGTCGGATGAGGCATCTCGCCGGGCCGCGGACTTGCCAGCGGAAAGACTTGCCAGGCAAAACAGAAAACCCCCCGGCCCACATTGGACCGGGGGGTTGAGTCTGAGTGAGGCTGACTGGATCAACCAGTCAGCGGATGACGTGCTCTGATCAGGCGATCAGAACAGGAGCTGGAGCTGCGTGCGGAAGACGATCTGTCCGCCGCCGTTCGCGCCCTCAGTGCGGTAGTCCGCGCCAGCGATGTTCTGGCCGAACAGACCGGTCTGGAAGGTGACGGGGTTCCAGCTGACGCCGAAGTCAGTGGTCCACTTCACGTTCTTGCTCATGTACCAGTTCGCGCCGAGGGTGCCGATGTTGTTCACAAAGGCGCTGTTCGGCGTGTTGCCGGTCACGTCGGCACCAGCAAGATTGGTGTTCTTGTTCTGGGTGCTCATCCACTCCCAGCGAGCGAAGAGCTCGATGGCGTCGGTGATGAAGTAACCACCCTGAACCACGATGCCGTAGCTGTTGATGTCGCCCTGGCCACCCGGCAGCGAGTAGGAGGAGTTCATCACCCACGCGCCGTACAGGTTCGCGCCACCCAGATCCCAGGTCGCGTCGATGGTCCAGCTGAAGAACTCACCGTCAGCGTTGCCGTTGGCCGGCGTCGCATCAGCAAGAGCGAGGTTGCCCTGCTGACCACCGCGCTGCCAGTTGATGCCGCCACCAACCAGGATGCCCGAACCCTCACCACGCATGCTGGTGAGGTTGTCGAACTGCGCCCAGTTGCCGCTCAGCATCGCCTCGACGCGGCCGGTGAAGGCCCACTGCGTGAAGCCCGCACCGCCGTTACCGAACAAGCCAGAGTCGTTAACGTTGGTGCCCGAGATCGAACCGAGGTTCGCGTTGTTGGCACCGTCGTTGTAACTGGCCATCACGCGCAGCATGTCATTGTTCCAGCCCAACTGAATGCCCTGCGTCCAGCCGGTGCTGAACAGGGTGCTGACGAGCGAGCGCTCGACAGCCAGCTGATACTTGCTGCTCACGAGCCATTCGCGCAGGAAGGGGCTCTTGAACTGGCCAACCATCACATTGAACCCGTTACCGAGGTCCTTCTTGACGTAGGCGTTCTCGAGACCGATGCCACCGGCGAAGTTGTCACCTTGGCTGACACCGCCACCACCAGCGAAGTTGTAGGCATCATTGCTCAGCGTGTTGCTGTTGAAGAACTGCTGATACGCGAGCGTGACGGCATACTGCCAGCTCGGGTCAGAGATGTGCCCGCTGAACTCGAGCTTCGCACGACGCACTTCGAAGCCGTAGGCAGCCTTCGCTACACCGAGCTGGTTGAATGTGCCAGTGCTGGTTGCGCCCGTCGGGTCCGCAATGGTGGCTTCACTATTGTTCATGTCACGGTTGCTGAGCCAGTTGTAGGCCCAACGGGTCTGCAACTGGCCGTTCATCTGCAGCTTGAAGTTGCCATCCGGGCTGCTGATGAAGAAGCCGTTGTTGTAGCCACTGGTCGCCTGGGCGGCCTGCAGGCTGCTGCGGGTGTCGGCGTCGGCGAGGACGTCCTGCACCACGGCGCGGATCTCGGTCTCGCGCTGCTCGGTGAGCCACTTGTCACCGTTGGCAGCCTTGAGCTCGGCGATCTCCTTCTTCAGGTTCGCGATCTCGTTCATTGCATCAGTGCCACCATCGACAGACGCGGCGAGGGCCGAACCGGCCACCGCGGTACCTGCGAGGAGACCAACAAACTTCGTCAGACTCATGTGAGTGCTCCTATCTAGAACTGTCGGCCGTAACCATGACCCTTGGTTCGTGCCGTGCGTCATCCACCCAACCGTCAGCGTCCCTACCCCGACAGGCAGAGACCGGTGGGCGTTCCCTCTATCGGTCCCTCGGGACCGGGAGGTTGAGGCGGAGATGATAGCGAAGTGGGCGGGTTGGCAACTGCCAAGGGGTCAAAAACCGCGTTTCTGGGTCAAAAACGGGGTTTGCGACTCCAATTTTGAATTCACAAACCCATGCTGGACAGGCGCTTGTGATCAATTTGGGGATTGTTTGAGCGTTTTTTGCTTCGGGGTTGGCCTTGAGGGTCCCGATGGAGCCAGAAATTCAAGGGCTTGGCTCACCCGATCGACTGGAATGAGCTCGATCCGATTCGCGTTCCGGGACCCTGCCTGTGCCTGCGGAACAAGCAGCGATCGGACTCCGCGGCGGGCAGCGGCTGCGATTCGCTGCTCCAGGTGACTGCACGGCCGGATCTGTCCGCTCAAGCTGATTTCACCAACCGCTGCAAATGCGGGTGGGGTGGTGCGGCCCATTCGTGCCCCGGCCACGGCCAAGGCAACGGCGAGATCTGTTCCTGGCTCGAGCAGCCGGACCCCTCCCGCGGCCGAGGCATAGACATCCTGATCGGTCAGGCGAAGCCCGGCATGTTGCTCCAGAACGGCCAGCAGCATGGCAAGGCGGTTGGAATCCAGCCCACTGGCCTTGCGCTTGGCGCCCCCCAGAATGCCGGTGGCTGTCAGGGCCTGGACTTCGGCCAGAAGGCACCGCGACCCGGCCAAGGCCGGCACGGCCACGCATCCCGGTCGGGGATCCAGGGCGGGATCCGATGCAAGCGTGGATTCATCCACCGCAATCAGGCCAGAACCAGTCATTTCAAACAGGCCCATCTCGAAGGTGCTTCCAAACCGGTTCTTGATGGCGCGCACGCCGCGGTGGGCGTGATGGCGGTCGCCCTCGAAGCTCAGCACCACATCGACCAGGTGCTCGAGCAGGCGTGGGCCAGCCAGCAGGCCGTCCTTCGTGACATGCCCGACGATCACCACCACGCAGTCACTGCCCTTGGCGAAGGCCACCAGGTCGAGCGCGCAGCGGCGCAACTGGCTGGCGCTGCCGGGAACCGCATCGACGTCGCTTCGATGCACCAACTGGATCGAGTCGACCACCAGCACGGCGGGCTGCACCTTGCGGGCCTGCTCCAGCAGCCGTGCAAGGTTCGTTTCCGCCAGGATCCAGAGGCGCTCCTCGCGGCCGGCGGAAGCGTTCGCCACAAGCCGCTCCGCACGCAGGCGCACCTGATGCGCACTTTCCTCGCTGCTCGCATAGAGCACGGTGGAGCCGTGATCCGCCAGTTCCGCGAGTGCCTGCAGCAGCAGCGTGCTCTTGCCGATGCCGGGGTCGCCACCAAGCAGCACGGCGCTGCCGGGAACGAATCCACCGCCAAGAACACGGTCAAACTCGGGCACGCCCGTGGGCAGGCGCGGCACACGTGCGGCCTGCACGCGACCAAGAGGTTCGGCCGAGGTCTGGGCGTGTGGCGCCTCGGCTCCCAGATTCACGGCACCCGGCGCGGCCTTGGCCTCGATGAACTGCTCCAGGGCATCCCATGCGCCACAGTCCGGGCACTTGCCCATCCACTTGGGCTGCACCGCGCCGCACTGGCCGCACAGGAATTGCGTGCGCTGCTTCGCCATGCGATGCAGTCTAGGTGTGCGAATGGACACACTCTGGACACGGGCGGAATTTCCGGGGTCCCAGACGGCGACATCGATCGAGTCGGAGGTTCGATCGACGCCGCACTGGATGTCGGTTGCTCGGGCGATGGGCCCTCGCGATGACGGAACTCTAATGCATGGCTCGTGGAAGGCAAGTCGGAGTCGCCGCGTACGATGCGTTCGTGCGAACCGTCCTTCACACCCTTGATGCCCTTTGGCAGCTCGCGCGGCTGGCGATCGTCACGCGCGGGCGACTGTCCGGGCGTTACTGGCATTGGCGAAGGGAGACCGCGTTCGGCACGGATCCGGCGCGCATGCCGCCCCGGATGGAGCGCGTGCGCGCGGTGCTGCGCTACGGCCACTGGGTGGGCCGCATGCGTCGGCTGGCGCGCTGACGCGCCGGATCAGTGGATGCTCTGCAGGCCCTGGCGGCGATCCGGGATCGCGGCGTCGCTCATCGCCACCGGATGCGAGCTGACCGAGCCGGTGCCCTCCACCAACGGGCTGAAGCGGCTGCCGATCATGCCGATGCGGTGGTTGGGGTTCTTCTGGCGCGGCAGCATGGGTCCGACCAGGTACATCACCGCGACACACAGGAGTGAGCCCGCCCAGATGGAGCCCGCCCAGCCCATGTAGGTGAACACGGCGGTGATGAGCAGCATGACCAGCGCGGTGGGAATCATGCCCTCCCACGCGAGCTTCATGAGCTGATCGAAGCGGAAGCGCGGCAGCGTCCATCGGATCGCCATGGCGAAGGCCACCATGAAGGTGACCTTGCCGAGCATCACGCCGACCTGCGCAAGCACCAGCGGCAGACCGCCCTGCATCGGCAGGTCGAGCGAGCCGCCGAAGGGGTTCAGGCTCCAGCCGCCCAGGAAGAGCACGCTGAAGAACGCCGCCCCCGTGATCATGTGGAAGTACTCCGCCAGGAAGAACATGGCGAAGCGCATGCTGCTGTATTCGGTGTGGTAGCCGCCCACCAGCTCGCTCTCGGCCTCCGCAAGATCGAAGGGCGCGCGGTTCGACTCGGCCAGCATGCATGTGTAGAAGAGCACGGCCGCGACCGGGTGCTGCAGCAGGTTCCACATGCCGTTGCCGTGGCTCTGCGCCTCGATGATGGCGTAGGGATCGAGCGTGCCCGCGGTGAGCACCACGCACAGCAGCGCCAGGCCCATCGGGATCTCGTAGCTGATCATCTGCGCGCTCGCGCGCAGGCCTCCCAGGAAGCTGAACTTGCTGTTGCTGGCCCAGCCGCCGAGCGCAACGCCGTACACGCCCAGGCTGGCGACGGCGAGCAGGTAGATCATGCCCACGTTCACCACGGCGCCGGCAAGACGCACGGTGATGCCTTCCACGCCAAGGGTCCTGGCCAGACCGAACGGAAGCTGCGACAGCTCCAGCGTGCCACCCCACGGGACGATCGCGAAGCTGATCATCGCCGGGATCATGATGAGCGTCGGCGCGATCATGAAGAGCACCTTGTCCGCTCCGCGCGGGGTGTACTCCTCCTTCATGATGAACTTCAGGCCATCGGCGATCGGCTGCAGCAGGCCGGCGGGGCCGACGCGGTTGGGGCCCACGCGGTCCTGCATCCACGCGCTGAGCTTGCGCTCGAGCATGATGCCGTAGGCGCATCCACCCAGGATCACGTGGAGCATCACCAGGATCACCAGCATGCCGGTGACGATCTGGCAGAAGGCGGGAGTGGGAGCGACCCACGCGGGCAGGTACTGGGTGATGTTCTCGAGACCCATGGGGGTGGGCATTCTAGGGTCAGACCGCGACCGTCTCGCGAACCGCCGGACGAGCCGCCGGCCGCGTGAGGTGCGGGAAGTAGTCCTGGATCGCGAAGACCTGCCACGGGCCGGCCTTCAGGGCGGCCATGGCCTGCACCGCGGCGCGCGCACCCGCCACCGTGGTCACGATGGGAATGCCGCTTCGCACCGCCTGCGCGCGGATGCTGCCCTCGTCGGTGTTGCCACCCTTGCGCGTGGCGGTGTTCAGGATCAGGTGGATCTGCCGGTTGCGCACCAGATCGAGCACGTTGGGCCGCACGCCCTCGCTGATCTTGGCGACCAGCGAGGTCTGGATGCCCTGCTTCGCGAGTTCCGCGTGGGTGCCGCTCGTGGTGAAGACCTGGAACCCGATGCGCTGGAGCGAGCGGGTCATGTCGGCCGCGTGGCGCTTGTCACCCTCGCGCAGCGACAGGAACACGCTGCCTTCGGTGGGCAGCGAGACGCCGGCGGCCATCTGCGCCTTGGCGAACGCGATCGGCAGGTTTCGGTCCGCGCCCATGACCTCGCCGGTCGAGCGCATCTCGGGCCCCAGGATCACGTCGACGCCGGGGAACTTGCTGAACGGGAAGACGCTCTCCTTCACGGCGAAGAAGCTCTGGTCCTGCGTTTCCTGCACGCCCAGCTCATCGAGCGTGGCACCCATCATCACGCGCGCGGCAAGGCGCGCGTAGGGCACGCCCTTGGCCTTGCTCACGAAGGGAACCGTGCGGCTTGCGCGCGGGTTCACCTCGATCACGTAGACCTGGTCGTCCTTCACGGCCATCTGGACGTTCATCAGGCCGCGCACGCGCAGACGCTTCGCCATCGCGAGCGCCTGATCCTTGATGCGGCGCACGATCACCGAGGGCAGCGAGTAGTGCGGGATGGTGCAGGTGCTGTCGCCGGAGTGGATGCCGGCCTCCTCGATGTGCTCCATCACGCCGCAGATGACCGCGCGCGCGTTCGCGCTGCGCTGCGGCAGCAGGTTGGTGCGGCTGCGCTCGTCGGGTTCGAAATCGGCGAGCACGTCCACGTCGACCTCGATGGCGTCGTTCAGGAACCTGTCGATCAGCACGGGCGCGTCGGCGAGTTCGCTCGCGATCACCGCGCTGCTCATGTAGCGGCGCAGGCTGTCGGCGTCGAAGCAGGTC
>JBIIOC010000087.1:0-8787 GCA_044337135.1 Phycisphaerales bacterium | reverse complement strand
CCGGCTTGATGCCGAGTCCCTTCATGGCGATGTAGATCGCGTCGGTGCCGTTGGCGCAGCTCACGCAGTGCTTCACGCCGACCGCCTGGGCGAACTGCGCCTCGAAGTCGGTCACGTGCTTGCTTCGGATGAACGCCGAATCGCGGATCACGCCCGCGATCGCTGCATCCATGTCCTTCTGGATGGTCAGATACTGGGCGTACAGGTCGACGAACGGGATGTTCATGAGGCCTTGCCTTTCAGGGGTCGGAGCAGCCGGGCGGGATTGCCGGCGTAGATGCCGGGCTGGGTGATGTCCTTGGTGACCACGGCGCCGGCGCCGATCACCACGTCGTCGCAGATGCGAACCGGGAGGATAGTGGCATTGGACCCGAGCGAGACCCGGGAGCCGATGTGCGTGGACTTCCAGAGCGTCTTGTCGCCGCGCGCCGGTCCGCCGGTCTGGAACAGGTCGTTCACGAACATCACGCCGTGGCCCACGAAGCAGTCGTCGCCGATGGTGACCAGCTCGCACACGAACGCGTGCGACTGCACCTTGCAGCGAGCCCCGATGCGGACATCCTTCTGGATCTCCACGAACGGCCCGATGAAGCAGTCGTCGCCGATCTCGCATCCGTAGACGTTCGCCGGCTGCACGACTTTCACGCGCTCGCCGAACTTCACGTTCACGATTGCGGCGGACAGGAGCTTTGGTTCAGCCATGGCGTTGACCAAGCCTGCAGCGCGAGGGCTTGAAGCGGAGCGAGACCTCTCGACCTGTCTCGACCGACTCGTAGATCGCCGAGATCAGTTCCAGACTCTTGCGGCCTGCAAGGCCGTCGACGAGCTGGGCCGTGTTGTTCAGGATGCTGGACACCACATGCTCGTAGTAGGCCTGGTGGCCGAAGCCGTACACGCTGGGCGGGTTCACGGAGTACTTCTTCAGCACCTCCTCGTCGCCCGGCTGCTGCTTCACGAAGTTCCATGTCAGCATCTCGTTCACGGCGAATCCGCCGATCACCACCGTGCCGCCCTCGCCCAGGACGGAGATGGAGCCTTCCAGATCCTTGGGGCGCGTGGCGGTGGTCGCCTCGATCACGCCCAGCGCGCCACTGGCGAACCGAAGCACGACGACCGCCGTGTCCTCGGTCTCGACGTTCACGAGCGCGGTGCGGCTCATGGCGAAGACGCTGTCCACGTCACCCATCATCCACTCGAGCAGGTCGATGTGGTGGCTGGCCTGGTTGGTCAGCACGCCGCCATCGAGCGCCCAGGTGCCACGCCACTTGTCCAGGTCGTAGTAGGACTGGGGTCGACACCAGCGCACGCGCACGGTGCCCATGACGAGCTTGCCGAACCGGCCGGCCTCCAGGGCCTCGCGCATCTTGACGACCGGCACGTTCAGGCGGTTCTGCTTCACGACGAAGAGCTTTACGCCGGCCTTGTCGCAGGCAGCGATCATCTGGTCCGCGTCCGCCAGGCTCAGGGCCATCGGCTTCTCGACCACGATGTGCTTGCGGTACCTGGAGAGGGCGATCACGTGCTCGGCGTGCAGGCCGCTCTCGGTGAGCACCACCACCACGTCGACCTTCTCCTTCTGCATCATCTCGTGCATGTCGGCGTAGGCGGGCACCCCGAACTGCGTGCCGATCGCCTCCGCCTTGGACTTCACGATGTCGCACACGGCGGCAAGGCGCGCGTTCGCGATCTGCTTGTGTCCAAGCAGTTCCGAATGCCGTTTGGCGATGCGGCCGCATCCGACAAGGGCGAAATTCAGCATTTTCGGATCATACCTCCGTGCCTCCATCGGCCGTCACGCCGAGCTGCTTGAGGCGGGATGCGGGCGAATTCGCCTCGACGAACTCGCGGATGCCTTGTTGCCACCCGGAGAACCCCGCCCGACACCGCGCCAGGACGGACGCGATCGGCTCCTCGCCATCGAGGCGAAGAACGAAGGGCTTCTGCACGAACTCGGGCATGGACGAGATCAGCAGCGGCAGGCCGCGCGCAAGAAGTTGCATCGACTTGTTCGCCAGCGTGACCGATCGCACCGACTCCGAGTCCACGTAGGGAAGGATCGCGCCGAGCAGCCGGTCGAGCGGCAGCCGGTCCAGATCCGTCCGGTCGTGCACCTCCACGTTCGGCTCGTCCGCCAGGGACTCCACGATCCGTCGCCGTCGGTGCGCCTTCTCCGTGGGGCCGATCAGCAGCACGCGCCCGCCCTCGCCGCGTTCCCGCAGCGCGGCGGCCACGCGGCGAACCATCGTCAGATCCACCGCCGTGTCCACGTAGCCCCAGAACGCAAGGTCCCGCCGAGGCTCCATGCCCGGCGAGGGGGCGCGATAGGCCTCCACCGACCACGGCAGGAAGAGTTCGGGGTTGCACCATCGGGAGAGGCGGCGCTGCAGCGGCGTGGAAACCACGAGGACCCGGTCGCTTGCCCGGCAGGTGCGCGCGAGCGCATCCGTGATGTGTCCCCGCCATGGCAGGCGGCATTGCGCCTCGAAGTTGTCGTGGATGATCGTGTGCATCGGACAACCTGGAAACGCCGTTCGCACGAACCCGTACTCGTAGCGGAAGTTGATGACCGTGCACCGCGCCGGATCGACGTCGGTCGGCAGGCTTCGGCGGATCTCGCCCAGCACGAAGGCCTCGTTGAGTCGCTGCAGCGGCCGCACGACACGAAGTTGATGATGAATAAGTTGCCGGCTTGAGACGAGTCGAATCCTGGGTTCCACCTCGCGCGGCGTGCGATCGACGGCCTGCCAGGGATGAGCCGGTGTCTCGAAGAACGTCACGCGATGGCCCGCCTGTGCAAGCAACCTCGCCACCTGATGGCGCAGGCGCGGTGCCTGCGTCCACTGGGTGTTCGTGAAGAGCACGAAGTCCTGCATCACGGACGCGCCAGCGATCCTTCGACCGCGAGCCGGAGGCTGGATCCGGCAAGCTCGTACACATCGCCCGTGTGCGGGCAATGCCACTGACCCTGGCCCTGGGGTGGAAGCGGAATGCGCTCGCCGAATCGGCTCATCCAGCCCGCCACACGCCCGGGCACGCCGATCACCAGAGCGAATGCCGGGATGTCCCGGTTCACCACCGCGCCAGCACCCACGAAGGCATGTTGACCGATGCGAACGCCGCACACGATCGTGCAGTTGGCCCCGAGGGTCGCGCCGCGCCCCACGTGCGTGTCGCGGTACTCGTCACGACGCGGCACGGCGGAGCGTGGGTTGTAGACATTCGTGAAGACCATGCTTGGTCCACAGAAGACGTCGTCCTCCAGCGTCACGTTGTCGTAGACCGACACGTGGTTCTGGATCTTGCAGCCATTGCCGATCCGAACTCTGTTCCCGACGAAGACACCCTGTCCAAGCGAGCAGTTCCGCCCGATCACCGCGCCCGCGGACACATGCACCCAGTGCCAGATCCGGCAGCCCGCACCGATGGTGGCGCCGGCATCGACGATCGCGGTCGGATGGATGGTCGTGGCTGGATCGCTCGACATGGTTCCGCGTCAGGGGGCCTGAACGGCCGCCGCCTGCGGATGGTACGCGTCGCCAAGCGGTTCCAAGATGGCGTTGCGGATCTCGTGCGCGATCTGCACCGCAGGCCGCACGTCCGCCAGGCCGAAACCCCGACCGGCCAGCATCTCCCGGTAGGTCTCGGTGTGCAGGTCTCCGAAACCCTCGGAGAACTCCAGTTCCTCGCCATCGATCTCGATGGACCGATGGGTGCGGCGGCCGGCGGCACGCGCTGCATCGGGCAGGTGCGCCGCATTCACCGACAGGAACCACTCGATCTGTGCCGCTCCACATCGCATCACGCCCGCCGCGCAGTCGGCCTGATGCCGATGCACTCGACTGTGCGAGCATGCCCCGAACACCCACTGCAGCATGTCGAAGAAGTGGATGCCGATGTTGGTGGAAACGCCCCCCGACTTCTCCACCTGACCCTTCCAGCTGTGGTGGTACCACTTCCCGCGGGTGGTGATGTAGGTCAGCCGCACGCGACGAGGCCGTTCAAGACTCGAGGCGAGCTGGGTCCGCAAGGACCGGATCACGGGGTGCAGTCGCAACTGGAGCACCGTCCAGACCCGGCGCCCGGACTCGCGCTCCACTTCCTCAAGGCCATCCAGGTTCCAGGGATTCAGCACCGTCGGCTTCTCGCACAGCGCGTGCGCGCCGCTGCGAAGCGCGAAGCGGATGTGCGCGTCATGCAGGTAGTTCGGCGAGCAGATCGAGACGAACTCGACCCCTTCGCCCCGACGCCGGAGCTTGTCGAGGTGGCGGTCGAACCGCTCGAACTCGGTGAAGAAGGCCGCCTCGGGAAAGTACTCGTCGATCACCCCCACGCTGTCCTTTGGATCGACCGCGGCGACGAGCTCGCCACCCGCGTCCCGGATCGCGCGCATGTGACGCGGCGCGACGAACCCGGCCGCCCCGATGAGCGCGAAACGGGTTCGACTCGGCTGGGCACTCATCCGCGCCACCTGTCCCGAAGGCCGATGCAGAACTCGAACAGCCGCGCCTCGGAGCCGAAGGCGTCATGAGGGCGGGCCGGACGCTTGAGATAGTCGGCCAGTTGCGCCGAGGTCCAGCCCATCTTCTTGAGGAAGTAGGCCTTGTCCTCCTCGAGCGCGTCATGGCTCGGATACGCGATGCCCTGCAGGCCCTGCAACGCCTGGTCACGCGTCATCTGTCCCGAGATCACCAGCGTGCTCAGGTGGACACGCCGCTTGTCGACGCCGAACTTCGTGGGAAGGATGTGCCCCTGATAGAAGCGCGTGAAGACGGACTCGTAGTGCTTGTACGGGTATGGCTTGTAGGAGAATTCGCGCTCCAGAACCTGGAGCGCCTCGAACTTGTTGTACGGAAAGAGATCGAGGAACCATTCCCATCGGATGCCTCGTGCCACGCCGTACCACAGGCGACCAAGGGTGCCGATCGACGGAAAGGTGTCCAGACGGATCCCGTTCCGCTTGCCGATCGACTTGATGTTGCGACGATCGAACTTGTTCCACACCCACGACCGCGGCATGTCCATGCCCTCGGTGGCGTGATTGACGCCCGAAAGCATGTGCTTCACCCCGATCTTGGCGGCCATCTGGAAGTTCACCGCCAGCATGGCGTTGTCGTAGAGAAGTTCCACGTCGATCACGTCGGCATCGAAGAATGCCTGCATCAGGCCCCGGTACTCGGGCCAGTTGATTACGTGCGTATGCAGGTCGACACCGAGTCCGCGCACCAGGTTGGCGATGTTGTTCTGGGCCAGTTCGGAGTTCCAGCCATTGTCCATGTGCACGGCGAGCGGCCGAAGACCCAGCCGAACCGCATGCACGAGGACGCAGGAACTGTCCACCCCGCCCGACACGCCGACGACGCAGTCGTACCGCTTTCCGCGCCCCCTCCGCTTGATCTGGTCGACGAGCTGATCGAGCTTCGCCTTCTGCTTCGCCGGATCCGGTCGGATCACGTCGCTCGCGCGCTCGATGAACCGGGTGCAGTAGCTGCACACGCCGTTGGCGTCGAAGCGGATGTCCCCGGCGGAAGTGTCCATCACGCAGCGCGTGCAGACCTGATTCGGAACTTCTGTCATGGCTTTGAGAGCAGGCGCTCGAGATCCTCGTACCGAGGATAGGTGATGAGGACGGCACGGTGCGGACCGTGGAAGACGAAGAACGCTCCCGCGCTCACCGCGCTGGCGCCTGCCTGGACCGCGCGACGGATGTCCTCAAGGCTTCCCACCCCTCCAACCGCGATGACGGGGACGCCCACCAGCGCGCTCGCTTCACGGATGAGTTCCTCTTCGATTCCCTCCATCGTGCCATCGCGGTCGACCGCATTCAGCACGATCTCGCCAGCGCCCGAGTCGACGGCGATGCGGAGCAGTTCCTGCCACGACCTTCGGTCTGGCGCCCGACGGGAGGCCACCCATGCCTTCTTCCCGCCGAGCCAGGATCGCTTCACGTCCAGCGAGAACAGCACGCTCTGGCTTCCGAATCGATCCGCGATGGCGCGGATCAGGTTCATGTCCTCGATCGCCGCCGTCTGCAGGCAGACCTTCTCGACGCCAAGACCGAAGAGCTGGCGCGCCTGCTCGACGTTTCGCACGCCACCGCCATAGCACAGGGGCATGAAGCATTCACCGGCGAACTGCTCGATCAGCGCGTAGTCGGGCTCGCGGCCCTCGCGACTGGCGTCGATGTCCAGCACCATCAGTTCATCCACTTCCTTGTCGTTGAAGATGCGGATCGCGTTGATGGGGTCGCCGACATAGACGGGCTTCGCGAAGCGCTGCGTCTTCACGAGCCCTCCCTGATGGAGCAGCAGGCATGGAATGACGCGGTGCTTCAGCATGGGATCTCGACGAATCGGCGCATGAGCGCCAGGCCGAAGCGATGGCTCTTCTCGGGGTGGAACTGGGCGCCCAGCACGTTGCCTCGTCCGATGGCTGCGGAGAACTCGATGCCGTGGTGGGACACCGCGATCACGTCGGAGGGATCGGTGCAGACGGCGTGGAAGGAGTGCACGAAGTAGAAGCGCTGCTCCGAGGCAGTCGCCTCGAGGATGGGATTCGGCCGACGCACCTCGATGGTGTTCCATCCCATGTGCGGCACCTTCAGCGCGCTGCCTGGCGCCGGTCGGAACTTGCGGACGTGGCCGGGAATCCAGCCGAGGCCCGGTCGAACACCCTCCTCGCTGTCCTCGCACAGCATCTGCATGCCCAGGCAGATGCCCAGGATCGGAACCTTCCGGATCTTCGCGGCATCATCCAGCGGCCCAAGCCATCCGCGATCCCGGATCGCGTCCATTCCGTGATCGAAGGCGCCGACTCCGGCGACGATCACCTTCCCGTACTGCTCGAGCGCCTTCGGATCCTGCACGATGTCCGCGCGACCGCCCGCCTTCTCGACGATCTTGACGACCGAGGAGAAGTTGCCGCACGGAAGCGCCGGGATGCCGATGCGAGCCTTGGAAGCGGACATGGGTTCGTGCCGAGCAAGTTACCGAGCGGGCCGTGCCCCTTGAGGCACTGTTCCATCGCGCTCCCACGCTCGAATGTCCTCGATCGCGCGGACCATGGTTCCGCTCAGGGCGCTTGCGACGCGCGCACGGACATCGGCCGTCGACCAATCGGCGGGAGTCGCGCCGCCCAGATAGTCGGACGTGACGGCTTCCCGCCACTCCGCGGTGCCAAAATCCTTCTCCTTGCTGTACTTCGACTGGTCCCGATCGGTGATGCGACGGATCGTGTAGCCCAGCGATCCCCACAGCGCGAGGCCGCTCGCGCCCATGCGGACGGCAGGCTCCACCTGATCCTCGATGAACTCGTTCGAGGCAACGACCGTGCAGAACCTGGCCTTTCCGCCGGGCGTCCACCACGGGCAGACATTCGGGATCACTGGACGATCCTTCCCGAGCAGTCGTGCAAGACCGACCTGTGCGGCTCGCCACGCGCGCCCCTGCTCCCGAACCAATTGAGGAAGCATGCCCGGCATCATGGAGGGCTCGTACTTGGGGTAGATCGTCGGGCTGACCCAGTCCATCGCCTCGATGATCGGTTGGTAGATGCGCGTGGCGAACTCCAGGGTCTTGCGCCTGGACTCGGTCGATCCCGTGGCCCAGTCCTCGCCCTTGTCGAGCCAATACGGAAGCCATGGCATGCCGTAGTAGGTCCACTTGGTGCCGGGAAAGGCGGCCCGGACGGCCTGCATGGCCTCGACCATGTTCTGGACCGTGCGACGACAAGCATCCGAATCCGGCCCCTCCTGCAACTGCTTGTGAAAGGGATCCTCGAAATCGAGCATGCCCCAGTCGGGCAACCCCTGTTCGGCATCCTTGCGGATCGCGGCCAGCAGCGCCACGATGTTGATTCGACCCGTCTTGCCGGCATCCGGATCCGCGGATTGATAGATGATCCGGTACGGGAACGAACGGAGCTCGAGAACCCGCTCGAGCCTCGTGGCATCCGGCATCTCGTCATACAGCAGGACCAGTGGTTTCCTGGCCTGCTTCGAGGCCGCGACGGGCGCAGTCTGGTTCGCCGCCGCCATCAGGATGAGCAGCGCGGCCCCGAGCGTGACCCGAAGAATCCGCGTCACTGATCATGCCCCAGGCCAGCCGGCAGCTTGTGACCCGCATCTCGCAGGGTCTTCTCCCGCCGAGCGAGCTCCAGGTCGCTCTCCACCATCATGCGGGCGAGCTCCTCAACGCCAACCTTGGGCTTCCAGTCCAGCCTGGTTCGGGCCTTCGTCGCGTCGCCCTGAAGCTGCTCCACCTCGGCCGGCCGGAAGTACTTCGGATCGATCTCGACGAAGTCCCGATAGTCCAGGCCGACCTGCCCGAATGCCAGTTCGCAGAACCGCCGCACGCTGATCATGTGGCCGGTGGCGATCACGTAGTCGTCGGCCTTGGGCTGCTGCAGCATGAGCCACATGGCCTCCACATAGTCGCCGGCGAAGCCCCAGTCGCGCTGCGCGTCCAGATTTCCCATGTAGAGCTTCTTCTGCAGTCCCAGCTTGATGCGGCCCACGGCGCGGGTGATCTTGCGCGTGACGAACGTCTCGCCGCGGCGCGGGCTCTCGTGGTTGAACAGGATGCCGCAGCTGGCGTGCATGCCGTAGCTCTCGCGGTAGTTCACGGTGATCCAGTGGCCGAAGACCTTCGCGCAGCCATAGGGCGAGCGCGGATAGAAGGGCGTGGTCTCGCGCTGCGGCACTTCCTGCACCAGTCCGAACATCTCGCTGGAACTCGCCTGATAGAAGCGGATGGCGCGACCGCTGATCTCCTGGAAGGTGTGGCAGGCCTC
>JBIIOC010000019.1:0-31180 GCA_044337135.1 Phycisphaerales bacterium | reverse complement strand
ATCGGCGCGACAAGCTCGAGCCTGCCGAGTTCGAGAAGCGGGCCGCTGCGCTGGGACTCTCGGCCGACGCGCGCGCGCGTTTCGACACGATCGCGGCCGCGCGGCTGCCGGTCGATTCGGGCGCGGGCGCGCTCGCCTCGCGGCTTGGGGTGGACGAGGCATCACTTGCCGGCGTGATCGGACTGGCGGACCGCCTGAAGGCGATGGACCTGTCGGCGTGGTGCGAGTGGGACTTCGGCATCGTGCGCGGGCTCGCCTACTACACCGGCACCGTCTTCGAGATCCACGAGGCGAGCGGCAATGGACGCGCGGTCGCCGGTGGCGGACGCTACGACGGGCTCGTGGAGCTCTTCGGCGGGCCGAAGATGCCCGCGATGGGCTTCGGCATGGGCGACGTGGTGCTGGGCCTGGTGCTCGGCGATCGTGACCTTCTCCCCAAGGACGCGCTCAACGAGCGCGTCCGATAGCGACCTCCGACCCTCCTCGTTGCCGGTACCTTCGCATCATGCCCATGCGATTCCTTCTTTCCTCCGTGGTCGGCGCGGTGCTCCTGTTCGCGTGGGGCGGTTTCGCGTGGGCGGGCGGGCTCTACAACCGGTTCATGCTGCCGATGCCGGGCGGCGACGCCGTGGTGCAGGTGATCGAGAGCGCGGCGCCGCGATCGGGCATGTACATCCATCCGCCGCAGGCCGATCTGGAGAACGCCGCCACGCTGACCGATGTCGAGCGCGAGCAGAAGGCGCGTCAGGAAAGGTTCCGCAAGGGTCCGATCATCATGATGGCCCTCACGAAGGGTCCGCAGGATCCCGACGACCCGCGCATGCTCGTGCGCGGCTTCCTGATCGAGTTCTTCGCGACGGCGATGCTGGTGGCCGTGATCGGCCTCGCCGGTGCCGGGCATGGGCGCCTTCGCCGCTTCCTGGCGCTGCAGGCGATGGTCGCGTTCATGGTGCTGTCCACGCACATGATCTCCTGGGCGTTCATGTTCGCTCCCAACGACTGGACGGCCGTGCTGGTGTTCGACAGCTGGGTGGGATTGACACTCGCCGGACTGCCTGCCGTCTTCCTGATGCGCGGCATGCGCGAGGGCGACACCTCCGCGGCGTGATCGCGGCAGCAGCCGCCGTACACTCGCCGCATGGCCGTCACCCATCAGGGCCCGAAGGGCACGCGCGACTTCTATCCCGACCTGATGGCGGTGCGCCGTCACATCGAGGGGGCCTGGCGCCACGCGAGCGTCGACTGCGGCTTCGACGAGATCGAGGGCCCGACCTACGAGCACCTTTCGCTCTACACCGCCAAGAGCGGACCGGGGATCGTGAACGAGCTCTTCAGTTTCCGCCGCGCGGGTGGCGATGACGACTACGCGCTGCGCCCGGAGTTCACGCCGACGCTCGCGCGAATGGTGGCCGCGAAGGCCGGCAGCCTGCCGTTGCCGGTGAAGTGGTTCGCGATCCCGGTGCACTTCCGCGCCGAGCGCCAGCAGCGCGGCCGCCTGCGCGAGTTCGTGCAGTGGAACGTGGACCTGCTGGGCGTTGAGGGCGCCGCCGCCGACGTGGAGGTGATCGCCTGCGCGGTGCTGGCGCTGGAGCGGCTGGGCCTGAAGCCCACCGATGTGCGCGTGCGGCTTTCGCACCGCGGCGCGGTGGGCGCGGCGCTCGCGGCGGCGGGCGTGCAGCCGGACCGCGTGGGTGACGCGTTCGAACTGCTTGATCGGCGCGACAAGCTCGAGCCTGCCGAGTTCGAGAAGCGGGCCGCTGCGCTGGGACTCTCGGCCGACGCGCGCGCGCGTTTCGACACGATCGCGGCCGCGCGGCTGCCGGTCGA
Source organism: Phycisphaerales bacterium (assembly GCA_044337135.1). Classification (GTDB taxonomy): domain Bacteria; phylum Planctomycetota; class Phycisphaerae; order Phycisphaerales; family SM1A02; genus SYAC01. Next base: position 29,353 of record JBIIOC010000019.1, on the reverse strand, counting down.
GGCGGGAGCGGCGGCGCTGGCGTCGCGGCTTGGCGTCGACGAGGCGTCGCTCGCCGGCGTGATCGGCCTGGCGGAGCGCCTGCAGTCGATGGATCTTGCCGCGTGGTGCGAATGGGACTTCGGCATCGTGCGCGGGCTGGCCTACTACACAGGCACCGTCTTCGAGATCCATGAGGCGAGCGGCAACGGGCGTGCCGTGGCGGGCGGCGGCCGCTACGACGGCCTGGTCGAGCTCTTCGGCGGGCCGAAGATGCCCGCGATGGGCTTCGGCATGGGCGACGTGGTGCTGGGTCTCGTGCTCGGTGATCGTGGCCTGCTTCCGAAGGACGCGCTCGCGCTGCTGCCGCGGCCCGATGCCTACCTGATCGGCGACGGCAGCGAGGCGTCGGAACGCGAGCTCCCGCGACTGCTGATGCACTTGCGTCGCCAGGGCCTGCACGCGCGCGCCAGCTGGAAGGCCACGCGCAACGTCGGCAAGCTGCTGGGCGACGCGGCGAAGGCCCGCGCGCGCTTCGCCGTGATCCTTGGCGCCGAGCTCGCGCAGGGCGCGGTTGCGCTGAAGGACCTCGACGGCGGGGCGCAGGAACTCGTGCCGCTTGCGGAGGTGTCCGCACGCATCGCGGGAGCCTCGCGACCGTGAGCGCGCGCCTGCTGATCGTCGCGGCCACCGCGAAGGAGGCCGAAGCGCTCGGCTGCCGCAAGGCGCACGTGATCGTGAGCGGGATCGGGCGCACGAACGCCGCCGCGGCCACGACCGCCGCGCTGCTGGAGGAAGGGCCGTTCGGCGGGGTGCTGAGCGTGGGCATCGCGGGCGCGCTGCCCGGCTCCATGCTGCAGCCCGGCGAGGTGGTGGTGGCCAGCGCCTGCGTGTACATGGAGGAAGGCCTGCAGACGCCGGCGGGTTTCACCGACACGGAGGCGATGGGCTTTCCGCTGGGCGACTTCGCCGGCAACAGCGTGCCGACCGAGGCGCGGCTCACCGCGTTCCTGCCCGGACCCCTGCATCGCGGCGTGATCGCGACCGTGGCCACCTGCAGCGGCACCGACGCGCTGGCGGCCGAGGTGGAGCGGCGAACGCGTGCCATCGCCGAGGCGATGGAGGGCGCCGCGGTGGTGCACGCGGCGCGCAGGCTCGGCATCGCGGGGGGCGAGGTGCGCGTGATCTCGAACTCGACCGGTGATCGTGAACGCCAGCGTTGGGACATGGCGCGCGCGATGGCCGCGCTGCACGCGCTCGGCGCGCGCCTGGAAGACGCGGCGCGCGGCTAGGTCAATTCTGGCCGGAGGGCGCGGCGCCCTCGACCTTCGCGAAGGCGGGGCGGAAGTCCGTGCCACCGAGATTCGCGTCGATGGCGCGAAGACGGTTCAGTCGCATGCGGGCGCGCTCGTCGAAGCGATCGGCCGCCTGCAGGATCTGCAGTTGCCGCAGCTGGCTCAGCCACCAGGCACGGTCCTGCGCGGCCTCGTCGCCACCCATCTCCCGGCCCGCCAGCAGCCGGCGATGGATGCCCATCGCCTCGCTCCATCGAGCCTCGCCGCCCAGCGCGAAGTTCGCCTCGGCCAGGCCCTGGAGCGGCTCGAGCGCGTCGGGTTGCAGTTCGAGCGCCCGGGCGTAGGCCTCGCGCGCAAGCGCGGCCTCGCCGTTCAGTCGAAGCAGGTCTCCGACCCGCGACCAGTCCGATGCGACGACTGCCGCGGAGGGCCGCACCGCGGCCGCGAGCCGACGCGCGCGCGCCGCACCGGCATCGGGTGACGTCGGAACGTTCACGGGAAGCCGCTGCTCCGGCATGTGGCGCGCGGCATGCGCGAGCGCCGCGGCACTCACGGCATCGGCCCTCGCCGCGGCGAGCTCGGAGTCGGCCAGCACGTCGCGATCCAGTTCGGCCAGCGCACCCACGCGCGCGGCCAGTCGAAGGTCGGCGGCCCGTCCCGGCGGCGGTGGCCCGGCCGTGGCGAGCGCCTCGAGCGCCTGCTGCGGCTGGCCCCGCTGCAGCGCGGCCCACGCGCGCGCGCTCGCCAGTCGTGCCCGCAAGCCCTCCACGATCGGATCGGCGGGTGCAGGCAGCAGGGGATCCAGGTCCTTCAGTTCACACGTGCGCGCCTCGGCCGCGGCCTCGGCGGCGAGCACCTGTCGCTCGAGTTGCCACAGCGCCTGATCGGCGTGTTCGGGATACGCGGCGATTCCCAGCGCGATCGCGCGCTCCAGCCGCTGCCGTGCGGCCGTGTCCGCGCCATCGGCGGCGCGATCGAGTTCGCGCGCGATGCGCACGGCGAGCGACATGGCCGGCGCGCTCGAGGGATCCAGGGCGAATCCCCGTGCCAGCGTGAGTGAACGATCGGCCGCCTCGGTCCACCGGTCCGCCGCCATGTCGATGCGCGCGAGCGTTCGAAGCGCACCCGCACGCAGCGATGCGGGCGCCTGCGGATCCTCGGCGAGCCTCTCGAGCCCCTCCGTGAAGGGGCCTGCCGCCTGGCCCGCATCGAGCGCGTGCTGCGCGGCGCCGAGGATCGCCATCGGTTCGCCGTCCGGCAGCGGCGTTCCATCCCGAAGCACCTGCGCGAGCCGCGCGATCGCGAGGTCGCGAAGTTCGCCCGCCTGTTCGGGCCTGGTGCGACGCAGCAGGTTGGTGAAGGGCGAGGTCCATGCAAGCAGCCCGCTCGAGGGCGCGCCGCCCGTCTCGCCTTCGGCCTGTCGACGCAGCCGCGCCTCGAGTTCCGCGATGGCCAACTGGCGCGAGATGGCGCCCGCTCCTCGAAGCACGCTGGCCGCCTCGGCCGCGCTGGCCGGGCCGCGCAGCAATCCCGCCGCGCGCAGCGCCGCGAGGTCCGCGAGCGTGGCGAGCGCCTCGTCGGTGCCGGCCTTCTGTCGCGCGAGCGCCAGGAAGCGGTTCGCCGCGCGCTCCTCGCCGATGCGCGCGGCCGTCAGGCCGGCGTAGCGAGCCACCACGCTGGCCGTCCGGTCATCGAGCTCGGGCAGCAGCGTGTCGATGCGGGCGATGGCCGACTCCGCAAGCGCGCGTCGGCGACCCGCATCGAACTCGGCCATCTCGACCTGCAGCACGTCCGCGAGCGCACGCAGCAGGGGAATGCGGCGCGGGCGCTCGACCGTGGTCAGGCGCTCCACGAGCGGCGCAGACGCCGCGTCGCCGCCGGTGCGCTCCAGCACGGCCTTCGCGGCGACCTCGGCCTGCTCCGCCGCGCTTCCCATGTCGACCGCGAGCCGACGCACGCGACGCCGCGCATCGGGACCGGCCAGTCCGTAGAGCGTCCGGTCCACGTCGCCACCCGCGGGCAGCGCCACGGTGAAGCAGTCCTCCGCCTGGTCGGCCAGCCACACCGGCACGCGCGGATCGTTCGCGTTCGCTCGAATGACCTCGGTGCGCGCGGCCAGCATCGCGTCCGCCGCCTTGCGCTGGCCCGCCTCGGTGGCCTCGGTCTGCACGCGGCGCTTCAGGTTCTCCACCGACGCGAGCGACGCGTCGGCCGAGGGAGCGTCCTGCGCCAGCGCACCCGCCGTGACGCACAGCGCGCAGACGATCACCGCCCACCGCCTCATCGCGGCCTCGCGAAGCTCACGCGCGAGTAGCCGGCACGCGTGATGGCGTTGAAGGCGGCCACGGTGTCCTCCCATGGGGCGTCGGCCGACGGCGCCAGCTCGATCGGATGATCGCCGGCGAAGATGCCCGAGGGATTGTCCGGACCGTATCGGCGCGATGCCAGGAGGAATCCGAGTTCCTCGGGATCCTCGGGCTGCGGCATGGGCGCGAGCACCTGCACACGCGTGCGATCGGCGTCGCGCCGCAACTCGATCCGCAGCGGCGGCTCGTCGAGTGCCAGCGCGTCCGCGGGCATGGCGCCGCCGCGCTCGGAGAGGTCCGCGCGGAGCAGTCCCTCCTTGTCGAGCGCCTTGGTGGTGCACACGAAGAACACCAGCAGCAGGAAGGTCACGTCGATCATCGGGGTCAGGTTCAGCCGCATGCCGCCCTGCAGGCGGCGCTTGGCGCGCGCGTCGCGAAGCGCGCGATCCGCTTCGGCGTCGGTCCGCGAGCTCGTGGCGGCGCCGGCGCCGCTTCGCAGGCGCTGCAGGTGCAAGGCGATCGTCGCGGGGTCGCTCATGAACGCGGCTCCGGCTGCACGGCCACGCGCAGGCGCGCCGGCGTGCCGGGATTGGCCCTGGTGGCGGCACGTCCGACCATCTCGATCGCCGGCGCGATGTCCGCGTATCGAAGGTCCGCGTCGGCGCGCAGGTGCACCTCGACCGACGGCTGCGCGCGGAGCGCCTGCGCGACGGCCTCGCCAAGCGCCGCGAGTCCCGCCGCGTCGGGCGCATGTTCCGCTCCCGCGAATCGCCATGCACGCACGCGACCCGAGCCGTCGGAGAGCGCGTTCACCACGCAGCGCGGCTCGCGCCCGGGCGAGCTGGCCGCGCTTGGCGAGGGCTTTGGAAGCCTCATCGGCACCAGGTCGGTGGCGCCGATCTGCGACACGAGCACGAAGAAGACGATGAGCAGCATCGCCATGTCGATGAGCGGCGTCATCGCGGCCTCGAGCCGCGCAGGTCCTCGTGAGAAGACGCTCCTCACGTGGCGGGCCGGAAGCGGGCGATGGCACGCTCGACGCGGCGCACGCACTCCAGCGTGGCTGCATCGACGGTGTTGCGGATCGCGGCGTAGGCGCTCAGCGCGGGAATCGCGATGAGCAGCCCCCAGAAGGTCGTCACGAGCGCGGTGCCGATGCCCGAGGCGAGCATGACCGGGTCCGCGTTGCCGCCGGTTCCGGCGATGGTCTGGAACGCCACGATCATGCCGTAGACCGTTCCGAACAGGCCGATCATCGGGCTCACCTGACCGAGCACGTTCAGCCACTCGAGACGGCGAAAGCGCCGCACCGCGGCCTCCTCGCCCGCCTGCTCCGCCGCGCGCAGCATGGCGGCATGGCCCGCGGCGGCCTGCTCGAGCGCCGAACGCAGCACCAGGCTGTAGTCGCTCGCCTCGGCGCGCACCAGCTGCACGGCCTCCGCGTCGCTGCCGGCCTCGATCAACCCTTCCACCTTGCCGGCGAAGCGCTCGGGCAGGATGCGGCGACGGCGGTTCACGCTCCAGAGCACGCCCATCATCGACACGTTCACCACGCTCAGCGCGATCAGCAGCCAGATCATCGCGCTGCCGACCCACTCGATGCGCGTCTGTCCGTCCGCACCGGTCTCGGTGGTGTAGAAGAAGATGCTGCCGAAGCCCTGGCCCGCCGCGGCGGTTGCGGCGGGCAGCAGCAGGGAGGCGAGGGCGAAGAGGCGTCGATGCATGGTGGGGTCCTTCATCAGTCGGGGTCCAGGCCGAGCTCGGCGCGGCCAAGGTAGCGGTATCCGTCGGCGCCGCCATGCTCGCTCGCGAGGCGCTGCAGCGTGCCGACGGGATCGGGGTCGAGGAACTGGATGCACTGGATGCGGACGGGTCGCCGGCCGGAGGAGGGATCCTTCGGGTTCAGGCGATCGAGCTCGTCGAGCAGCCGGCGCTCGGAGATCTCGAACTCGCCCGCGCCCGTGATGTCCGCCGACAGCAGGAAGACGATCTCCGGCTTCAGCGCGATCGCCGCCTCGATCGCGGCGATCGGATTGCTGCGGCCCGTGGGCACGACCTTCGCGTCGATCCACTTCATCGCCTCGGACAGGCGCTCGGGCGTGGCGGGCTGCAGCGCGCCGCCCGGCGGCACGGTCAGCGCCTCGCCGCGCTGGATGAAGATGATGCCGAAGTTCTGGCGCGGATCGAGCTTCATCACGCTGCGTCGCAGTTCCTCGAGCACCTGCGGAAAGCTTCCCACCAGGCTGCCGCTGGCGTCGACCACGTAGACGATTCGCCTGGCGTTCGTGGCGCGCAGCCCCACGAAGTCCACCTGGATCGGGCGCGACTCGCCGCCAAGCTTGCTCATGCGGTGCGCCGCGAGCGACAGCGACGGTTCCGCGCGGCGCATGGCCGAGAGCGCCTCCTCGGCGGCGGCGCGCAGTTCCTGCGCGGCGAGCGGTTCCTGCGGCCTGCCCTCCGTGGCGCGCGGGGCACGGGCCGCGTCGGCCAGCGTGCTCGTGGGCGCGTAGACCGGCCGCTGGAAGTCCATCACCAGCGCGGGCGGGGGGGTGGGCTTGGTGGCGAAGTGCGCGGCCGTGGCCGCGAACAGGATCACCACCACGGCCAGTCCGCCATGCAGGCTCATCGAGGTGACCCACGCGAAGACCGACGCGAGCCGCCGCCGTCCCACGGGTTCGCCACCCATCTCGCGCACCACGCGCGGGTCGATCGATCTCTCCATGGATCCCTGCGTGGGCATGCGACTCCGAAGGTTCAGGCCGGCGAAGGCGCGGGCTTGCCGCCGCCCTTGCCGGACTTCTTGCGACCACCGAGCATGCGATCGATCGAGGGCACGCCCGGACCCAGCATGGTCAGCGAGATCGGCAGCAGCGTGGCCGCAAGCCAGGCCGCCGCGAGCTGGGATTGGGCGGCCGTCCAGTTCCACGGCATGCGCGCTCCGACACCGGGCCACACGACGGTCCACACCATCATGGCGCCAACCGCGGCCAGCGGCGCCGCGAAGAGCCGCGTGAAGAAGCCCAGCAGCACGGCCACGGATCCGACCAGTTCCACGATCGCCACCGCCCATGCCACCGTGACCGGAGCGGGCACCTTCAGCGTGTCGAGCCGCAGGGCGATCCGGTTGAGTGCGCGGAAGCTCGTGCCGTCCTCGGTCTCGGGCTCCGGCGCAGACCGCAGCGACGCGGGCCTGGTGTCCTTCCGATCCAGCATCTTCTCGAAGGGCGCCGCGGGGGAGCCGAGCGCCTCGATGCGCTGCGCCTCGTCGGCCGTGAAGCGCTCCGTGCCAAAGAGCGCGTGCGCGCCTGCGGGCAGGAAGACCACGCACACGATGAGTCGCGCGAAGATCTGGATCAGGTTCTGTGCCACGCGCGGCGCTGCCTCCATGCGGTTCGGCGGCCCGCACCATGCACGAACCGCCCGCCGTGCGCCGCATGCTATCGGCAAGTCCCGGACCTGAAGGTGCTACGATCGCGTTTCCGCGCGGGCGTGGCGGAATGGCAGACGCGCTGGATTTAGGTTCCAGTGGGCGAAAGCCCGTGCAGGTTCAAGTCCTGTCGCCCGCATTCCGATCACGTCCTCCGGAACCGCGATGCCGAACCACCCAAGCCAACCCGACTGGTCGCCGGACTCCTGGCGCGCACTGAAGGCCGCCCAGCAGCCCGCCTATCCCGATCCGGCGGAGCTCGAGGCGGCGGTGACCGAACTGGCCAGTCTTCCGCCGCTCGTGACCAGCTGGGAGGTCGAGGCGCTCACGCAGCAGATCGCCGAGGCGCAGGAGGGAAGGCGCTTCCTGCTGCAGGGAGGCGACTGCGCCGAGACCTTCGACGAGTGCCGCAGCCCCTCGATCGCCAGCAAGCTGAAGATCCTGCTGCAGATGAGCCTGGTGCTCACGCATGGAAGCGGCAAGCCCGTCATTCGCGTGGGCCGTTTCGCCGGCCAGTACGCCAAGCCACGCACCGATGACACCGAGACGCGCGACGGCACCTCGCTGCCGACCTATCGCGGCGACATCGTGAACGCGCCCGAGTTCACGCCGCAGGCGCGCCGGCCCGATCCGTGGCGGATGGTGCAGGCGCATGCGCGCAGCGCGATCACGCTGAACTTCATCCGCTCGCTCGTCGACGGCGGCTTCGCCGACCTGCATCACCCCGAGTACTGGGATCTCGACTTCGTGCAGCACAGCCCGCTGCGCGACGAGTATCGCCGCATCACGCACGAGATCGGCCAGAGCCTGCGCTTCATGGAGACCCTCGCCGGCGCGCCCGTGCACGAGATGCGTCGCGTGGACTTCTTCACGAGCCACGAGGGCCTGCTGCTGCCGAGCGAGGCGGCGCAGACCCGTCGCGTGCCGCACAAGCCCGGCTGGTGGGATCTCAGCACGCACCTTCCGTGGATCGGCTACCGCACCGCAGTGCCGGGCGAGGCGCACATCGAGTTCTTCCGCGGCATCCGCAACCCGGTGGGCCTGAAGGTCGGCCCGGGCACCACGCCGCAGCGGCTCGTGGAACTGCTGGCTGCGCTGAACCCCTCCGATGAGCCCGGCAAGATCGTTCTGATCCATCGCTTCGGCGCGCATGAGATCGCCAGGGGACTGCCGCCGCTCATCGCCGCCGTGCAGGCCGCGCGGCGGCGCGTGCTGTGGATCTGCGATCCCATGCACGGCAACACGGACCGCGTCACCATTCCCTCGGGCCCGCACGCCGGCACCCAGGTGAAGACGCGCAAGTTCGACCACGTCCTGGCCGAGGTCGAGCAGGCCTTCGAGATCCATCGCATGAAGGACTCGGTGATGGGTGGCGTGCACTTCGAGTTGACCGGCGAGGAAGTGACCGAATGCACGGGCGGCGCGCGTGGCCTCTCCGACGAGGGCCTGATGGCCGCGTACCGCAGCCGCGTGGATCCGCGCCTGAACTACGAGCAGGCGCTGGAGATGGCGCTGCGGATCGCCCGCAGGCTCGGCCGCTGAGGCCGTCGGCGGCGCCCGCCGGATCGCGCTACATTCCTCGACCTCCATGCCCCGCCAGAACCGACGCGTGGTCATCACCGGCATCGGCCCGATCGCCCCTCCAGGGCTGGGCATCGATGCCATCTGGGCCGCCCTTCTCGAGGGTCGTTCGGGCGTCGGCCCGTGCTCGATCTTCGATGTCTCCGGCTTCCGCTGCCCGTTCGTTGCGCAGCTGCCGGCCGACCGATTCGACGTGAAGCAGGTGGTGCCGAAGAGCTATCGCAAGGCCACCAAGGTCATGAGCCGCGACATCGAGCTGGCGGTGGGGGCGGCGCACGAGGCCGTGCGCGCGGCGGGACTGATCACGAAGGCGAACGAGCCCGCCGACGGCAAGGTCACGATTCCCGCCGATCGCATGGGCTGCCACATCGGTGCCGGCCTGATCGCCGCCGAGGAGAACGAGCTCACCGCCGCGCTCGCCACCAGCCGCAGGGCCGATGGCGGCTTCGACATCGCCGCGTGGGGCGCGACCGGCATGCAGAACCTCACGCCGCTGTGGATGCTCAAGTACCTGCCGAACATGCTGGCCTGCCATGTCACGATCTGCCATGACTGCCAGGGTCCGTCCAACACGATCACCTGCGGCGAGGCCAGCGCGCTGCTGTCGGTGGGCGAGAGCATGCGGGTGATCGGCCGCGGCGCCGCCGACGCGTGCCTGTCCGGCGGTGCCGAGAGCAAGGTGAACCTGATGGCGATCCTGCGCCAGCAGTTCGCGGGCCGCCTGGCGCAGGCGACGGCGAGCGACGATCCGGCGCGGATCGTGCGGCCCTTCGCGAAGGACGCGATCGGCGGGGTGGCGGGCGAGGGCGGCGGCATCCTGGTGCTCGAGGCCGCGGACACCGCGAAGGCCCGTGGTGCCACGGCGCTCGCGGAACTCGCCGGTTTCGGAGCCAGCCAGAGCTTCTGCTCGGACACCGTGGGCGCCGATCCCGGCCGCGACGGCGAGGGCATCGCCGACGCGATGCGCGCCGCGCTCGATGACGCCGGCATCAAGCCCGACCAGGTCGACGCGATCGTGCCGTTCGGCTGCGGTGCGCCGGCGCTCGATGCCGCCGAGGCGGCCGCCATCCGCGGCGTGTTCGGCGCGCGCGCGGCCCAGGTGCCGCTCGTCACGATCTCCACCGTCACCGGAAACTGCGGCGCGGGCTTCGGCGCCGTGGCCGCCAGCGTGGCCGTGCAGGCGCTGCGCACCGGCATGCTGCCCGCGCGCGTGAACGGAGACGCGAGCCAGGGCCTGGATGCGGCGCCGGTCGCCGCACGCAAGGCCGACCTGAAGACCGTCGTCGTGTACACGCCGAGCCTCGGCGGGCAGAACGCCGCCATCGTGCTGCGGAGGGCCTCATGAGCGAGCCGCGCATCGTCGTCACCGGCATCGGCTGGGTCACCGGCCTTGGCCACTCGATCGACAGCGTGTGGAAGCGCCTGCTCGCCGCCGACAGCGGCATGGAGCCCACCACGCGCTTCGACGCGCGCACCTTCCCCACGAGCTTCGCGGCCGAGGTGAAGAAGGACTTCGACTTCCGCAGCTTCGTGAAGGATCCCGCTGTGCACGCCACGGCCGGCCTGAACAGCCAGTTCGCGCTCGGCGCGGCGAGCCAGGCCTGGAAGCAGAGCGGTCTGGACGTGAAGCCCCCGAAGGATCCGCGCCGCGTGGGCCTGTACCTCGGCGCCGGCGAGGGCGTGCTCGACTTCGACAACTACGTCGCCACCATGCTGCACGCGTGGGACGGCGCGACCGGCAAGGTCGATGGCGTGAAGTGGGCCGCGCGCGGCCTGGCCTGCATGGATCGCCTGAAGGAGATCGAGCAGGAACCGAACATGCCGCTGGCGCACCTGGCGCGCGAGTTCAACTGCCGAGGTCCCGCCTACAACTGCCTGACCGCGTGCGCGGCCAGCACGCAGGCGATCGGCGAGGCCTTCAGCATCCTGCGCCGCGGCGACGCGGACGTGATGATCAGCGGCGGCACGCACACCATGATCCATCCGCTCGGGGTGACGGGCTTCAACCGCCTCACCGCCCTCAGCGAGCGCAAGGGCGATCCCACCGAGGCGAGCCGTCCCTTCAGCGTGGACCGCGGCGGCTTCGTGATGGGCGAGGGCAGCGGCATGGTGATCCTCGAGACGCTCGAGCACGCCATGGCGCGAGGCGCGACGCCGCTGGCCGAGGTCACCGGCTACGGCTCGAGCTGCGACGCCTACCGCATCACCGACATCCAGCCCGAGGGCCGTGGCGCCGCCGTGGCCATGCTCGAGGCGCTGCGCCAGGCCGGCATCGATCCGCACGCGCGCGACGCGCAGGGCCGCCCGCCGATCCAGTACATCAGCGCGCACGGCACCGGCACGAAGGAGAACGACTCCATCGAGACGAAGGCCGTCAAGCGCGTCTTCGGCGACATGGCGAAGGAGATCCCCATGAGCTCGATCAAGAGCATGATGGGGCACCTGATCGCCGCGGCGGGCTCGGTGGAGTTCATCACCTGCGTGCTCGCGATCCGCGACGGCATGCTGCCCCCCACGCGCAACCTGAAGAATCCCGATCCCGAGCTCGACCTCGACTACGTGCCCAACCAGGCGCGCGCGGCGAAGGTCGACGTCTGCCTGTCGAACAACTTCGGTTTCGGCGGCCAGAACGACGCGCTCGTCGTCACGCGCTTCCGCGGATGAACGAATCCGCGCCAGGCCGGGCGCCAGTCTCCATGCCTCGAAGGCTCGTGCGCACCACGCTCGTGGGCCTGCTGGTGCTTCTTCCGGCGCTCGGCGTGTGCGTCGTGCTCGCCCTTCGAACGCCTGCATGGTGGTCACCGATTCCGCGCTCCGACCAGGCCGCTGCCGACCGCGGCGCGCAGGTCGAGCAGGCGCTGGTGTCGGAGTTCATGCGCGTGCGAGCGGATGCGCCGGAGTGGTCGATCCGCATCGAGCAGCGCGACGCGAACGCATGGCTCGCCACGCGTCTTCCGGCGTGGCTCGAAAGTCGCGGACTGCCGCAGGCGGGGCCCGTGCAGGCACTGATGGGGCCGGGCTGGATGCGCGTGGGGGTGGAGTTGCCGCAGGCGATCGTGTGGTGGCAGGCCTCGCCGGTCGCGCAGGCGGGGGGCTGGAAGCTGGAGGGATTGCGCGTGGGCGCCGGGCGACTCCCGCTTCCTGGGTCCGGTCTTGTCGCGCTGCCCGGGATTGACCGGGCGAATCTCGAGGGACCGATCCGACTGGCGGATGGCCGTCAGGTGCGGGTTCTCGACCTTGAAGTGCTGCCGGGCGAGGTTCGCCTGCGTCTTCGGACCGAGCCTGCGCAGGCCTCCGGACGCTGATGGAGGGCGTGTTTCGGCCCCGAATCGGCTGATCCGCGGAATTTCGGCCTTGAAATCTGGCGTCGACCGCAACCGCATGTGATCGTGGTTCGGACATCACTGCACACTCTTCGCCCCGCGTGAAGAGGGAGAGAAAAGGGAGCCGCAAGGCTCAGGGATATGCCATGCGCTTCGGGAAAGGCGCATGGCGAAGGCTCCGCCTGGGACAGGCGGGTCGCCAAAGGGAAACGCCGGATTCCGCAACGCGGATCCGAGAGAGGGAAGGAAGAGATGGGCATTCGTCGCGACATTCTGGGCTTGATGCTGCTCGGCTCCGGCCTGGCCTTCGAGACTGCATCGAATGCCGACGTCGTCCTGCTCTCCCAGCAGCGGACAGTGACCGCCACCGCGGCCTCCGTCCGGACCGGAAGCGCCTCCGACTTCTCGGATTGGTCTTCCAACAAGCTCTTCTATCAGTCGGGGTCCACCGGATACTGGAACGGCGCTGCGCAGTACTCGTCGTTCCAGCCCGATGGTGCCACCGCGACGGGTCAGTCGGTCTATGCCGAAGGCTCGACGCGCTCCGAGCTGGCCGGTTCCAGCGGTCCCTCGAGGACCTCGACCTGGACCGCCAGCAGCGTGTTCGAGTTCGTGTTCCGGGTCGACAGCGTCCAGTTCATCAACGTCTTCATCTCCGCCGACTGGACCGGCAGCGGTTCGGTGCAGGCGAGTCTGGAGAGCACGTCGGGCGGTTCCCCGATCTGGCAGCTTGCCGGCCCCGGCAACGAGAACGTCATCCAGCAGCTCGCGGTTGGAACCTATCGCTTCCGACTGGCGGCCAACAGTTCGCTGGATACCGCCGGCCTTGGCGGAGATTCGCTCTTCAATCTGGGCATCGGTTTCACGCCGGTCCCCGGCCCCTCCGCCCTCTGCATGGTCGCGTTGAGCGGCTTCCTGCGCCGACGACGCACCTGAGGCGGCACGAAATTCTGGTCTTGTGGGCGGGAACCACGGGACCGTATTGAACCACTCCCCGTGACGCACCCGTGGCCTCTGGCCGCGGGTGCGTTTGTTTTGGCCGCGCTAGACTCCCCGCCTCGGCCCGGCGGGCCGCCACACCATGCCCCAGATCACGATCAACGGCGTCAAGCACGAGTTCAACAAGGGCGAGACCATCCTGCAGGTCGCCCTTCGCGCCGAGCAGGAGATTCCGCACTACTGCTGGCATCCCGGCCTCTCCGTGGTGGCCAGCTGCCGCATCTGCCTTGCCGAAGTGTGGAACCCCGATCCGAAGACCGGCAAGCTGATCCCGGCGGCCAAGCTGAGCCCGACCTGCCAGACCCCGGCGATGGACGGGCAGGTCGTCTACACCGACAGCCCCAAGAGCGTGGCGAACCAGAAGGCGGTGATGGAGTTCCTGCTGATCAACCACCCGGTCGACTGCCCGGTGTGCGACCAGGCGGGCGAGTGCCACCTGCAGGACTACAGCTACCAGTACGGCCGTGGCGAGAGCCGCTTCCAGGAGGCGAAGAACAAGCGCCCCAAGAAGGACGTGGGCCCCAACGTGCTGCTCTACAGCGATCGCTGCATCATGTGCACGCGCTGCGTTCGCTTCACGCGCGAGGTGACCGGCACCGGCGAGCTGATGGTGCAGGGTCGTGGCAGCGTGGAGGAGATCGACGTGTTCCCCGGCCTGGCGCTCGACAACGAGCTCTCCGGCAACGTGGTGGACATCTGCCCGGTGGGTGCGCTGCTCGACAAGGACTTCCTCTTCCAGCAGCGTGTGTGGTTCCTGACCAAGACCGCCAGCGTGGACGGCCTGACGGCAAGCGGCGACAACATCAGCGTGGAGCATCACGACGGCCGCGTGTACCGCGTGAAGCCGCGCGAGAACACCGAAGTGAACAAGTGGTGGATCACGGACGAGGTGCGCTACGGCTGGAAGTTCGTGCACCGCGAGGATCGCCTCAGGCTTCCGGTCGTTCGCGGCACCGACGCGTTCACGATGGAGCAGGCCGCCGAGGCATGGGAATCCGGTCTGGCGAGGGCGAACGACCTGGTCGGTGGCGCGGCGCGCTCCGGCAAGCGTCTGGGCCTGCTGATCAGCCCGATGCTCAGCTGCGAGGATGCGTACCTGCTCGCGAAGTGGGTGCTGGCGCAGGATCCGCAGGCGGAGCTCGCGGTGGGACCCGTGCCCGTGCACGGCTCGGACAAGACCTTCCCCGGCGGCTTCACCATGTACGCCGAGAAGGCGCCGAACGCGCGGGGTGTGCGACGCGTGCTCGAGGCGCTGGCGAAGGGTCGTGCCGTGCATGACGCGACCGCCTTCGAGAAGGCGCTCGCCGCCGGCTCGATCGGCACCGCAGTGATCACCGGCAACTATCCCAGCGACTGGGTCGGCAACGGCCTGCGAGAGGCGCTCTCGCGCGTGCCGTTCCTGCTCGTCGACACGCTGCCCACTTCGCTGACCCCGCTGGCCGCGGTCGTGCTGCCTGGCGCCGTGTGGCTCGAGAAGTCCGGCTCCTTCGAGAACGCCAAGGGGCGGTTGCAGGGCTTCGACCGTGCCGTCCAGCCGGCGGACTTCGCCAAGGGCGAATGCCAGATCGCGCTCGACCTGCTTGCAGGACGAGATGGGATGCGCGCCGCCGCGTTCGATGCCGCCGCCGTGCGGGCCGAGATGGCCCGCGTGTCCGGCCTCGAGCGCTTCGCCACCGAGCACCATGCGACCCCCGCGAAGGCTGCGGCGGAAAGCGACATGGTGCTGGTGGAGCTGTGATCGGGGGCGAGCCCGTCATCGAACACGTGTCCCTGCCTTCGCGCCACCCGGCGCGCGAGGTGTGGGCACAGGCATGGCCCACCGTGCTCACGATGCTGAGCTTCACGGTGATGCAGTTCATGGATTCGCTGATGGTCTCGAAGGTGGGGTCGCTCGAGGTGGCGGCGCAGGGCAATGGCGGCATCTGGGCCTTCACGCCGCAGTCGTTCCTGTTCGGCTTCCTCTCGGTGGTGAACACCTTCGTGGCCCAGAGCGTGGGGGCGGGTCGCCGCGACGCGATCGCCCGCTACGGGTGGGCGGGCATCCATCTGGCGGTCGCGAGCTGGGTCGTGGTCATGATCCCGTGGGCGCTCGCGCTGCCATGGTTCTTCGAGTCGCTCGGTCACTCGCCGGAACTGCGCGCGCTGGAGCTCCAGTACGCGCTGGTGCTGAGCTACGGATCGATCGCGGGCCTGCTGGGCAAGGCGATGAGCAACTTCTTCTTCGGCCTGCAGCGTCCGCGACTGATCACCGTGGCCGCCATCGCCGGCAACGTGGTGAACGTGCTGCTGAACTACGTGCTCATCTACGGCGAGAGGGGCCTGGAGGACTGGGGCTGGCCAGGTGTCCCCGGGGTGCCCCCGCTGGGAGTGTTCGGCGCGGCCATCGCCACGGTGTGCGGCACGCTCGTCGAGGCGTGCGTGCCGCTCGCGGTGTTCCTGTTCGGCACGCTCGCGAAGGAACTCGACACGTGGCGCGCCGCCCGCCCGCAGGGCTCGGCGCTGCGGGGCCTCATGCGCCTGGGCTGGCCGGTCAGCGTGCAGTTCGGCAACGAGATCATCTGCTGGGCGATCTTCATGACCGTGCTCGTGGGGCATTTCGGCGAGCTCCACCTGACCGCCGGCTGGAGCACGCTGCGGTACATGCACCTCTCGTTCATGCCCGCGGTCGGCTTCAGCGTGGCCACCACGGCGCTGGTGGGGCGCTACATCGGCGCGGGCAAGCCTGACCTTGCGGCCAACCGTGCGCACTGGGCGCTCGGCATGGCGATCGTGTACATGACCGTGTGCGGGATGGCGATGGCCGTGTTCCGCGACTCGCTGGTCGGCGTGTTCGTCGATGGCGATGACGCGTCGGTGGCGGCCGAGGTGATCGCCATCGGCTCGCGGCTCATGATCTGCGCGGCGATCTTCCAGACCTTCGACGCGGTCGGCATCGTGTACACCGGTGCCCTCCGCGGGGCGGGGGACACGCTGGTGCCTGGCGTGGCGACGATCGTGCTCAGCTGGAGCCTGATCGTGGGGCTCGGGGCCTGGCTGGCCTGGAACCGTCCCGGCTGGACGAGTGTCGGGCCCTGGGTCGGGGCCAGCGTCTACATCATCGTCTACGGGATCTGGATGGCCCTGCGGTTCGAGCGGGGGGCCTGGCGGCGGATCGGCCTGCTGGAGCCCACCCCGGCGGCGCGGTAGACTGTTCGGCCGTCCGTTTCGCTTCCGTACCCCACGAATTTCAGTCAGGGAGAGCCATGGCCAACGCAGGTCTCGACACCGTCATCGGAGCCAACCGCAACGATCCCGCCGCCGCCGCGCCGTTCGTCAAGAAGGCGCAGCAGGCCGAGGCCGACGGCCACTGGGTCCAGGCCCTCGAGGCGTGGAAGGAAGCCGTCGCGAAGGATCGCACCGCGAAGAACATCTTCGCCTGCGCGCGCCTGCAGGATCGCCTGGGCCTCGACGACGACGCGCTGCGGACCTACGAGGAGTGCACGCGACTGCCGAGCCCGCCGATGCAGGCCTTCGTGAACATGGCCGTGCTGCTCGAGGACGCGGGTCAGTTCACGCGCGCCGAGAAGCTCCTGAAGAAGGTGCTCGAGGCCAACCCGAACCATGGCCGTGGTCGCCTGTTCATGAAGGACGTGAAGGCCAGCAAGGACATGCTCTATGACGAGGAGATCGCGCGCGAGGGTGCGCGCCGCGACGCGCTCATGGACACGCCGGTCACCGACTTCGAGCTCTCCGTGCGTGCGCGCAACTGCCTGAAGAAGATGCAGATCCGCACGCTGGGAGACCTGCTTCGCATCAGCGAGGCCGAGCTCCTGAGCTACAAGAACTTCGGCGAGACCAGCCTGGTCGAGATCAAGAACATGCTTTCGGCCAAGGGACTGCGCCTGGGCCAGCAGCTGGACCGCGGCCACTACGACAAGATCCGCACCGAGATGATGGAGAAGCTGAAGGACACCGTCGGCGAGGAGATCCTGAACAAGTCGCTGGCGCAGTTCGAGCTGTCCGTGCGCGCCCGCAAGGCGATCCAGCTGCTCGGCATCCACACCATCGGCGACCTGGCCGCGCGCACCGAGGCCGAGCTGATGGGCGTGAAGAACTTCGGACAGACCAGCCTTGACGAGCTGCGGCAGATCCTGGCGGCCAACGGCCTGACCCTGCGCCAGCTCGACTGACCCTTCCCGCCGCGGACGCGGCAGAGGAGCCCGTCGCATGGGCGACAACGGGTGGCGCATTCCCGCCTCGTACCACCGCTGGCTTCTTGCCGCGCTGGGAACGGCTGCCGTCGCCTGGAGCGTGGTGCTGCTGCCCTCGGGCTGTCAGGGATCGGGTTCCTCCCGAACGCCGTCGCTGCCGCCAAGCCCGCTCGAGAGCGCGCGAGCGTCCTCGCCCGCGGCGCCTGCGGCCACGGTGCAGGCGTCGAGGGCGCCGGAGCGGCCCAAGCCGCCCGCGATGCGTCCGCTGCTGCCGAACGCCGAGCCCGTGATCCGCGTGCGCGTGGCCACGGTTCGAAGCGAGCCCATCGTGCTGTCGCATCCGTCGGGCTGGCTCTTCGTCAAGCCCGATGGCGAGGCCGCTGGTCGCACCTTCCGAACGCCGGTGTCGATCCGGCCCGCCGCGCAAGGCTGGTCCGTGACGGAGTCCGGCGATGCCGCATCGCGTGTTGCCGTGGCGGCCGATGGGCCGCTTCGCATCGAGCCCATGAAGGGCTGGAACCGCGAGATCCAGTGGAAGGGTGGTGATTGGCCGGGAGACGCCACGCTGGTGCGCCGCCCCGACGAGGGAAGCGACGCTGCGGACCTGATCTTTGCCGTGCCGATGGAGACCTACCTTCCCGGCGTGCTGGCGAAGGAGCTCTACAAGGGCTGGAGCGACGAGGCCTATCGCGCGCAGGCCGTGGCCGCGCGCAGCTACGCGCTGTGCGAGCACGCGTGGTGGCAGGGTCGCCGTCACTACGACGTGGTGGCGGGGCAGGCGAGCCAGGCATGGATCGGCGCCACGGCCGATGCCACGAGCCGTCGCGCGGTGCAGGACACGGCAGGCCAGTACCTGGTGTTCGAGGATCGCGTGGTGCCCGCGTACTACAGCAGCTGCTGCGGCGGCGCGCCGGCGTCGGCCACCGACGCGATCCGCGAGGGCAGCTGGATGGACATCGCGCCACTCACGGTGGACGGTCGCGAGGACGCGCGCCCGCGCGGCTGCTGCGAGAAGTCGCCGACCGCGCGCTGGAAGGTCACGCTCGGGACCACCGAGCTTGCGCGGAGGCTCGATGCGTGGGCGACGCGCGAGGGCCGCAAGGATCTTGGAAGCATCTCGGGCGTGAAGTCGATCACCGCCGCCGAGGAGAACGCCGCGGGCAGACCGGTCTCGTTCCGCATCACCGATCCGCGCGGACGCAAGGTGGTCTGGGACTCGGAGGACCTTCGCTATGCGGTGAACGCCGGCGCGAGCGGCTCGAAGGACTCCCTGAAGAGCGGCTTCGTCGCCCCGCGCATCGAGGGGGGCAAAGTCGTCTTCGAGGGTCGCGGGCATGGCCATGGCGCCGGCATGTGCCAGTACGGCGCGGAGACGATGGGCAAGTCCGGCCGCGGCTACCGACAGATCCTTGCGCGCTACTACCCGGGCGCCGAAGTGGAGCAGGCGGGGTCGACATCCGCGGTGAATGCCTCGGCCGCCCTTCCGGGAGGCGAGTGAGCCATGTTCACGGGCCTGATCGAGCAGCAGGGCAGCGTGCATGCCGTGCACGGCACGCCGACGGGTGCGCGCCTCGTGATCGACGCCGCAGGTTGGCCGCGTCACCCGCGCGACGGCGAGAGCATCGCGGTGAACGGATGCTGCCTCACGCTGGTCTCGGTGGATGACGGACTGCTTTCCTTCGACGCGATCCCGCAGACGCTCGCGCGCACCACCCTGGGCGATTTCAAGGTCGGCGATCGAGTGAACCTGGAGCGATCGCTCGCCTTCGGCGCCCCGGTTGGTGGCCACCTGGTGCAGGGACATGTCGAGTGCGTGGCGAGCGTGATCTCGGTCTCGCGCGCCGGTGGCGAGTGGCGCACGCGCGTGGGGGTGCCGGCCGAAGTGCTGGCGATGCTCGTGGAGCGCGGCAGCGTGGCCGTGGACGGCGTGAGCCTGACGGTCGCCGCGTGCGGCCCTGGCTGGTTCGAGGTGGCGCTGATCCCCGAGACGCTCGAACGCACCACGTTGCGCGAACGGCTCGAAGGCTCGCGCGTGAACATCGAGCCCGACGTGATGGCCCGCATGATCGCCGCCGAGGTGCGCCGTCAGCTCGAGCGGCGGGGCTAGCGCGCGCGCAGCGCCAGCATCGTGATGTCATCGAGGGTCGAGGGCGATGGCGGAGCGCGATCGATTCGCTCGCCGATCCTCCGGATGATCTCCGCGGGCTCCGCGACCGGAAGCATGGCGCGATACCACGCCAGATGCTGGTCGATCCCGGTGCCGCGACGCGCCGCCGGGTCCTCGGGCACCGCGGCTTCGAGTCCGTCCGAGTGCAGCAGCAGACGATCGCCGGGCGACAGATCCACCTCGATCTCGTCCCAGGATTCCTCCTCGAACACCCCAAGCACGCCACCCGCGGCATGCAGCACCTCGAGGGCGCGATCGCCGCGCAGCACCACGGCGGCGGGATGGCCCGCGCTTGCCAGCCGCACCCGAAGCGTGCGCAGATCCATCACCGCGTAGACGGCGGTCGCGAAGCGCGTGGAGCGGCTCTCCCGTTTCAGCAGGTCCTCGTTCACGCGCGCCAGCGCCTCGGCGGGGGGCAGGATCCGGTACGACGATCCGCTGACCTCCTTCGAGACAAGCGTGCGCGAGATCACCATGGTCATCAGCGCCGCGGGCACGCCGTGTCCGACCGTGTCGGCGATGAACAGTCCAAGGTGGTGCTCGTCGATGCGGCGCACGTCGTAGATGTCGCCACTCACCCAGCTCGCGGAGCGCCACATCGCCGCCGCATGCGCGCGCGGCAGCTCCGGAAGCGTCTTCGGGAGGAATTCCCGCTGCACCTGCGCGGCAAGCTGCAGTTCGTCGTGCACGCGCGCCAGGTCGCCGCGGAGTCCACCCACCAGGCGCTCCGCGCCGAGGGCCTGCGTGCGAAGGCGGTCGATCTCGCCCTGTCGCGCCAGCATCCCGGAGAGCGCGGCGGCCACGCGGTCGGCAGGCGTTTCCAGTGGAAGCGTGCCGGGCGTCAGCCGCTGCCGAGGCTCCGACGAAAGCAGCAGTCGCGGCGTGCCCCATCGGTCGGAGGCGTCGAGCAGGCTCGTGAGGCCCCGCGTGTCGTCGCGGGGATCCAGCGCGATCAGCAGGGCGTCGGGGGCGACTTCGGCAGGGACCTCGTGCAGCGCGTGACAGGTGCTCTGCCAGCCGATCGGCGGGCGCGCCAGCGCATCCCGCAAGCCTCGCATGGCATCCATGCACGAGGGCGTGGCCACGATGCGCAGTCGCGGGCCGCGCGTCGCTTCAGCGGGTGGGGCCTCCTCGAGCATCGCGTCGAAGCATATCGGCGGCGGCGTCGTCACCCGTCAGCCAGGCGAGGGTCGAGCTGTCCACGCGAGTGCCATCCTGCGCGGCGAGTTCACGCAATCCGCCAACCGCGGTCGCTGGATCGAGCAAGCGGGCAAGCGCGCTGGGATCGAGGGGCTCCAGCGCGTGCGCGCCGACGCACCATGCGACCCAGCCCGCCACGCGCTCCGCCGTCATGCCGCGAGCGCGAAGCGAATCCAGGCCCTCGTCGCCATCCCGCTTGGCGAGACGGCGCCCGGTCGCGTCGCGCACCAGCGGCACGTGCCACCACGTCGGAGAGGGATGTCCGAGAGCCTTGTGCAGCAGCTGCTGTGGCGCGGCGCTCGGCAGCAGGTCCGCGCCGCGCACCACGTCCGTCACGCCCAGTTCGGCGTCGTCCACGGCGCAGGCGAGCTGGTAGCTCGGAATGCCGGCCTTGGTCCAGACGATGAAGTCGCCATGCTCTCGCTCCACGTTCACCGAGACGTTCCCGGCAAGCTGATCCGGGACGTCGACCGACCCGGCTGGCACCGCGATCCGATGGTTGATGTCCTCTTCGGAGAATCCCCAGTCCGGCCCAGGCGCTGGCCGCAGCACGCGCGGGAATCGCGAGGCCGTCTCGCCCTCCTGCGGGGCGCCTGCCGCCAGCGCCGCCTCGCGCACCTCGCTGCGGCTGTGTGGGCTTCGGAACACCAGGCCTGCCCGGGCGAGCCGTTCCATGGCGGCGCGATAGGCCTTCATGCGGCCGCTCTGCAGGATCGGCTCGCCGTCCCAGTCGAGGCCCATCCAGCGCAGTGTCGCGATCGCGTCGTGCGAGCTCGAGGCGACCCGGGGCGCGTCAAGATCGTCCAGACGCAGCAGCACGCGCCACCCAAGCCGTCGCGCCAGGGCCCAGTTCACCAGGAAGGTGAAGGCGTGCCCCAGGTGAAGCGCACCTGTGGGGCTTGGAGCCAGCCGGGTGATTCCGCCGCCTTCCCGCATGCGCCACAGGGTAGATTGGTGCCTCCATGAAGGCCTTGACGCCGCGCCAGGTGACCAACCGCCTGGCAAAGTTGGACCAGTGGGCGGAATGCGGTGGATCCATCCAGCGCACCTTCCAGTTCCATGATTTCGTCGCCAGCATGAAGTTCGTGAACGACGTTGCCGCGGCCGCGGAGCGCGTGCAGCATCACCCGGACATTCTGGTGCGGTGGAACAAGGTCTCGCTCACGCTGTCCACCCACGACGCGGGCGGGATCACCGACAAGGATTTCGCGTTCGCGTCGGACGCCGACCGCATCGCCGCGGCTCTCATGCCGCCGGCGCCACCTGCGCAGGGCTGACATTCGCGTCGGAGGGTCGGAGGTCGTTATCGGCACCCACCGCTCGGTCGCCAGGACCCTCGCCGGGGCTGGTTCGGGGCTTCACGCCCGGAGCGCACGCCGCACCAGCGCGGCCCGCGCGATGCGGCCCTTGTCGTCGTCGGTCGCCGTGGCGTCGATGCGCGCCAGATGCGCGGGCTGCACCTGCAGCAGCAGGCGCTGGACCAGCTCAAGCGAGATGTCCGGGATCAGTTCCATGCAGATGCCCAGACGGATGTTCGCCAGCAGCTTCGTGGCCTCCTCGGAACCAAGCAGCCGCGCCGCACGCAGCGTGGCGGCGGCGCGATGCACCTTGTCCTCCAGCAGCGCCCGGTTCGACTCGGCGAGCATGCGTCGGGCGGTGCGCTCGTATTCGACCAGCTGCGGCACGGTCTCCTCGGTGAAGCGGCGCAGCAGGTCGTCCTCGCTGAAGCCCAGCGTGAGCTGGTTGCTCACCTGATAGAAGTTTCCGACGGCCTCGGTGCCTTCGCCGTAGAAGCCGCGCATCGCCAGATGCATGTCCTTCGCGGCGCGCTTCACGCGCTCCATCTCGCCGGTGTAGCGCAGGCCCGGCAGGTGCAGCATCACGCCCACACGCACGCCACAGCCCACGTTGGTGGGGCAGGCGGTCAGGTAGCCCCAGCGGGGCGAGAACGCGAAGTCGATCGAGCCCTCGAGTTCCTGATCGAACGTACGTGCGCGCTCGAAGGCGTCGTTCAACCGCGCGCCCGGCAGGATGGTCTGGATGCGCAGGTGATCTTCCTCGTTCACCATCACGCTGAGCGTCTCCTCGGCGTCCACGCCCACGGTGCGGGGCACGGCGCTTTCGGCGAAGTGGCGCGAGACCAGGTGCCGCTCCACGAGCAGTTGGCGCTCCTGCGGCGTGGTCTGCGCCATGTTCACCCAGGTCAGGCCGCCGCCAAAGCCCGGACCGAGCGGCGCGCGCGTGACCATCTGCAGCACCTCGTGACGCTGCGCATCGCTGGCGCGGCCCACGAAGGGGAAGCCCGCGAGATTGCGGGCCAGCCGGATCCGAGAGCTCACCACGACGTCGGCCTCGGGCCCGACCTGCACCGTCGAGGATTCCTCGCGCAGTCGCATCAGGTTTCCTCGCCCAGGTTCTTCAGGCGGTCGCGCAGGCTCGCCGCGCGCTCGTACTGCTCAGCGCTGACCGCGGCCTCGAGTTCCTGCAGCAGCTTCGATCGCATCGCGGCACGGTCGGCCAGTCCCTCGAGCCGCGCGGGCGCTCGGCCCGCATGACTCACGGCGCCCGCCTGGGCTCGCTCGATCACGGCGCCGATCTGCGGCATGAACGCGTCGTAGCAGACGGGGCAGCCAAGCACGCCGGTCTGGCGGAACTCGGCGAAGCCAAGTCCGCAGCCGGGGCATCGCGTGGGAGCCGCCGGCTTTCGCGACTGCGGCGTGGCGATCACCGGCGCCTGGCCGGTGAACTGCGCGAGCAACTGCGTGACCGGCACCGTGGGCACCTGATAGCCCTTCTGCGCCGCATGTTCCGCGCAGAGGTGCACTTCGCTGGTGACCCCGCCCTTGATCACCACCTCATGAACCACCGCAGGCTTGTCGCAGTGATCGCACTTCATCGGATGGCGATTCTAGGCGTGCCCCGCAGGTCGACCGTGATGCGCGCCATGCGAGTGCACTGGCCACGCGCCCGAGGACTGCATGGAGGCTCGGATCGACACCAGCGTGCGAAGAATCGCGGGAACCTGCTGCAGCGGCAGCATGGTGCTGGCGTCGCTCGAGGCCTTCGACGGCTCGGGATGGCATTCCAGGAAGATCGCGTGCACGCCCGCGGCCACGGCGGCCCGCGCGAGCAGGGGGCCACGATCGGGTCGGCCGCCGGTTCGCTCGCCCTCGGCGCCCGGCAGCTGCGTGCTGTGGGTCACGTCGAAGCACACGGGATGCCCGTCGTCGAGCATGTCGCCGATGCCGATGAAGTCGTTCACCAGGCGGTGGTAGCCGAACGTGGTGCCTCGCTCGGTCACCATCACATGTCGGCATCCGCCGTCGACGAGCTTGGAGACGGCGTTGCGCATCTCGCGGGGGCTCATGAACTGGCCCTTCTTCACGTTCACCGGGCGGCCCGTGTCCGCAGCCGCCACCAGCAGGTCGGTCTGCCGGCACAGGAACGCCGGGATCTGCAGCATGTCGAGCACCTTCGAGGCGGGCTCGCACTGCCCGGGCTCGTGCACGTCCGAAGTCACCGGACACGCCAGTTCCGCACGCAGCGCGGCCAGCCGCTCCAGTCCCTCCTCGATGCCGGGTCCGCGCACGCTCTTGCCGCTCGAGCGATTCGCCTTGTCGAAACTCGCCTTGAAGCAGAAGTCGACCCCCGCCTCGGCGCAGGCGTCGCGCAGGGTCACGCCGATCGTGCGGTTGATCTCGTCGGATTCCAGCACGCACGGACCGGCGATCAGCAGGAGGCGCTGGCGCGGATTGCCGAAGAAGGACTCGAGGATTCGGGCGGCCTGGGGCATGGGGGAGGGGTGAAAACCCTGAATTTCGGATGAGAACCGCTTGGGACGTCGCTTTCCGGAACTGAAGTTAGCACCAGACGGCCACCCTCGTATGGAGTGGCAAGGAGGCAGGGCATGAGCGACGCATTCCCGAAGGGTCCCGAGGCATTCTCCACCTACGCCGAGCGCGTGTTCCGCACGCACTGGCCAGATCGGGCGATCGAGGTCGCCGGCCCGATGGACCTGATCGTCGAGGGCCGCCACCTGAGCCTGGACAACCTGTGGCGACTCGCCAGCCGCGATCCCTCGCGGGGCGAGGCCATCGTGCAGCACTACTTCGAGAAGCTGATGGAGGGTGACGCGCTGGGCAATGCCGCGATGCCCTTCGCGCTGGTGCGATCGCGCATCATGCCCCGCATCCAGCCCGTCTCGATCTTCGCCCAGCTGGACCGGGAGCAGGTGGCGCACATTCCGTTCGTCAACGACACGGTCATCGTGTTCGTGGTCGACATGCCCGAGGTCACCGTGAGCGTGACCGTGGAGCAGATGGTCCGCTGGGGTGTCCAGCCCGAGGATCTCGAGATCCTGTCACGCGA
Organism: Phycisphaerales bacterium; assembly: GCA_044337135.1. Classification (GTDB taxonomy): domain Bacteria; phylum Planctomycetota; class Phycisphaerae; order Phycisphaerales; family SM1A02; genus SYAC01. Next base: position 4,520 of record JBIIOC010000019.1, on the reverse strand, counting down.
GAACCTGGCGCGCTACCAGCCCGACCTGAAGGTCAAGCTGGTCGAGAGCGAGACCGGCGGCCGCGCGGCCATCATGAGCGTGCTCGACGGCTACGACGCGGCGCGCCTGCTGCTCGACACCCTGCACCGCACGCTGGCGCCGCAGATGAAGGGAGACTTCTACGTGGCCACGCCGGCGCGCGACATGTTCGTGGCGATCAGCTGCGACCCGCCCGACTTCGTGGACAAGGTGCAGCAGCGCGTGATGCGCGACTTCAAGCGGCTGCCCTATCCGATCACCGACGCGCTGTTCATCGTCACCCGCGACGGCGTGGCGGGCACGCGCGAGGCAGCCTGAGGCAGGCGCGCTAGCATCACGCCGCCGTGGTGCTGCTGATCGACAACTACGACTCCTTCACGTGGAACCTGGTGCACCGAATGCAGGAGGTGCGTCCGGGCCTTCGTGTGGAGGTGGTGCGCAACGACGCGATCGACGAGGCCGCGGCGGAGGCGCTGAAGCCCACGCACCTGGTCATCTCGCCGGGACCATGCACCCCGAAGGAAGCCGGCGTGAGCGCGCGCATGATCGCGCACTTTCGAGGGCGGATCCCGATCCTGGGCGTGTGCCTTGGCCATCAGACGATCGGCGACCAGCATGGCATGACCGTGTGCCGAGCGGCGACCCCGATGCACGGCAAGACCAGCGCGGTTCGCCATGATGGCAAGGGGGTGTACGCGGGGCTGCCGAATCCATTCACCGCGATGCGCTACCACTCGCTCGTGGTCGACCCATCCACGGTGAATCCCTCCTTCGAGGTCAGCGCGCGCACCGAGGACGGCGTGATCATGGGCCTGCGCTGGAAGGCGCCGCCGGGCGCCAGGCCACTCGAGGGGGTCCAGTTCCACCCCGAGAGCTTCATGACCGATGCGGGGCCGGCGCTGCTGGCGAACTTCCTGGCGATGGGCTGACGCGCGCCGCTCAGGGCAGATGTTGTGACGGCTGGCCGGCGCTGCTACGGTACGGCTTGGCGTGTCACCGGGTTCGGTTCTAATGCAGTCTCTGGGGTGCTTGTCGAGGACCCCCGATGAAGCAGGAGCAGCTTTATGTTTGACATTCTTGATTCAGATCAATTCGCGCAACGCGGTCGTGGTGCGTCAATTTGGGTTGTGTCCTTTGCCATTCTATTCGCTATCGGTTGTGGTAATCCGTTCGCCCAATTTTATTCGGGCACGACGGCACTTGAGATGAACCAGAAGTCAGTCCGCGTTTCAATGTTGCCGAGCGGTTTGAGCGTCGAGGTTGAAATGTGCGCTGACATCAGGCAGGCCCTCTACCAGCACTTCGAGGATGGATGGCTCATGATCGGCACGTCAAGCTGGATTGGTGCTGATGTCGGATCAGCCTCAGATGCGAAGGAGCAGGCCGCGAAAGTTGGGGCGACCAAAGTGCTGTGGAACTATAGTTATCGCAATTCGAGCACGGGCGCTATGCCTATCACGACTCCAACCACGACTACAACCTACGGATCAGGCACGACGTACGGGAGCGGCGGATACGGGTCATGGAGTGGATCAGCCACTTCCTTTGGGACTCAGACCACCTACATGCCGATCACCGTTCACCGCTATCAAGTCGATGCCGCTTTCTTGGGCAAAGCAGCTTCTCCGCCGGTATTTGGGGCTTGGCTCGATCGCCCATCCCCGGAAGAGCAGGCGCGCGCTGGTGCTTCTGAGGGACTGATTGTGCGAGTCGTTGTACGCGGCTCTCCAGCGGCGGCCGCCGGAATTTTGCCTGGCGACCTCATTCGAAGTTTCAACGGGCAAATGCTTAGTGTTGACCCCGCTACCTACGTCGATCAACTGGGGGTAATCCGAGGAACAAGCGTGAAAGTGGATCTTCTCCGTGTGGGGACAGAAAAGTCGCTTCAGGTCAAGATGAATCCCTAGCGGATATCGGGTCCCAGCGGCAAGCGGGTATTAGGTCGATTTAGGGCATCCGCTTCATAACGAACACGAGTGGCGCTTGGGGTGTCTTCGAAGGGTCCTTTGGTGGAGTCGCCGTCATCGTGACCACGAGCGTGTCTGGATCTCGGAGTTCGTAGCGCATGTAGCCCATGTTGTCGGCGTTCGCCTTCAGCGGCGGATCGACAGGCACGAAGGTGGCGGACTTGTCATCGACGCTCTGCAGGCGCAGGCGCATCAGGTCGGTGCGCTTTGGATCGGGCTCGAAGTTGCCGTGCACATGGATCTGGCGCAGGATCACCATGTCCTTCTCGGCCATGATCTGGGTGACCTCGTAGAAGGGGGTCACGCCGTTGCCAAGCGTGCGGCGGAACGTTCCCACCATGCTGTTGCCGCGAGGAGCCATCCAGTGCTCCTCGATCACGGCGCCGTTGGGCTGCTGCTGCGTCCAGCGGCCCTCCATGAAGGCGAACTTCGCCATCGTCGATGACAGATCCTTCATGGATGGGCCAGAGGCCTTCGCGGCCGCCTCGGGCTTGTCCGGTGCAGCGTCCTGGCGCGCGGCGGCGCTGCCAAGGGCGATCGAGAGGGCGGCAAGGATCACGGACGCGCGGAGCATGGACTTCTTCATGAGGGGCGACATGCTAGCGCTGCGCAGCGGGTACCATTTCTCCCCATGCAGACGACCGACAGCGACGTGATTCGCGGCACGCTCGAGAGCGCCAATGGAAGCGAGATCACGATCTCGTTGCCAGGCACCGACTATCGGCTGCGCTTCACGCAGGCGGGTCCGACGGCCGTGCATCCGGGCAAGCGCGTGAAGGGCGTGGTGCGCGTGAAGGCGCTCCGCATGCACAAGGCCGAGGCCGGCGGCGCGTTCATCGAGCCGATGATGGGTCAGCCCCGCATCGTGCAGGGCGTGGTGCGCGGCGTCGACGCGGGGGCCAACCGGCTGCTGGTCGACGTGGTGGTTCCCATGTGGGTCGAGCCATTCGATGGCCAGCAGGCCACCGAGTTCGCGGCGGGCGACATGGTGAACTTCTACGTGCAGTCGGGCGCCAGCTTCACGCCGGTCGTCTGAGCCGTTCGCTCACTGCTTCGCCGGGGCGCTGATCACGCGCTTCTGCTTGCCGTCGTCGGAATACACCGCGATCTCGGGCTCGGGCTCCGCGCTTGCGCGCACGACCTGCGTGCCTTCGCCCGTGCGGATGCTGAAAAGTCCACCCGTGCCATCGGCGGCGGATCCCGCCACGAACACGGCCTTGCCCTTCAGGTTGAACAGGTTCAGAAGGCCACCGGTGGCGCTGCCGCCCAGCGCGGCCACGCGGTTCGGGCCCGCGTAGACCTGCACCGTGCCGCTCTCCTCCTTGCCCTGATCCATGAAGGCCGCGATCTGGCCCGTCGCGGTGTACGCCGCCACGCGACCGCCGTTGTTGTCCTGCACGCTCAGGCTTGCCGCGCCCTTGCCGTCGCCGTTGCGGACTTCCATGAAGCCGCCCTTGTCCGAGTTGCCGAGCACGGCGCCACCCTGGCCGGTGTTGTTGCGCGCGAAGAGTTCGCCACCGTGGTCGCCAGCGCCCGCCTCGACCATGCTCGCGCCGGTCGCGTTCGACAGGCGCATGAGGCCCGCCTTCGACTGGTCCCCACCCAGATAGGCGATCTCCCGATCGCCATCGCCCAGCACCGTGACCGCCGCGCCCTTGCGCGTGGCGCCAAACAGCAGCACCGCGTGTTCCTCGGCGTGCGCGAGCAGCGCCTCGGAGCGGTCCTTGGTCACGCGAAAGCGGGAGGCCGCGTTCTCGCTGCCGGCACGACTCATCGCGAGGTCGCTGCCCTCGGGCGTGGCCTCGAAGTACGCGGCGAGTTCACCGTCGCCGCGCGAGACCTCCACGCGTCCGCCGCCGGAGTTCGCGAACAGGCCCGCGACCGGCTTGCCTGCGGTGTTCCACAGCGACATGTCGCCGCCCGATTCCGAGGCGGCCAGGCGCGCGACGTTCGCGCCGCCGGCGGCCCAGATGTCGAGTTGTCCGCCGTGATCGCCAGCGGTCAGCAGCGCCGCGACCTTGCCGTCGGCGCCGACCAGCTCGATTCGACGTGCACGCAGGACCTCGGCCACCTCGTCGGCCGCGAAGCCCAGCAGCGTGCCGAGCACCGCCGCACCGCAGGCCACCATCGTGGCGCGTCGCCAGCGTGCGTGACTGCGTCGGAGCGTGCGAACCTCGAGTTCAAGGCGGTCCAGGCGAGCGTCGGTGGCTTCGTGCATGCGGGGTCTCCTGAATGAGGGCGTTAGCATACGGAAAGCGTCGTGATCGGTCGCGCCGCGGCGCATCGGCGCATCGGCGCTGCGCGCGGCACGCGGAACCACATGGGAGCAGTCATGGCACGGAAGGCAGATGGCGCGCGCGGAAAGTCGCTTGGTGTCGGCCTGGTCGGCACCGGCTTCATGGGGCGTGCGCACGCGAACGCGTGGCGGCAGGCGCCGTGCTTCTTCGACCTGAAGCCGCGGCCAGTGCTGCAGGCGGTGGCTGGCACCAGGGTCGCTCCGACGCGCGCGTTCGCCGAGCGATGGGAAGTGGCGC
>JBIIOC010000183.1:0-2639 GCA_044337135.1 Phycisphaerales bacterium | reverse complement strand
GCGGCGCCCAGGAACGCGAACGCGCAGCGAGTCCCGCGAAGGCGAAACCTGCCGAGCCGAAACCCGCCGCCCCCGCGCGCAAGCGACTGGGCTTCAAGGAGCAGCGTGAGCTCGACGGCATGGAGGCCGCGATCGAGGCGGCCGAGCAGGCGCAGATGAAGGCCGAGGCGAAGGTCGCGGATCCGGCCACCGCCGCCGACCACGTGAAGATGGCCGCCGCGTGCGAGGCGCTCGGTCGTGCGCAGGCCGAAGTCGCGCGCCTCTACGCGCGCTGGCAGGAACTCGAGTCGCTTCGAACGCCGACCGCCTCGTGACGCGCCTCGACCGGGCCGCGCGTGCCGGCGTGATTGACGCGCCGCGTGCGTAGCATGCGCTCGGCATGAAGGCCGTCCTCTCCTTTCTCGCGATGGGAATCCTGGCGTGGGTGCTTTGGCGCCTGCTCGCGCGCCAGGAAGAGGCCGACCCCGAGTTCCAGAAGCGCCTGCAGGCCGACGAGCGACGCGCGCGCGCCAACCGCGAGGCCGCCGCGCGGCAGCTGCCGCCTCAGGAGCCCGGCCAACCGAAGGATTGAATCAGGCCAGACGCGCGCGGATGTCGACCATCTCGCGCTGCAGGTTGCGGCCCGGACAGGCCGTCTTGGCGCCAGGCCACTCCCTGTGCGTGCGCACGCATGAGCGGCTGATCCTGTACTCGGCACGCAGACGCGCCAGCAGGTTCTCCAGGGCATCGAGCTGCTTCTCGCTGGGGCTCTGCAGCTCGAAGTTGCCCAGGCACATCACTCCGATGTTGCCCTCGTTGCAGTTCTTCACGTGCGCCCCCTGCCAGCGCATGTCGCGGCCTTCCCACACGCGACCGTTGCGGTCGATGATGAAGTGGTAGCCGATGTCGCCCCAGCCCTTGGACCGGTGACCCGTGCGGATGGTCTCGATGCGCTCGGCCGATCCGGCCTGGTTGGTCGCCAGGAAGGCGTCCATGCCGTCATGGTGCACGGTGATGTACCGCGGCGTGGTCATGGGATTCATGAGCGCGGGCACGCACGCCCCCTTGCACCACAGGTCCCGGTCCAATGTGGTCGGGAAGACCTTGGCCTTCTTGGCGGGAATCGGCGTGGGGCACACCTCGGGCTTGCGGGCCGCCTGTGGCCAGATCGGATCCGGAAGCTTCGTCTTGCTGGTGTTCGAACTGGCGCAGCCCACGGCGAGCAGCGTTCCAAGCGCCAGAAACCCTCGCCTGGAGAGCGACGCGACGCTGCGCAGGGCGGCATCGAGCGCGCTCGACTCGGGGTGATTGGTTTCGGACATCGCCGGGAAGACCTTGTTGTGGACCCATGGCATCGGACCGCCGTTCGGGCCGACTTCACACTTTACGGAGACCGTCGCGCCGCGTGTGCGCGAAGCGTCCCGAAACGGCCTGAAAACAAGCGTGAATTCCGGGCAGAGAAATGGCCTTTCGGCCGGCAATTTTCGGGGATTTCTCCTAGAATGCGGCTCTCCCGCACGGCGCCCGTTTCAAGGCCGCGCAGGAACCACCCACGGGGATCCCGAGCGACCCCTCCGAGAGCCCACAAACCCGTGTCCAGCATGACGAAGAAAGCCAAGAGCGACGCCGAATCAGGCGCCGGCGAGCCGCAGTACACGTCCGAGAGCATCCAGGTCCTGGAGGGCCTCGAGGCCATCCGCAAGCGCCCCGGCATGTACGTGGGTGGCACGGGCCTGGAGGGCCTGCACCATCTGGTGTACGAGTGCGTGGACAACGCGATCGACGAGTGCATGGCCGGCTTCGCCACCGCGGTGACCGTGGTGCTTGGCGTGGACGGCAGCTGCACGGTGAGCGACGACGGTCGCGGCATGCCCGTGGACCCGATGAAGCACGAGAACCCGGCGATCAACGGCCGCCCCGCGGTCGAGGTGATCCTGACCGAGGTGCACGCCGGCGGCAAGTTCGACAGCGGCGCGTACAAGGTCTCGGGCGGCCTGCACGGCGTGGGCGTGAAGTGCGTGAACGCGCTCAGCGAATGGACCGAGGTCGAGGTGCTGAAGGACGGCACGCTGCACCGGATCGGCTTCGAGCGCGGCGCGGTGACCGAGCCCCTGCACAAGGCCGGCGAGCGGCCCGGCAGCGGAAACGGCACCAAGATCAGCTTCCGGCCCGATCCGGACATCTTTCCCGACACGCACCTGCGCTACGAGATCCTGCAGCACCGCCTGCGCGAGCTCGCCTACCTGAACCCGGGCGTGAAGATCCGCCTGGTCGACGAGCGCGTGGACGCGACCGGCAAGATGCGCGAGGAGACCTTCTTCGACGAGACTGGCCTGGCCGGCTACGTGAAGCACCTGAACGCCGCGAAGGCGACGAGCAGCCCGGTGATCAGCATCCGCCGGGAGGATGCGGAGAGCGGCATGCGCTGCGACCTCGCGCTGCAGTACACCGACTCGATGGCGGAGAACCTGCTCGCCTTCGGCAACAACATTCCCAACCGCGACGGCGGCACGCATGTCACGGCCTTCCGCAAGGCGCTCACCACCGCGATCAACGGCTACGGCAAGCGCATGGGCCTCTTCAAGGAGAAGGACTTCGTGCCCACGGGCGACGACCTTCGCGAGGGCCTGACCGCGGTCGTCAGCGTGAAGCTGCGCAAC
>JBIIOC010000182.1:0-2676 GCA_044337135.1 Phycisphaerales bacterium | reverse complement strand
TGGCGGCGGCGGCATCTACTTCTTCCAGGACACGCTGCGCGCGAACACGCCGTGGGGTCCGCGACCCGACTACACGCGCACCGAGGTGCAGGCCTACATCCGTGACAACGCCCTGCAGTGGCTCGACGAGTACCGCATGGACGGACTGCGCTGGGACGCGACGAAGTTCATCCGCAAGACCGACTCCGGCGGCACCGACATCCCGAGCGGCTGGAGCCTGCTGCAGGCGACGAACAACGACGTGAACGCGCGCTTCCCGGACAAGCTGATCATCGCCGAGGACTTCGACGACAGCGACTGGGTCACGCGGCCCACGGCCAGCGGCGGCGCGGGGTTCGACAGCCAGTGGGACTGGTTCGTGCACTCGATCCGCGGCGTGGTCACGGCCACGAGCGACGCCGGCCGGGACATGAACACCGTGCGGGACGCCGTCTCGCATGCCTACAACGGCAGCGCCATGCAGCGCGTGATCTACACCGAGAGCCACGACGAGGTGGCCACGGGCAACGGCAAGCTTCGGCTCCCAAGCGCCATCAGCGCCGCGGCCCCGGCTGGCCTGCAGGCACGCAAGCGCAGCACGCTGGCCGCGGCGGTCACCTTCACGAGCCCGGGCATTCCCATGATCTTCATGGGCCAGGAGATGCTCGAGGATGGCGGCTGGGACGACGAGGATCCGCTGGACTGGAGCAAGGCGACCAGCCAGGCCGGCACGCGCCAGATGTACAAGGACCTGATCGCGCTGCGCCGGAACACGGGCGGGCTGACCGCGGGCCTGACGGGCGCGAACACGAACGTTCACCACCTGAACAACACGAACAAGCAGATCGCCTGGCACCGCTGGAAGGATGGTGGCGAGCGCGATGACGTGATCGTGCTTGCGAACTTCAGCGGCTGGCCCGTGAACAACTACCGGATCGGCCTGCCCCGCTCGGGAACGTGGAAGTGCCGCTTCAACAGCGACTCCACGGTCTACGCGAGCGACTATTCCAACACGCCCGCGCCCGATGTGGACGCGAACGGCCCGGCCTGGGACGGCATGGCGCAGAGCGGCGTGTTCCGGGTCGGGGCCTACGCCGTGGTCGTCTACTCCCAGGGCGATCCTGTGCCCGCCAACCCCGCCGACCTGGACGGCAACTGCGTGGTCGATGGCGGCGACGTGGGCCTGCTGCTGCTGGACATGGGCACCGTGGGTGGCCCGTCCGACCTTGACGGTGACGGCATGGTCAACAGTGGCGACGTGGCGTGGCTGCTGCTGGACTTCGGCTGGACCTGCGAGTGATACGCGCGGTCAGCCGTTGGCTGGCAGGTAGCTCTTCTCGAGGTATTCCGCGACCATGCGGTGGGTGTTGAAGCGCCCCGGCACGGTGGCCACGCTGCGCAGCGCGCGGTGGATCCACTTGGCCGGCAGCCCGTCGCGGCCGCGATCGTAGAACGCTGGCACCACCTCGCGCTCCAGGAGCTCGTACAGGCTCTCGGCGTCGATGGCGTCCTGCTTCTCGCGGTCGGTGCCCTCGCCGCCATCGCCGATCGCCCAGCCGTTCGTGCCGTCATGGGACTCGGGCCACCAGCCGTCGAGGATGCTCAGGTTGATGCCGCCATGCATCGGGGGCTTCATGCCGCTCGTGCCGCTGGCCTCGTGCGGGCGCAGCGGGTTGTTCAGCCACACGTCGCAGCCGCTCACCAGCATGCGGCCCACGTGCATGTCGTATTCCTCGATCAGGGCGACCCGGCCCTCGAAGCCATTCTCGCGCGCCCAGCGATGCACCTCGGCCGCGTAGGCCTGTCCATCGCGGTCGCGCGGGTGAGCCTTGCCGGCGAACACCAGCTGCACCGGCCGGCCCTCCGCCGACAGGATCTTGTGCAGTCTCTTGGCGTCACGGAAGATCAGCGGCGCGCGCTTGTAGGTGGCGAAGCGGCGCGCAAAGCCGATCGTGAGCGCCCCGGGATCGAAGGCCTCGCTGGCGCGAAGCACCATCTCGGGCGCCTCGCCCCGACGTCGAGCCTGGCGCGTCAGGCGTTCGCGGATGAACTGGACCAGGCGGGTGCGCAGGGCTCCGCGCAGGGCCCAGAACTCCGCCGGGTCGGCCTTCTCGGCGGTCGCCCAGGGATCCACGCCTCGCTCGACATGCTCCAGGTCAAGCCCGATCGATCGCTTCCAGAATGCCTCGGCCTCGGGCGCAAGCCAGGTACGCGCGTGGATGCCGTTGGTGACGTGGCCGATCGGCACGAGTGCCGGATCCGAAACGCCGTAGACCTGCTGCCACATCTCGCGGCTCACGCGGCCATGCAGCGCGGCCACGCCGTTGACGTGCTCCGCCGTGCGAAGCGCCAGCACGGTCATGCAGAACGGCGCCTTGGGGTCGTTCGGGCGCTCCGATCCCATCTCCAGGAAGGCGCTGCGGGCAAGGCCCGCTTCGCGCCAGCATGACTCCAGCGCTTCGGCCACCATGCCGGCCTCGTAGCGATCGTGGCCCGCTGGAACCGGCGTGTGCGTGGTGAAGACCGTGCTGCGGCGGATCGCCTGCAGGGCGTCCTCCAGCGAGGAACCCTTGCGGCGCAGCTGCGCGAGGCGCGCCACGCTGGCGAAGGCCGCATGACCCTCGTTCAGGTGGAAGACCGTCGCCTTGATGCCCATGGCCTTCAGCGCCAGCACGCCACCAACGCCCAGCAGCACCT
>JBIIOC010000086.1:0-9019 GCA_044337135.1 Phycisphaerales bacterium | reverse complement strand
CCAAACCGTGCGGCCACCCTCGGTCTTCTTGCTCACCAGTCGCCCGTTGCCGCTCACCATCACGCCCTCGGGCACGTCCACCACCAGCTCGGTGCTCTGGCGCTCGTTCGGAAAGTCATGGCATGGGAACCAGCCACGGTTGAACTCGCTCTGGCCCTGCGTGTGCATCTCGGCGGGATAGCCCGGCCGATCGGGATAGGCCGGCGCGAAGGTCAGGCCCATCTGCGGATCCTCGACCGCGTACTCCACGCGGATGTCGCTGTCGACGCCCATCGGAAGCGGCGGCTCGAAGCGCAGCCCCAGCACATGGCCGTCGGTCGAGTGCTCGACCTCCCTGCCCCCCACGGTGACCTTCGAGCACTTCAACTGCTCCGCGTTCAACGAGAGCGACTCGACCGGCCCAGCGATCGGTCGCACCGTGAGCGTGGCCACGCCTTCGGCCTTTCGCACCGCCAAATCCGCCACCTTCAGTTCCACCCTGATCTTCAGGTAGTCGACCAGGCGATCCGGTGGCCAGTGCCGGAAGTCCGCTCCGGTCGCCGCGTCGAACTTGCCCTTGCCCGGCTCGACCCAACGGCCCGGGCGATCGGTGCGTCGCGCCGGCTGGAACGACTCCAGCCGATGCGCCAGACAGCCGCAGCCGTAGTCCTCCTCGTGGGTTGCACCCACGGCCGACAAGGTGGCCAGACAGGTCAGGAACGCGGCGGTCAGGCTTCGCATGGGTGGCATCCTCGCGGGAAGTTCCGCATTCGTACAGGCCCACCGGCACCCGGCTTCGCGATCTTTGAAAGTCATCCCGTCGGAACTTGAACCCCAACCCCCCCTTGGTACGATCAAGCGTGCCCTCCAAAGGAAGCCAAACCTCCCCCGACTCCGCCGAGAACGGGTTTCTTGCCCAGTTTTCGGCCAGCGACGAACAGCGCGAGTGGTTCAGCCCCGCGCCTCCCGGCTATCAGAGGGGCCGCACGAAGTACGTGGTGGTGATCGGCACCGTCATGAGCGGTCTGGGCAAGGGAATCTTCAGTTCCAGCCTGGCGAAGCTGCTCCAGGACAAGGGACTCGCGGTCGCCCCGATCAAGATGGAGGGCTACCTGAACGTGGACAGCGGCACGCTGAATCCGTTCCGCCACGGCGAGGTGTTCGTGCTCTCCGACGGCCTTGAGACCGACATGGATCTCGGCACCTACGAGCGCATCCTGAACCAGGACCTCTCGCGCAAGAACTTCATCACCGCAGGGCAGATCTACAGCGAGATCCTCGATCGCGAGCGCCGCGGCGGATTCCTTGGACGCGACGTGCAGATGATCCCGCACGTCACCGGCACCGTGAAGCTGAAGATCCGCCAGCTCGCCATGACCGGCGGCCCCGGCGGCACGCAGGCAGACGTGGTGTTCGTGGAGGTTGGCGGCACCGCGGGCGACTACGAGAACGGCTTCTACATCGAGGCGCTGCGCGAGCTGGCCTTCGAGGAAGGCCCCGACAGCACCTGCTTCGTGGCGCTCACCTACATCCTGGAGCCCGCCACGCTGGGCGAACAGAAGTCCAAGGCCGCGCAGCTGGGCATCAAGCGGCTCATGGAGAGCGGCGTGCAGCCGCACGTGATCGCCTGCCGCGCCACGAACCCGGTGAACGAGAAGGTGATGCAGAAGATCGGCATGTTCAGCAACGTGCCCATGAAGCGCATCTTCAGCATGCACGATCGCGAGAGCATCTACGTCATCCCCGACGCGATGCGCACCAGCGGCCTCGATCGCGAGATCCTCTCGATCCTGAACCTGCACGACCGCGTCGACGTGACCCGCGAGGACGTGGCTCGCCGCGGCTGGAACGACTTCAGCGCCAGGCTGGCCAGCCCGCGAAGCCGCAAGGTGAAGATCGGCGTGATGGGCAAGTACGCCAGCCTGCGCGACGCCTACGCGAGCATCGACAAGGCCATCGAGCACTGCGGCATCCACCTGAATGCCGCGATCGAGCTGCACTGGCTCGACACCAGCGCGCTCGACAGCGCCGCCAAGGTGCGCGAAACGCTGCGCGACATGGATGGCATCATCGTGCCGGGCGGCTTCGGCCAGCGCGGCGTCGAGGGCAAGATCCGCTGCGTCGAGCACGCGCGCACCACCAAGCTGCCGTTCCTCGGCATCTGCCTGGGCTTCCAGATGGCGGTGATCGAGTACGCCCGCAACGTGCTGGGCCTGGCCGACGCCAACAGCACCGAGTTCGATCCCGCCACCCCCAACGCGGTGATCAGCGAACTGCCCGAGCAGAAGAAGCTCGAGGGCATCGTGGGAGGCACCATGCGGCTGGGTGGTCAGGATGTGGCGCTCGAGCCCGAGACCTTCGCCGCGCAGCTCTACGGCGCCACCAAGGTGCGTGAGCGTTTCCGCCACCGCTACGAGGTGGAGCCCGCGTTCATCGACCGACTGCAGGGCGCGGGCCTGCACTTCAGCGGCAAGCACCCCACGCAACCGATCATGCAGGTGCTGGAACTGGCCGCAAGCGACCACCCCTGCTTCATCGCGGCGCAGTTCCACCCGGAACTCACCAGCCGTCCGCTGCACCCGCAGCCGCTGTTCATGGGGCTCGTCGCGGCGGCCATCGCGCGCAAGCATCCCGATGCGGCGCGCGACCCCGCGATCGCCCGCTGGCTGCATGCGCCGGCGGCCTGCGCCACGGCCTGAACTGGCCGCCTGTTCAAGGGTGGCATGCCCCCGGGCATTCGCGCTAGAATCTTCCCTCTCGCCGAAGTAGCTCAACCGGTTTAGAGCGGAGCATTCATAACGCTCAGGTTGGCGGTTCGAGTCCGCCCTTCGGCACTTTCAAAGGCCCGCGCCCCGTGCGCGGGCCTTTTTCGTTGCAGGTGCAATCGAGGCCCCCTCGGCGCCGCCGGCCGACTACCTGCCTTTTTTCCACCCCAGTTCGTCCTCGAGTGCCGCCACCATCGCCGGCATGCTGCATGGCACCGCGATGGCCAGCACCACGAACACGCCCAGGCCGACGGACTCCCAGAGCCAGCGGCAGCCAAGCACGATCACGGTGATCGCCACCAGGCTGGCAGCGATCGCGGAGGCGATTTCACGGGAGGACGGCGAGAAACGGGCGTGTTCAGGAGCGCTCATGCGCACAGCGTGACGGCATTGGATCTTCCGCGTGGCCCATGCCGCCGCCGCCGCCCCGAGTTCTCGCGACGACCGAATGTCCCGAATGTGTCACGAACCTGGGCGCATGATGCTTTCCATGGCGGGTATCATTCACATCCATCGATCCTTGAAGATCTCCTCGCAGACCTCTTCCCTTGGGGGGAAAGGATGTCCGCAAGGCATCACGTTGAATCGCAAAGCTTGACTTTCGATTCTCACCGACATGACGCCACGCGTGCGGGGCAGGACGGAGCGCGGAGGCCTCTCGACGGGAGCAAGAGAATGCAGTGAATGAAGCCGAAAGGCGGCGCACGGGCAGCTCGGCTGCTCGCGGGCCGCCTTTCGGGCGCGGAACGGGATTCGATCCACACGGAATGTCGCCCACCGGAAGGGCTCGAGACCGACCCCTGGAATCCCAGGGGCGGACCGGCAACTTACCGAGGAACCGCGGACACATTTGTGACACAAGCCGCCGCGAGAGCCCGCAGCATCCTCGCGTCACATGCCATAGAACCGCTTCGCTCCCTCGATCATGATGTCGAACTCCTTCGCGTTCGGCGTCTCGGGCGTGGCGCCCTCGATGAAGGTGCCGCCCACCACGCCCACGTCGTTCGCGCCCGTGCCGAGAAGGTGCTTCGGGAAGATGTAGAACGAGCGCTTCACCTTCTGCCCACTCTCCGTCTTCCCCTCGTCGAAGTAGACCAGGATCATGTGCTGCAGGTCCGCGGGCCTCTGGTCCTTCAGCATGACCAGGTGCCCCTGCACCGGCACCACGCCCGCGTCGCCGTTCAACTTGCCGGAACCAAGGCCCGCACAGTCGAACACGAGCGTCTGCTTCAGGTCACTGAAACGCTCCACCTTGCGCTGCTCGAACTTTGCGCGCTTGCCGAGCCACTCGCGCAGCTCCTTCATCATGACCGCGGTATCCATGAAGATGCCGTCGTCGTAGGCCACCATGTTCCGCTTCGTGCCGTTGCCGAAGTCAAGCACCACGTCCCTCGCGGGCTGCATGACCACGCCCACGTACGGCTCCAGGCCGGAGTCCGCGCGCCGCTCGAAGTACGCGGGCACGATCACCGCCCCGCCGCGGAATTCCGGGTGCTTGCCCTGTGCGACCTGCGCATAGAAGCGATAGGCGTCCACACCGATGCGGTCGATCAGCGCCTGCATGTCCGGGGCGTTGTCCATCGACACCGGCGCAAGCAGTCCGCCGGCGTTGTGCGAGGTGAGGCCGTCGAAGCGATCGGCGACCACGGTGACGTCGGTGTAGCCGCGCTGCACCAGCTCGTACGCGGTGAACAGGCCGATCACGCCCGCGCCCACCACGACCACCGGCTGCGACTTGGCGCGCCCCGCGCACTGCGGCGACTTCTCGGCCATGTCCACCACATGTTTCGCGGAACCAGGCGCAAGAGTCCATCCACTGCCGCCGTGACCGTAGTCGTGCGCGATCGTCTGCGCACCAACCTGCTCCACGCTCATGTTGGGTGAGCCATGGCGCATGGGCCGGTAGCACAGAACGCGCTCGCCAAGGTGCGCGCCGTCCAGCTTCGGCGGGGTGATGCGGCGGACTTCGGGGGCAGCGACGGACGCCGTGGCGCCCGGCTTCGGCCCCTGAACCGACTGGCAGGCGACGAATGAAAGCGAGGCCGCGGCGAGCAGCGCGAGGAACGGCGGACGGAGCATGAGGAACATCGCGTGAGAGTACGCGCTGCGAGCGAGTGCCTGGGGGCGACAGGTGGCCCACGTGCACGCATCCGTCGTTTCCAGGCGCACCACGACTCCATCACCCGGATCGCTTCGGTCGTGGGCAGCGCGCACCCACGCACCGCTATCCTCGCGACCTCAAGGATTTCAGGCGCAGAGCCCCCTCCCCCATGACCCTTACCCTCGTATCCCTCGCCCTCGCCTACATCATCGTCATCTACTTCCGCACGAACCCGCTGCATCACACGCGGAAGTTCATGTGGCGGCGGTTCCTGAACTGGTTCCCCCTGGGCATGACCTACGCGTTCCTCTACATGGGGCGCTACAACCTGACGGTCGCCAAGAACGCCCTGGGCGACCTGATGAGCAAGGAGGATTTCGGGTTCATCACCGGCGTGGGGTTCACGGTGTATGCCTGCTCACTCGCGCTGAACGGACCTCTCGTCGATCGAATGGGCGGCAAGCGCGGCATCCTGATCGGCGCGATCGGCTCGGCGCTCATGAATGCGCTGATGGCCGGCACGCTCTACCTGTACCTGAACGGCCAGCTGAAGACGAACCTGGTGTTCGCCTTCTCGGTGCTCTACGGCATGAACATGCTCTTCCAGAGCTTCGGCGCCGTCAGCACGATCAAGATCAAGAGTTTCTGGTTCCATGTCCGCGAACGCGGCACCTTCGGCGCGATCTTCGGCACCCTGATTTCGCTGGGCGTGTACTTCGCGTTCGACTGGGGCGGCGCCATCGCCAACGCGGTGGCCATCAAGCAGCCCGAGAACCCGGGCTGGGTGCGTGAAGTGCTGAACTACTTCTTCGCGCTGGATGGCCGGACCATCCCTGCGCTGTGGCTGATCTTCGTGATTCCCTCGCTCATCATGATCATCTGGGCGCTGATCGACGTGATCATGCTGAAGGACACTCCAGACCAGGCCGGGTTCGACCCGCTGGACACCCACGACGTGTCGAGCGATGACGGTCACGACCGCAAGTACGGCTATTTCGAGGTGATCAAGAAGGTCTTCACCAACCGCATCGTGCTGATGATCGGCGTGGTGGAGCTGACCAGCGGCGTGCTGCGAAACGGCGTGATGCAGTGGTACCAGACCTTCGCCAAGGAGACCGGTCTTGGCGTGCAGCACATCACCGACCACTGGGGCTTCTGGGGCTGCGTCACGGGCATCGCGGGCGGTTTCGCGGCGGGCCTGATCAGCGACAGGATCTTCCAGTCTCGGCGCGCTCCATCGGCCGGCCTGATGGAGGGCATCATGATCGTCTGCTCGGCGCTGATGATCAGCTTCCTGTGCCTGCAGTTCCTGCCGGCCGCCAGCGCCGGCAAGCCGGTGCCGCCCGCCGAGGTGACTGAAGGCGGCTTCATGACCAGCCTGCTCGGCATGCGCGCGATCGTGGTGGGCGTGTGCGCCGTGACCATCATGATGAGCGTGATCGGCGTGCACTCGATCATGTCGGGCACCGCCACGGCGGACTTTGGCGGCAAGAAGGCGGCGGCCACGGCCACGGGCGTCGCCGACGCCTTCGCCTACGCGGGCAGCGCGCTCCAGAGCTTCGTGATCGGCAAGGCGGCGAGTGTGAGCTGGTCGTACTGGCCGATGGTGCTGCTGCCCTTCGGCATCCTGGGCCTGGTGTTCTGCCTGAAGATGTGGACGGTGCTGCCTGCCGCGACGCGCAAGTATCTGGCCGAGATCGAGGGCAAGACGGTGCCGGAGAAGCGCGGGAAGCGGACCAGGCACGCCTGAGCGACTCGAGGCGGCACGAGCGATGCGGAGGCGAGCGACCACGGCAGGTCGCTTGACTCTCTTCAGCTCTGGCCGAGCTGCGCCACATCCCCCCGCGGCGCCGACTCCACCGCCCGCACATCCTCAGGCAGCGCTTCGGCGCGATGGGTCAGTTCCGCGGCGGCCTTCGCCCCGGGCAGCAGGCGCGTGTTGAACGAGCCCACCGACTGGTTGTAGCTCTTCACGGCCGTCTCAAGGCCCTTGCCGATGCCCTGCAGGTGCTCGGCGAACTTGCCGATTCG
This sequence comes from Phycisphaerales bacterium, assembly GCA_044337135.1. Taxonomy (GTDB): domain Bacteria; phylum Planctomycetota; class Phycisphaerae; order Phycisphaerales; family SM1A02; genus SYAC01. The sequence continues at coordinate 2,143 of JBIIOC010000086.1, read as the reverse complement.
ATCGAGCAGTTCCGAGGCCCGCTCGCCGATCAGGCGCGCGTTCTCGGCCAGCGCAGCCTGCTGCCAGTGCATCGCGAAGGTGCGCAGCAGCACCAGCAACGTGCCCGGCGTGGCGATCACCACGCCGTTCTCGAGCGCCTCGGGATACAGCGCGGGATCCGCCTCGAGCGCCGCCATGAGCGCGCTCTCGATCGGCACGAACAGCACGGTGAAATCCACCTCGCCATCGAGCGCCTTCGCGTACGCGCGGCTTCCGAGCGTGCGCACATGCGTGCGCAGCGCCTGCACATGCGCCTGACGCCGCGTGGCGCGCTCCGAATCGGCAAGCGCGGTGTCGAGCGAGTCGAAGTACGCGTTCATCGGCACCTTCGAGTCGATCGGCACCTGTCGCCCGCCCGGCAGGTTCACGGTCATGTCGGGGCGCAGCCGTCCATCCTCGCCCTCGAGCGAGGCCTGCTCGGAGAAGTCGACGTGCGCGGAGAGCCCCGCCATCTCCACGACGTTGCGCAGGCTGATCTCGCCCCAACGGCCGCGCTGGCGGTTGTCGCGCAGAGCCCCCGCCAGTGACTGCGCCGCGCTGCTGGCCTTCTGCTGCAGCTCGCTGATCATGCGAAGCTGCTCGCCCAGCGTCTTGGTGTCGCCCTCGCGCTTGAGGTCGAGCTGCTTCACCATCTCCGCCTGCAGGACCAGCTGTTCTCGAAGCGGCGTGACGGTCGCGTCGATCGCCTTGCGACGTTCGTCGATCTCCTGCTGGGTGAGCTTGCGCTGATCCTCGAACTGGCGCCTGGCCTGCGCAGCCAGCTGCTCGCCGGCCTGCTTGAGCACCTCGGCGCCGGTGGCCTGGAAGGCCTCGCGCAGGGCCTCGCGAGCCTGCGCCTGCATGGCCTTGAGCTCCTCCAGACTGCGCTCGCGCTCGGCCAGAAGCTGCTGGTGCGCACGCTCGCGCTCGGCCAGTCGGGCAACGGCATCGGCGGCCTTGCGATCGGACTCGGCAAGCGCGCCACGCGAGCGCTCGATGTCGCGCTGCGTTTCCGCGAGCTGCCGATTGGCCTGCTCCAGGCTTGCGCGATCCGCGGCTCCCTGCGCGCGGGCTGACGAGCGGGCCAGCACGAAGCCGGCGACCGCACCACCAATCGCACCGAGCGCCAGACCGGAGAGCAGCGAGGGAGCGTCCATGCTCGCATGGTACGAACGGCGGCGCGGATTGCGTTGCGCTTTCGAGTGAAAACCGCCGGCGAACGGCTGCGATGTTCGTGTCCGAAATGTGTCCATGACCCAAGGCAACAATCTCGACCGGTTCCGGCACCGCCGTCGGATCCGTTTCTCGAAATCCCTTTCCGGAGGTGCGCCTTGTTCATGCAACCCGAAGGCCACGGGGCCCCACGCCGTCGTCGCATCCGACCCTCGCTCACGCCTCGAGGTCGGCAACTGCTGAAGGTTCCCATCGCCGACTGGGAGGTCGGCCTGCTCGATGACATGGTGCGCACCGAGTTCGACCTGCGCGTGATGAGCGCGTTCGGTCGCCCGCCCACCCTGTTCTCGCACGGCCAGACGCGCTTCGTCCTGATTGGCGGAGACCTCTACGACGTGGCGCAGATTCGCGACATCTACCAGCGACAGAGCGCCGAGCTCGAGGCGATCCTGGATCTCCAGGACCTTGAAGATCCCTCCGATCCGACCGCCACGCACACGCCCTGCCCACCTCCCGCAACCCCGCAGGAGGCCCTGCAACGCGCCGAATACCGGGTGTTCTGGCCGCTCTACCGCGATGCGGCGCTTGCCGAGGTGGACGCGGCGCATCCCTCGGTGGTCGATCTTCAGAACTTCGGATCCCGACTGGCGGTGCTGGCTCCGGATCTCTTCATGACCCACCCCGAGCCGCAGGCGATTCCCCTTGCGGTGTTCGAGCAGCTCATCGCCGATGATCTGCTGGCGCATCACTCGACCGACCCGCGGCGCCGCATGATCGTGGTGCAGGCAACACCCGACTCGCGGCATCAGGTGGGCAAGCGCGTGCTGCCCGGATGGGAGCCCGCGCGCCGCAAGTCCTCGGCCGGCGGCCCACGGCGAAGGCGCAAGACATGAATGCCCGATCAATACCGCGCGACTGTCTGCGACTCACCCAGGGCCGACGCCGGAAGGC
>JBIIOC010000018.1:0-31785 GCA_044337135.1 Phycisphaerales bacterium | reverse complement strand
GGGAAGTCCTTGATCGCGTGGCCGTGGAATCGGTGCCGATGATGCTGCGCGTGGTGGATCGGCTCCTGCACGGCCAGGGCGAGGGTCGCACGCAGGATGAGTCGCTTGCGTGTCGCGCGGCGAAGCTGTCGAAAGCCGATGCGAGCGTGGACTTCGACCAGTCGGCCGATCGCGTGCGCCTGCGCGTGAACGGTCTCCAGCCGTGGCCAGGATGCGTGGTGCGCATGGCGGGTCAGGAGGTGCGACTGCTCCGGATGGGACCCGCGCAGGGGGCGGGTTCGCCGGGAACGCTGCTTGCGGATGGCGCGGTGGCATGCGCCGGTGGCGCCGTGCGCCCGATCGAGGTGCAGCCCCCGGGGGGCAAGTCGATGGCATGGAACGATTGGCTGCGGGGCCGCCGGATGGAGCCCGGCACGGTCCTTCAGAGCGCGTTCCCAGCGGCGGGCGCGCCATGAGCCAGGGGCTGCGCACCGACGACCTTGACTATCCCTTCGACGAGCGCTGCATCGCGGCGCAGCCGGCCGAGCCACGCGACAGCGCCCGCATGATGGTGGTGGAGCGCGACAGCGATCGCGTGCATCACCTGCAGGTTCGCGACATCGGGGCGTGGCTGCGGACAGGCGACACGCTGCTCGTGAATCGCACGCGCGTGGTGCACGCGCGGCTGGTGCTTCGGCGGGATCGTGACGGCCGGCCCTTCGAGGGACTGCTCGCCGCGCCGCTGGGAACCGGCCGCTGGCTGCTGCTGGCCCGCGGAGCGAAGAAGCTGCACGCGGGGGAGCGGCTCGCGATGGTGGGCGAGGATGGCGCACCGACCGAGGCCGTGACCTGCGTGGAAAGGACGCGCGAGGGCTGGGTCGTGAGGTTCGACGATGGTGTGGACGCGCACGCCGCGATCGAGCGGGCTGGCCGCACGCCGGTGCCGCCCTACATCCTGAAGGCGCGCGGTGACGAGGCGCGCCCCGACGCCTTCGATCGTGAGCGCTACCAGACCGTCTACGCCTCCGATGGGCGAATGCACTCGGTCGCGGCGCCGACCGCGGGACTGCACTTCACGCCTGGGCTGCTCGCCGACCTGCAGGCGGCGGGGGTGCGCCGGGCCGAAGTCACGCTGGAGGTCGGCATGGGAACCTTCAAGCCGGTCGAGACCGAGTGGCTGGCCCAGCATGCGATGCATCGCGAGCGCTTCGAGGTGCCGATGGAGACGCTTGCAATCCTGCGAGATCGTGAACGTCAGGGGCGCCGCGTGGTCGTCGGCACCACCACCGTGCGAGCGCTCGAGAGCCTTCCCGATCCGCTGCCTGAGCAGGTGTGGCGGGACGAGGCCAGCCTGATGATCCAGCCGGGATACCGCTTTCGCCATGTCGACGCGCTCATGACCAACTTTCACCTGCCGCGCAGCACGCTGCTGGCGCTGGTCGGGGCAGTCGTGGGACTGGATCGCCTGAAGTCGCTCTATGCGCTCGCGCAGCGCGAGGGCTATCGCTTCTACTCCTACGGCGACTGCATGCTGATCGTGTAGGTACATTTCCCCCCATGCGGCTCTCCCAACTGCTTGCGCTGGTTCCGAGCCTGAGGCAGGAGGGGTCTGGCGACGCTGAAGTCGCGTCCATCGCCGACGACAGTCGCAAGGTCGGCAAGGGAACGCTTTTCGTGGCGCGTGGCGGCGCGAAGGCCGACGGGGGCGCCTTCATCGCCGACGCGATCGCCAAGGGTGCGGTCGCGGTGGTCGCTGCGCCCGGCACGGCCGTGCCCGCGGGCACGCCGGTGCTCCGGGCCGATCATCCTGCGCTGGCCGCCGCGGAACTCGCGCACGCCTTCCACGGTTTTCCCGCGCGCAGCCTGAAGGCCGCCGCGGTCACCGGCACCAACGGCAAGACGACGATCGCCTTCCTGCTGCAGCAGTGCATGGCGCAGGCGGGCAGGAAGTTCGGCCTGATCGGCACGGTGCAGATCGACGATGGTGCGCGGACGGTCACCAGCGAGCTCACCACGCCAGGCGCGATCGAGCTGGCGGCGCTGCTGGCGCGCATGCGCGACAACGGCTGCGTGGGGGTGAGCATGGAGACGAGCAGTCATGCCCTAGACCAGGGGCGCGTGGCGGGCATCGACTTCGGCGTGGGCATCTTCACGAACCTGAGCGGCGACCACCTGGACTACCACGGCACGATGGAGAACTACGCGGCCGCGAAGGCGAAGCTCTTCGAGGGGCTGGCGCCAGGCGCGACCGCGATCGTGAACGCCGATGATCCTGCCTATGCCCGCATGGTGCGCGACTGCCGCGCCCGGATCCTGCGATGCGGATTCGCCGGCGGCGAGTCGCTCGACGCGCAGGTCAGCGTGCTCGAGGCGAAGCTGGGCTCCATGCGCGTGCGTCTCGAGGGGCCCTGGGGGCAGGTGTCCGCGCGGCTGCCGATGATGGGCCGTCACAACTGCATGAACGCGCTGCAGGCGCTGGCGGGTGCATGGGCGCTGGGCGTGGAGCGCGCGGCGCTCGAGGGCGCCATGGCCAGGGCCAGCGCGCCGCCGGGCCGGCTGGAGCCCGTGACCGATCCCGATGCTCCCTTCGCGGTGATGGTGGACTACGCGCACACCGACGACGCGCTGCTGAACGTGCTGCGCGCGGTCCGGCCCGCGCTGCCGCAGGATGGCCGCCTGATCGTGGTGTTCGGCTGCGGCGGCGATCGCGACCGCACCAAGCGCCCGCGCATGGCGCGCGTGGCGAGCGAGTTCGCCGATCGCATCGTGATCACCAGCGACAACCCGCGCACCGAGGATCCTGCGTCGATCATCCGCGAGATCGAGTCCGGCGTTCCGCCGCACCGGGCCGACCGCGTGAGCAGCGTGATCGATCGCCGCGAGGCGATCCATGCGGCCGTGCAGATGGCGCGTCCCGGCGACGCCGTGGTCATCGCCGGCAAGGGCCACGAGGACTATCAGATCGTCGGTACCGTGAAGCGCCCCTTCGATGACCGGCTGGTCGCACGCGAGGCGCTCCAGTCCGTGGGAGCCACCGCGTGAGCTGGCTCACGCCGCAGGAGATCGCCGACATCACGGGGGGTCGATGGCTCGACGCCCCGCCCCAGGCGGTCACCGGCGTCGGCACCGACACGCGCGAGGATCTTTCAGGCAGGCTGTTCGTCGCGCTGAAGGGCGACCGCTTCGACGCGCATGACTTCCTGAAGGCGGCCGCCGAGCGCGGGGCCGCCGCGGCGATGGTGCATCGCGATGTTCCGGGGCAGGGCCTTCCAAGGCTGCTGGTGAAGGACACGTTGCTCGCGGTGCAGGCGATGGCCGCGGCGTGGCGCGCGCGCATGCCGAACGCCTGGTGCATCGCGATCACGGGCAGCGCGGGCAAGACCACCACGCGCCGCCTGGTCGAGGGTGCCTGCAGAGCGATCGGCCCGACCCACGCGAGTCCGAAGAGCTTCAACAACCACCTGGGCGTGCCGCTCACGCTGCTCTCCGCCCCGGCGGACTCGCGCTTCCTGGTCATCGAGATCGGTATGAACCACCCCGGCGAGATCGAGCCGCTCTCCCGCATGGCGGCCCCTCGTGTGGCGATGGTCATGAACGCTGGCACCGCGCACCTGGGCGGGCTTGGATCCCGCGAGGCGATCGCGCGCGAGAAGTGCACGATCGCGCGTGGCCTTCAGCCTGCCGGCCTGTTCGTGGTGCACGGTGATCAGGACCATCTGCTGCATGAGGCATTCCGCGAGCCGTTGCCATCGGGCGGTCGCATTCACGCCTTCGGCACGCGCGGCCTGTGCGCCTTCCGGCTTCGTGGGCGGATCCAGAGCGCCGATGGATCGCAGGACATCCTGCTGGACACCCCGCTTGGCGAGACCACCTGCACCATCCGGCTGCCTGGTGCGCACAACGCCATGAACGCGGTGGGGGTGGTGGCGGCGCTGGCCAGCCTCGGACTGCCTGTGGAGAAGGTCTTCGAGGGCATCGCCACCGTCGAGCCGGCCGACATGCGGCTGGTGCGAGCCGACCTTGGGGGCATCGCCGTCTTCAACGACGCCTACAACGCCAATCCCGATTCGGTCCTGGCGGCCGTGCGAACATTCGCCGAACTGGCCCCCGCCGGCGCGCGGCGCGTGGTGGCGCTGGGAGACATGCTCGAACTCGGCGAGGAGGGGCCGGCGCTTCACGCCATGGTGGGGCGCGAGCTGGCGACGGCCTTCGCCGGCGGCCCGCCAGACCTGTGCATCGCGTGTGGACAGCTGACCCGCCATCTGGCGGATGCCCTGCGGGCGGCGGCTCCCGGCGCGCGCATCGAGAGCAGTGCCGACCTTGCCGCCGACGCCCCGCGACTGGCCGCGCTGCTGAAGCCCGGCGACGCCCTGCTCGTGAAGGGTTCCCGTGGCAGCGGCATGGAGCGACTGGTGGCGGCAATTTCCTTCCCACAGGAAGCGAAGAAGAGCGCCCCCGCGGGCCGATGAATCGCCCGGCGCACCGGCATGCTCTTCAACCTGGTTGAACTCTTCCAGAACTGGCTCGACGAACGCGGCCTCTACGCGGTCGTGCAGGTCATGTACCAGCTGGAGTTCCGCGCCTTTCTGGCCGTGATCCTGAGCTTCGTGCTGGTGCGGGTGGCGGGGCCGTCGGTGATCGGCTGGCTGCGGCAGCGCAAGGTCGGCGACAACCCCGAGTTCCACAACCTGACGCTGAACGAGCTCATGAAGGAGAAGGCCGCCACCCCCACGATGGGCGGCCTGCTGATCATCGGCTCGATCGTGGTGACCAGCGTGCTGCTGGCCGACCTCTGGCACAGCATGCCGGCCAAGGTGGCCATGGTCGTGCTGGTCATGCTGGCGATCCTTGGCAGCTTCGACGACTGGCTCAAGCTGAACGCCGCACGCCGCCAGCCCGGCAGCCGTGACGGCCTGCTGCCGTGGGAGAAGCTGCTCTTCCAGATCGGCATCGGTGCCGTGGCCGGGTGGTTCCTGTATCGCCACGCGCAGAGCGTGGACGCGGTGGTGCTGAACCTTCCGTTCCAGCGCACCTATCCGCCCACGCCGGTGCTCGAGAACTTCACGCAGCCGGCGGTCGCGCCGAACGTGATCATCCTGGGCGGATTCTGGTTCACCATCATCGCGTGCCTGTTCGTGATGGGCACCAGCAACGCGGTGAACCTGACCGATGGCATGGATGGCCTGGCGACGGGACTCGCGATCATCTCCGGCATCATGGCGATGGTGGTGGTGGGCATCGCCTCAAGCCCGCGCTTCAGCTACTTCCTGCTGGTGCCGCATGTGCCCGAGGCGCGAGAGCTGATGGTGATCGCCGGCGCGATGGCGGGGGCGTGCATGGGCTTCCTGTGGTTCAACTGCCAGCCGGCGAGCGTGTTCATGGGCGACACCGGCAGCCTGGCGCTCGGCGGCCTGCTCGCGGTGATCTTCGTGTCGGTGCGGCAGGAGTTCCTGCTGGTCGTGGTGGGCGGCGTCTTCTATCTGGAGGCGCTCAGCGTGGCGCTTCAGGTGGGCACCTTCAAGATCACGCGCAAGCTGACCGGCACCGGTCGCCGCGTGCTGCGCTGCGCGCCGATCCACCATCACTTCCAGCTGGGCGGCTGGAAGGAGACGCAGACCGTCGCGCGCTTCTGGCTGCTGGGCGTGCTCTGCGCGATGGCCGCGCTGGTGCTGCTGAAGCTGCGGTAGGCAAACGAAAAGGGCCCCGGCGCGTGGCCGGGGCCCCTGAAGTCTCGAGTGCGTTCGCTCAGGCCTTGCGGCGCCGCGCGACGAGACCCGCGAGGCCGACCAGGGCCGCAGCGCCCGGGGTGGGCACGGCGATGAACATGTCGCCGGCGCTCCAGTTGGCGCTGCTGATGGTCTGGGCCACGGTGCCGCTCACCAGGTCGCTGAAGCTGTTGTACACCGCGATGCCGTTCACGCTGCCGCCGGGGCCGCCGGTGTTGGTGCGGTAGATCTTGCCTTCGAAGCCGAAGAAGCGGTCGTTGTAGCCGTATCGCGAGTTGGAACCGTTGCCGTAGTTGAAATACGTGCCGTTGGTGCCGTTGACCAGGTCGTTGAACGAACCGTACCGCGTCACGCCGGCGCTGCCGCCCGAGACCGTCTGGTTGCGATAGAAGTAGGTGCCGTCGTGGAAGAAGTCATCTTCACGATCCCAGCCGCCCGAACCTCCGAAGCCGGTGAGGTCGAACACCTGGCCGCCCGTGTTGGTGCGCAGGTTCTCGATCGGATTGAGCGAATCGGCGACGTACCGAACGATCTGCGAGATGCGGCCGCTGCCGTTGTACAGGGTCTTGTACATGTAGCCCTGCGTGGTCTGCGACTGGGTGAAGTCGCCGAACACGTACATGTAACGCGCGTCGGTCATGCTGCTGGTCAGGCTCGAGTTGACGCCGCCGGTGTTGGAGGCGACGTTGGCCACGGACGTGTACAGCGTGAGCTGCGTCGCCGAGCTGCCCGAATAGTTCGTCTTGTAGATGCCGGTGATTGCGGCGCTCGCGGAACCAGCCGCGGCCAGGGTGCCAAAAATCACAACGCCGGAGAAAATATTCCGTGTCTGCACAGCTCAGTTCTTTCTCTCTCTCGAGGCAAGGAAAAGGGTGAAAGGGTCGGGGGCTTGGGAGCCCCGCGATGGGAGAAGGAGTGACGGAGAACAGTACTAACGCGCTTTGCCGCGCACGCAAACTCTGGAGAGAGGGAATCTTGCAAAATCCGGAATTGGTCGACCGTTGGGGTTCAGACCGCCGCTGGCGTGGCCGTTTCCCGCCGGAAATCCCGGATCTTTCGCCGACCGCCGGGCTCAGACATTGAACAGGAAGTGCACCACGTCGCCGTCCTGCATCACGTAGGCGCGACCTTCGCTGCGCAGCTTGCCCGCCTCGCGGATCGCCTTCTCGCTGCCGAGCGCCTCGAGGTCCTTCACCAGATAGCACTCCGCGCGGATGAAGCCCTTCTCGAAGTCGGTGTGGATCACGCCGGCGGCCTGCGGGGCGGTGTCGCCCTTGCGGATCGTCCAGGCGCGGATCTCCTTGGGGCCCGCGGTGAAGTAGCTCTGCAGGCCGAGCAGGTCGTAGGCCGCGCGCGCGACGGTGGCGAGCGCGGGCTCCTTCATGCCCAGGCTGTCGAGCATCTCCTTGCGGTCGCTCTCCGAGAGTTCCGCCAGCTCGCTCTCGATCTTCGCGCACACCACGACCACGCCGCCGCTCTCGGCCTTGGCGCGCTCGCGCACCTTCATGACCATGGGGCCCTTGCCCTCCAGGTCGCCCTCGTTCACGTTGGCCACGTAGAGCACCGGCTTGGCGGTGATCAGGCCAAGGCCACGGCCCATCGCGACCTCCTCGGGCGTCCAGGTGCCGCCGCGCAGGGGCTTGCCCTCACGCAGGAAGGCGAAGGCCTTCTCGAGGTACGCCACCTTCGCGATCGCCTCCTTGTCGCCGCTGCGCGCCACGCGCTGCTGCTTCTCCAGATTGGCCTCGACGCCCTGCAGGTCGGCCAGGGCGAGTTCGGTGTCGATCGTCTCGATGTCGCGGATGGGGTCCGGGCCGCCATCCACGTGCATCACGTCGGGGTCCTCGAAGCAGCGCACCACGTGCAGGATCGCGTCGACCTCGCGGATGTGGCTCAGGAACTTGTTGCCCAGGCCCTCGCCCTCGCTGGCCCCGCGCACCAGACCCGCGATGTCCACGATGCGGACGCTCGCCGGCAGGATCTTCTCGCTCTTGATGTGCTTCGCGATCGCGGCCAGGCGCTCGTCGGGCACGCTCACCACGCCCACGTTGGGCTCGATGGTGCAGAAGGGGTAGTTGGCGGCGGCGATGCCCGCGCTGGTGAGCGCGTTGAACAGGGTGCTCTTGCCGACGTTGGGAAGACCGACGATGCCGCATTCCATGGGTGGGTGCTCCGTAGCCCGCGTGCTGCGCGGGATCGGGAATCCTAGCGGCGATCGCGGTGGCCCACGCGATACGATCGCCACATGGTCGCCACCGCCAACGCCGCGGCCCTGCGGGCACGCCGCAGGCTCGGGTTCCTCGCCGTCGTGGCGTTGGGGGCGGTGGCGGTCCTCTCGGTGCGGCTCTGGGCCCTCACGGTCTGGCAGGGTGAGCAGTACCTGGAGAAGGCGGAATCTCGCCTGGACTCCGCCGACTGGCTGCCCACCATCCGTGGGCGGATCCTGGATCGACAGGGCCGCGTGCTTGCCGAGGATGTTCCGGCGTGGGACGTGGCGATCCACTACAAGGCGATCGACGGCACCTGGGCGCGCGAACGCGCCCAGCGGGCCGCGCGCTCGAGCCTGGGGCGTTCGCTCTGGGCGCGCGTCACGCGCGACGCGCGTCAGGGGGTGATTTCGCTTCGCCTGCCCGACGCGGAGGCCGAGCTGAACGCGGTGCTCGACGAGGTCGCGCGGCTGTGCGAGGTGCCGAGGGCGCAGCTCGATGCGGCGATGGAGCGCGTGCGTGAGCGCGTGGAGCGGCTCGTGGAAAGGCGTCGCGCGCAGGCCGAGGAAGGCAAGCGCCTGAAGCCGATCGCGGAGCAGCAGTCGAGCCACGTGGTTGTTCGGCATGTGCCCGACGCCGTCGCCTTCGCGTTGCGCAAGCTCGCCGACGAGTATCCGGGCACCATCGAGGTGGTCGATGGCACGCGTCGCGTGCACCCCTGGAGCGCCGCGGACGTGCGGCTCGACACCAGCACGCTTCCGCTGCCTCTTCGCCGGGGCGGCACGGTCACGGTGCACGTGCCGGGCGTTCTGGATTCGGTGGTCGGCGAGGTGCGCGACGCGGTGTGGGCCGAGGACAAGCAGCGACGCCCGTTCATGCGCGAGGACGGATCGGTCGATCTGGGCGGCTACAGCGAGTCGATTCCCGACAGCATCGGGGCCTCGGGGCTGGAGGCCGCCTACGAGGACTGGTTGCGTGGTGAGCGTGGGCAGGTTCGCCAGCGCCGCGACACCGAGGAGGTCGAGCGCACGGAGCCGATGCCCGGAAAGGACCTGCGGCTCACCATCGACGCCGAACTGCAGGCGCGCGTGCAGGCGATCCTGAACCCCAGGTTCGGCCTGACCCGTGTGCAGCCATGGCAGCATGGTGGCAAGGAATCGCTGCCGGACGGCACCAAGCTCGCGAGCGCCGCCGTGGTGATCGAGGTGGAGACGGGTGACGTGCTGGCGATGGCCAGCTGGCCCTCGCGCGACGATGGTGCCGAGCTCACGCCTGCCGAGCGCAGTCGCCTGCAGCCCGGGCTCAACCGCGCCGCGGAGGCGGTCTATCCGCCGGGCTCGATCGTGAAGCCGCTCATCTACGCGGGCGCGGTCGCCGCCGGTCGCTTGAGCGCGGCTGCCGCGATCGCCTGCAACGGGCACTTCTATCCGGAGTTCAAGGATCGGGCACGCTGCTGGATCTGGCGACCCGAGCACGGCATGGCGACGCATTCCTCGATCGTCGGAGGTCCGCTCTCCATCGAGGCCGCGCTGAGCCGGAGCTGCAACATCTACTTCTTCAGCGTGGCACAGAAGCTGGGACTGCGCGGCGTGGTGGAGTGGTACCGCGAACTCGGCCTTGGTCGCACGCTGGGCACCGGCCTTCAGGGGCCGCTGCCCGCGGATCGCCGCGGTGATGCCGGCGAGAGCGCAGGCATCGTGCCCGCCGAGGAGGACATCCAGAAGCTCGAGGCGCGACGCGACGCCTTCACGACGATCATCCTCGGGATCGGACAGGGGCCGGTCGCGTGGACGCCGTTGCAGGCCGCGAACGCCTTTGCCACGCTCGCTCGCGGCGGCCTGCTGCTGGACGCGCGCGTGGTGCGCGATGACGCGGCGCTTCCGCCGGATCGGCGCACGGGTTCGCTGGAGATCCCCGCCGAGGCGCGCCGGCGCGCACTCGAGGGACTGCGCCAGGCCGTCGAGTCCGCGCACGGCACGGGACACCACGTTCGCTACGGCGACGGCACGCGCGAGGCGATCTTCGACGTGCCGGGCGTTCGGGTGATGGGCAAGACCGGCACGGCTCAGGCGCCGCCGCTGGTCTGGGACGAGGATGGTGACGGCTCGCGTGAACGGTCGATCCGAGGGCTGGACCATGCGTGGTTCACCGGGCTCGTCTCCGATCGAGGCGACGAGAGCCCGCGATACGCGGTGGCCGTGCTCGTCGAGTACGGCGGCAGTGGCGGCAAGACGGCGGGGCCGGTGGCGGAGCAGGTGGTGCAGGCGCTGCTGGACGAGGGCTACCTTGGGCCTGAGCGCACGGACTCCGCGGGGAACCGGGGCCGCGCCCGTCCGCGCTACGACAAGGGCAGCGGCGAGCCTGATCCGCCGGAACGCGAGGATGCGGAGTGATGGCGACGTTCGCTCCCGGTGCGCTCCAGCCTCTCGGCGAGGGGGTGGACATAGGCCGACGCGGCGTGATGGCCTGGCTGCTGAACGCGGGCTGGGTACCGCTGCTCGCCGCGGCGCTGCTCACGCTCGAGGGTGTCATGGCCATCGACACCACGGTGCCGTCGCTTGCTCGGCGTCAGGCGATCTTCGGCGTGTTCGGATTCCTCTGCGCCGCCGCCATGCTGCTCCCGGGCTCGCGCACGCTGTCGCGCGTCGCGTGGCCGCTCTACCTGATCAGCCTGGTGCTGCTGATCTTCGTGCTGATTCCCGGCGTGCCGGAGTGGCTGGTCCGCCCGAAGAATGGCGCGCGTCGCTGGATCAGCCTCGGCCTGTTCGAGTTCCAGCCCAGCGAGATCGCGAAGATCGCCGTGGTGCTGGCGCTTGCGCAATGGCTGCGCGCACGATCGCTGCGGCGGTTTGGCGCGTTCCTGATGCCGTTCCTTCTTGCGGCGCCTCCGATGCTGCTGATCCTGATCGAGCCCGACCTTGGCACGGCGCTCATGTTCGCGCCCGCGGTGATCGCCATGGTGATCGCGGCGGGAGCGCGGCTGCTGCACATCGGCCTCCTGGTGGGGGTCGTCGCCGTCGGCGCACCGCTCAGCTATCCATTCCTGAAGCCGCACCAGCGTGATCGCGTGGATGCGCTGATGGCGCAGATCCGCGGCGACGACTCGTTCGTGGGCGACATCGGATTCCAGGCGGACCGGGCCATGACGCTGGCGGGCAGCGGGGGCGTCTTCGGCGTGGGTCGCGAGCGCGCGCAGGCGCTCGTGCACTTCAATCGCCTGCCCGAGGAGCACAACGACATGATCTTCGCGGTGATCTGCTGTCGATGGGGCTTCTTCGGAGGCGTGGTCACGTGGGGCCTTGGTCTGCTCTACGCCGTCGGGGCGCTCCTGGTCGCCAGCGGCGCGCGCGAGCCGTTCTCGCGGTTCGCCGCCACCGGCATCGCGGGAACTTTCATCGCGCAGCTGGTGCTGAACACAGGCATGACGGTCGGCGTGATGCCGGTGACCGGCGTCACGCTTCCGTTCATCAGCTATGGTGGCAGCAGCCTGGTGGCGCTCTGGATCGGAACTGGACTTCTGTGCAACTTCGCCATGCGTCGCGCCCGCGGCGTGGAACGACTGGGAGCCGTCGCATGAATCGAGCCGCAAAGCCGACCCCCGCCTTCTTCGAGATCCTCGCGGCCCAGCACATCGAGCTGGAGCCCGGTGATCTCGAGAGGCTCGAGGGCCATCTGGAGGCGCTGCTCGAGGCCAACGAGCGCTTCAACCTGACGGCGGTCCGTGATCCTGCCGAGGCATGGGTGCGACATGTCGCCGACAGCCTTTCGCTCGTTCCCTTCGTGGCCGAGAGCGGCGCAAGGTCGATCGTGGACCTTGGGAGCGGTGGTGGATTCCCCGGCATTCCGCTTGCGATCGCGATGCCCGACGTGCAGGTGATGCTTGTCGACAGCGTGGGCAAGAAGGTGCGCTACCTCGAGGAGGTCGTGCGGAAGCTCGCGCTCGCGAATGTCGCCGTGCGCCAGACGCGCGCCGAGGAACTCGCTGAGTGGAAGGGCGGACTGCGCGAGAGTTTCGACGCGGTGGTGTGTCGAGCGGTCGGTGGCCTCGCCACGCTGGTCGAGCTCGCGCTTCCGCTCATCAAGGTGGATGGCCTGCTGCTGGCGATCAAGGGCGAGAAGGCCCCCGAGGAGATCGTCGAAGCCGCCCGCGCGCTGAAGGAGCTGCAGGGCGAGGTCGCGGCGACAGAGCGCACGCCCACCGGCACGATCGTGGCAGTGCGCAAGCTCGCCAGGACCGTGCGGCTCTACCCGCGCGACCAGGGTCTGCCGGCGCGCAAGCCGCTGGGCGTGAACGTCGATCCGGCAGACTGATTCCGCCCTCCCTGGGCGTGATGGTTTCGGTTTGGCGAAATCCGGCGACTTTTCAAGGCGCGTTCCCCGGGAATCGGTTTCAATGCAGCGCATGAGCACCGCCTCCATCGCCGCGTCGCCTGCCGTTTCCAGCCTCTTCGTCCCGCCTGTCGAGGCCGCGCGGCTGGTGGAGCGTGGCGATGCGTTCATCGTGGATGTCCGCGAGCCCGACGAGCATCGTCGCGAGCATGTCGCGGGTGCCGCGCTGTTTCCAAGCTCCATCTTCTCGGTCAGCGGTTTTCCGGCGTCCGATCGTGGTCGCCAGACCCTGGTGATGTGCCGCTCCGGCGGCCGCGCGCGCAAGGTGGTCGAGGCGCTTCACGCCGCTGGCCGGGCCGATGCGCGCGTGATCGAGGGCGGCATCGTGGCGTGGATGCAGGCCGGACTTCCCGCGGTGCGTGACGTGGCGGCGCCGTTGCCCCTCATGCGGCAGGTCATGATCACGGTCGGAGCGATGCTGCTGGGCCTGACGGCGCTCGTGGTGCTCGTGAGCCCGTGGTTTCTTGCCGCGATCGGCGCCGTGGCGGCTGGGCTCCTCTTCTCGGGGCTCACCGGCATCTGCGCGCTCGCGACGGTCCTGTCCAGGATGCCATGGAACCGCGCGCCCCTGGCGCGCGCCGCACGGCCCTGCGCGACCTCAGGCGGATCCTGCTGCTCCTGAGCGTGCACCTGCGGGAAGATCCGTCGGCACGCCGGCCTTGCGCCAGCCCTCGAAGCCGCCGGCCACATTGGTCGCGTTGAACCCCTCGCGCTCCAGCAGCGCCGTGGCCGCGGCCGAGCGTCCGCCCAGCGCGCAATGGACGAGGATGGGTCGATCGCGAGGCAGTTCCCTCAGGCGCGTGGCGAGTCGCGTGTAGGCGATGTGCAGCGATCCCTGCAGCGCGCCCGCCGCATGCTCGCTCGCGCCTCGGACGTCGAGCACCAGAGCCGAGCCTCGCAGCGCGTGGGCCTCCTGTGGCGAAACTTCCTTCGAGCGAACGAGTCCGCTGGTCTTGGAAAGGTCCTCCGGCGTGATGAAGCTCTCGATTCGGTCGTAGCCGATGCGCACGAGATCACGCACGATCTGAGGCACGCGCGCCGGCTCCGCGACCAGCAGGATCGGGGCCTCGGGATCGGCGTAGGAGCCGACGATCATCGGCAGCATCTTGCCTGGAGGCGCCTGCAGCGCGCCGGGAAGGTGGCCGTCGCGAAACGCGGCCCATGGACGCGTGTCGATGACCGTGGTGCCCTCGGCCACCGCCGCCTCGGTCCCGACGCGACGCGGTTCCGGCAGCCGTGGCATCAGCGGCACGCCATCGCGGTTCAGCGCCTTCATGCGCGCGAAGTAGGCCGGCGGCTCGGGCTGGCCCGACAGGATGTCCTGGACGAAATTGCTCTCGCTGCCCACGAGCTTCAGGGCGTGGCTGTTGGCCTTCTCGTACCCCACGGTCGACTGGGGAACGGCGCCGAGCGACTTGCCGCAGGCGCTGCCCGCGCCGTGTGCCGGCCAGACCTGGATCGAGTCGGCCAGCTGCACGAAGCGCTTCGCGCTCTTCCACAGCGCGTGGGCGCTCGGTTCGGCGATGCCCGCCATGCCGGCCGCGCTTTCCAGCAGGTCCGGGCGCCCGAGGTCGCCCACGAACACGAAGTCGCCCGTGATCATGCCGATGGGCTCGCTGGCGCCGCCACCGATGTCGGTGACCAGGTAGCTCATGTGCTCGGGCGTGTGGCCCGGCGTATGGACGGCCTGAAAGCGGATGTTGCCGACCTGGAAGGTGTCCCCATCGCGCAGCAGCGTGTGCGCGTAGGGGCCGACCCAGCGCGACTGCCAGTCCTCGCCACCGAGGCCACTCACGTGGACCCGCGCGCCCACGCGCTCGGCGAGCTCCCGCGCGCCGCTCAGGAAGTCGGCGTGGATGTGCGTCTCGGCGACGGCCACGATCCGGAGTCCCTCGCGCGCCGCAAGCTCGATGTACTGGTCCACATCGCGCTCGGGATCGAACACGATCGCCTCGCCGGTGCGCTGGCAGCCGATCAGATAGGCGTACTGGGCGAGCGTGGAATCGGTGATCTGTCGGAAGAGCATGGGGATTCCTCCGCCCCCGATTGTCGCATGGACCGACGGCGGGCGCGAGCGGCGGAAATTCCCGTCGACTGTCCGGGCAGATGCGGGTCCATCGCTAGGCTTGGCCCGTGGCCCTGCATGCCGAAGCCATCCTGAGCGACACCGGACCGCTGGCGCGCCGACTGCCCGGGTTCGAGTTCCGTCCGCAGCAACTTCAGATGGCACAGCTCGTCGAGGAGACCCTCGAGCGCAAGGGCCGCCTGATGGTCGAGGCCGGCACGGGCGTGGGCAAGAGCTTCGCCTACCTGATCCCCGCGATCCGCCGCATCGTCGAGCGCCGCGAGCGGGTGGTGATCGCCACGCACACGATCAGCCTGCAGGAGCAGATCCTGGAGAAGGACGTCCCGCTGCTCCGCGCGGTGGCCGCGGACGAGTTCAGCGCCGTGCTGGTGAAGGGGCGAGGCAACTACCTGAGCCTGCGACGACTGCGCCTGGCGAGCCAGCGACAGGATCGGCTCTTTCCCGACGAGGAGGAGCGTCACGCGCTGCACCAGCTCGAGGACTGGGCCATGGAGACGCGCGATGGCTCGCTCTCGTCCCTGCCGGTTCAGCCTCCATCACCCGTGTGGGAGCAGGCGCAGAGTGACGCCCACAACTGCATGGGGCGTCGCTGCCCGACCTACGAGAAGTGCTTCTACCAGGCGGCGCGCCGCCGCATGGAGAACGCCGACCTGCTGGTGTGCAACCATGCGCTCTTCTTCAGCGACCTTGCGCTGCGCGCGCGGGGCCGAGGCTTCCTTCCCGACTACCAGCACGTGATCCTCGACGAGGCGCACGAGATCGAGGACGTCGCGAGCGAGCACTTCGGACTGAAGCTCTCCGAGGCCGCGGTGCGCCACCTGCTCCGCGCGCTGCTGGCCAACGGTGGCCGCGGCTTCCTGCCGCATCTGCGCGTGCGCCGCGGTGCCGAGACGCGCGTGGACACCGCGCTGCGGCAGGTCGAGGCGTGCGAGCATGCCATGGAGGGACTGGCAGTGGACCTCCATCGATTCGCCGTGGAGGGTGGCGAGGCCTCCGGAGAGCGTCGGCTTGGCGGGCCGGATCTGGTCGCCGACGGCCTGAGCGATCCGATGCGCGCGCTCGCGGGAACGCTGCGGCTCCTGAAGGAGGACGTGGCCGATGAGGCGGATGCCTTCGAGCTGAACGCCTACGCCGAACGTGCCGACGCCTTCGCGGCCGGTGCCGAGGCGCTGATCACGCAGAGTCTGCCGGGGTGCGTGTACTGGGTCGAGTCGCGTGCGCGCGGCAAGAGCCGGGGACGGCCGACGATGACCGTCGCCGCCGCGGCGGTGGACGTTGCGCCGATCCTGCGCGAGCACCTGTTCGCCAAGCCGGTCTCGGTCACCCTGACGAGCGCCACGCTGGCCACGGGCCGCGGCGATTTCGCGCTGGTGGCCCGTCGCCTGGGCTGCGACGACGCCCGCACCGCGCAACTGGGCAGTCCCTTCGACTTCTCGCGACAGGTGCGCCTGCTGGTCGATCGCAGCATGCCCGAGCCCACGCACGCGCTCTATGAGCAGGCACTCGCCGAGCGCATCCTGTGGCAGGTGCGCGCCACCGACGGCGGTGCGTTCGTGCTGTTCACGAGCGCCGCCACGATGGAACGCGTGGCTCGTCGCGTGGAGGCCGATCTGGCGCGCGACGACCATCCGTTCTTCGTGCAGAACCGCGGCATGCAGCGCTCCATGATGGTGCAGCGCTTCATGGAGGATTCGCGCAGCGTGCTGTTCGGCGTGACGAGCTTCTGGCAGGGTGTCGACGTGCGCGGCGACGCGCTGCGCAACGTGATCATCACGCGGCTTCCGTTCGAGAGCCCGGATCGGCCACTCGTGAAGGCGCGCAGCGAGCGCGTGCAGGCCGACGGCGGCGATCCGTTCCGGCAGGATTCGCTGCCCCGGGCGATCCTGCGGTTCCGGCAGGGATTCGGGCGTCTGATCCGAAGCGGCACCGACCGCGGGCAGGTCGTGGTGCTCGATGCGCGCATCGTGAGCAAGGCGTACGGGCGCGCGTTCCTCGAGGCCCTGCCCGACGGCGTGGAGCCGCGCTGGCTCGACGACGCGATCGACCCGCCGTCGCCCGATGCGTGAGCGACCTACGCGCGGATGACCTTCGGCTTGCCGAAGGTGCCGCCGAGCACCTTCGAGCTCGGCGCCTTCATCCAGTCGTCGAGAAGCGTCGCGTACACGCCACGGAAGTCCTGCGTGAACTTCAGGTCGCCATCGTCAAGGTCGGTCAGGCTGGGGTGGGTGCCATGGACGCCAGCCTTCACCGGCGTTCCGATCAGGAAGCAGGGGGCCGCGGTGCCGTGGTCGGTTCCGTTGCTGGCGTTCTGCTTCACGCGCCGGCCGAACTCGCTGAAGACGAGCGTGACCACGCGGCGATCGTTGTCCTGCGCCTTCAGCTCCTTCTGGAAGGCGGCCAGCGCCTCGCCGACCTGCTGAAGATTTCGGGCATGCGTGCCAAGTTGCTGCGCATGCGTGTCGAAACCGCTGCTGGTCGCGTAGAACACCCGCGTCTTCATGTCGGCGCCGATCATCGCGGCGATCATGCGGAGCTGGCGCGCCAGGTCGCTCGCCGGCCACTGCGCCTTCATCGGACGCGCCACGGCGTCGCGGATGCGGTCGCTGCTCACCTGCGCGTCGAGCGCCGTGCGCATCAGGAAGGCGGCCTGGCTGCGCTCGGGCACCTCGGGCAGCACGCCCGCCCGGTTGGTCTGCTCGTACGCCTTCTCCATGCCGCGGTCGACCTCGCCGCCCATCCATCGGAAAAGGTCGGCGCTCTCGAAGCTCACCGGCTTCTGGATCTTGCCGAGCATCGCCAGCGGGGCGGTGCGGCCGATGCTCACGGCGCCCTCGGGCAGCGGCGTGCCGTTGCAGGTGTTGTCGAAGTAGCGGCCGATCCAGCCGTCGCCCTTGCCGCCCGACTGGGCGGTGTGCCAGATGTCCATGCTCGTGAAGTGGCTGCGGTTCGGGTTGGGGTAGCCCACGCCCTGCAGCACCGCCAGCTGCCCACCGTCGTAGAGCTCCTTGAAGCCGCGAAGCGACGGGTGCAGTCCAATGCCGATCTTTCGATCCAGTTCCAGCGCCACGCCCGCCGGGCCGCTGCCCGTGGCGCCCGGCGCGCGGATGCCGATCGTCGGACGCGCGTTGTAGTAGTCCGCGCTGCCATAGGGCACCACCGTGTTCAGGCCGTCGTTGCCTCCGCCCAGCTGAACGATCACCAGCACGCGCTCGTCGGGCACGCCGGCGAGGCCCGGATTGCGTGCGGCCTGCGACACCATGCCCAGCGCCGTGTCCTGGATGAACGCCGGAATGGTGCCCGCCAGGCTGGCGAGCGCCATGCCGTTGCGGATGAAGATCCGTCGCGAGTAGGCCGTCTGCAGATCGCTCATGGTGACTCCTTCAGCACAGTTGGTACTCCGGCAGCGCGGTGATCAGGCAGAGCGCCTCGATCACCCCCTCGTTCGAATCCAGCGGAAGCCTGCGCGACTCCATGCACTGCGAGATGGCGCTCACGCGCTCGGGCAGCGCCGCGGTGGCCAGCGAGCATCGCAGCAGCCACGTCACGCCGTCGGCCGCGGGCACAGAGCCATCGGGCTTGCGGGCGCCGTCGACCAGATGTCGCGCATCGAAGCCCTGGTCGCTGCTCTCCCATTCCTGCATGCGCGGGCTTCGGCCGGTGAGCAGGTACACGAGCAGGTTCTGTCGCGTGAACAGCGTGCTGGTGTTGATCCATCCGCGGCCGCCGTCCCATCCCTTCACGTTCGGGGGCTGGAACAGGTTCTGGCCCATCAGGTCCGCGGCGCTGTTGAGCACGCTCATCTCGCGCACCGGCGTGTGGAACTGTCGCACGGCCTGCACGATCAGCTGCACGGGGCTCTTGATGATCGCGCCGCGGTTCGCGGGGTGGTGGAAGTGCTCGCTCATGAACACCGCGCGCAGCACCGGCTTCAGCTCGGCCTTCGAGTCCACCAGCAGCCTGGCCATGCCCTTGACGAAGGCCTTCTGGTCGGGGGCCAGCTCGCCGGGCGCGTCGTTCACCAGGAATCGGTAGAGCTTGGTGCAGATGAACTCCGGGCACTCCTTGCGCGCCAGGATCAGGTCGACGAATCGGTCCGCGTCGATCGCGCCGCTGAAGCCCAGGATCGTCTTGTGCCCGCCGTCGTGCTGGTCGATCAGGAAGACGCCCTCGTCGTCCCTGAAGGTCAGGCCCGTCAGCGCGCGCGCGCCTTCCTTGATGTCGTTCTCGGTGTAGCCACGGCCCTCGCCCAGCGTGAAGAGCTCCATGAGCTCGCGGGCCAGGTTCTCGTTGGGCTTGCCCTTGCGGTTCTCGTCGTTGTCGAGGTACTTGATCATCGCGGGATCGCGCACCACCGCGCGCACGAGCTGCGCGAAGTTGCCGGTTGCCAGCCGGCGGAACATCTGGTTCTGCTGGTACATGTGCCAGCTGTCCTCGATGGTCCGGTACCCCGTCGCGAAGTGCCCGTGCCAGAAGAGCGTCATCTTCTCCTCGAGCGGGCGCGGCGACTCGATCATGCGCTTCAGCCACCACTTCTGCATCTCGCGAAACTGCTCGCGATCGTCCGACTGTCGCCTGTTGCGCTCGCGCTCGAACTTCTGCAGCGTGGCCTCGTCGTTCGCGCGTCGGGCCTGGAACTGCGCGCGCCGCTCCTCGTCGGTGGGCGGGCGGATGATGTCCTTGTCGAACTCGTCGGCGCCCGCGTCCTTGTAGGGGAGCGGCTCGTACTTGACCAGCCGGTCCACGGCCTTGGCCAGCCCGAGCCCGGCGAGCGCCTGCACCTGCTGCGGCGTGCCACCGAAGCCCGCGCGATTCAGGAGATGACGCGCGCAGTCGGCGTCGAACCTGGATTCGGGAAGGGGCTTGAGTTCGGCTGGAAGCGGCATGTTCGCTCTCGACGGGTCCTCAACGTGAGTCCGCGGGAGATATTTCAGCGGTTGCCGCGGTCTTGCGGTTGTTCCACAGCGAGGCAAGCATCAGCACGGCCACGGCAATCGTGAGGAACGGCATGCGTGCCCCGATCAACCCGAATTCGGCGAGGAAACCGGCTGCGGCGATGGCCAGCGCCATCACGACCGGGTGCACGCGCCTGAGACCGAGAAGCAGCATCGCCGGGAAGAGAACTCCATAGAGACCGAGCCAGCGAAGGTAGGTGGCCTCGCCGCGAACCGGTCCGGACGCGGGGTTCAGGGCTTCGGCCATCGCGGGCAGCGTGGGTTCGCTCAGGTACTGCCAGCCCAGCGCCAGGCAGGCGATCACGATCATGCCTGGAAGCATCGCGCGGGTGCCGCCGAGCGACGAGACGGGCTCCAGGCTTCGCATCGCCGCCGTCACCGCCACGATCGTGAACGCGGCCTGCAATCCCCACTGCCATTGGAAGACCGGCTTGCCCCAGAGCAGGTCGCCTGAGGCGGGGGTCGGTCCGAGTCCCGCGTCGGCGAAGGCCGCCGTGAACAGCAGCATCACGGTGAAGCCGGTGCCGAACACGGCGAAGGCGTGCCTGCTCGGCGAGCGCTGCAGCGCCAGATGGAAGGTGGGATCCAGATAGGGACACAGCAGGAAGCCGAAGGCCATGAAGGGCGCCGCCCACGCGAGCGAAGCGGGTGGAAGGCTGCCGGTCGCTGGAAGGTTCGCGAGTGCGCCCGTTCCGAGGCGCGCGAACAGCAGGCAGCTCAGCAGCCATGCCACGGCGCCCACCACCATCATCGTGCGATCGGAGCGCTCGGTGGCGCGACGAGCCGCGAGCAGCAGCGCGATGGTCACGGGCAGGGCGGCGATGAGCGCGCTGGTCACGCCAGTCTTCAGAAGGAAGCACGTCTGATAGGCGATCGTCGCCGCGCCGAAGAGCGCGATCCAGACTCGAAAGCGGGTCACCAGCGCGCGACTGGTGTCGGGCGTGAGCACGTAGCCGAACAGCGTGCAGCCAAGCACGTTGGGCAGCGCGAAGGCCAGGAAGCCCGGCCAGCCCCACCATCGGATCAGCAGGATCGGAAGGAACATGCCGATGCACCAGGTCCAGCTGCTGGCCAGGTAGAGGCCCCAACCGACGGTCTGCATCGCGCGCCGCATGCGGCGATTCTCCCCCCATGGTCGCGGGCTGTCCAATCAGGCCGTTTCGGAGGAGGCGGTCGGGGCGGCGCCTTCGCTCGCTCTCGCCGCCGCGTTGGCCTTGCGCAGCGCGCGAGCCTTCATCATGGCCTTCGGCGCGCAGTGGAAGGTGATGAAGCACTTGCCGACGCGCTTCTGCTTGCCCTGGTCCTTCACCTGCTGGCGGATGTCCATCTCCAGGTCGATGTTGAACTCGCCGCCCTTGCGGATGAGCTCCTGAAGATCCTGCTGCGGCACGATGTCGTACAGGGCGGGGCCCACGCACGGGCGCAGGAACTTGTATTCCATGCGCTTGCAGACCACGATGTAGTCGCTGCCGACGCTGCCGAACAGGAAGAGGCCCGCGGCCACCTCGCTGTTGCCCAGCAGCGCAGCGCCCGCCATCGCGTTGTACCAGTTGCGGTTGCCACGGGTGAACGGCAGCACGGCGGTGAAGCGGTTCTCCGTGGCCCGGCGCAGGGTGATGCCGCTTCGGAATGCGAAGGGCAGCCAGATGAGGCTGCACACCTTCTGCCAGAACCAGTTCCGCGTGCTCAGTCGGCTGATGAAGGCCTCGCAGCGCTCGCTGAAGGTGCGCTTGTCCGCGGTGATCGGGGACAAGGTTGGGGGCGCTTCGACGGAGGACATGGACCACACATGGTACGCGCAGGGATGGGCCGTGATCCAGCGAATTCGGGCGCTGAACACGGCGCTCGTGCGCGGCGCTGGCGCGGTGCTCCGTTACCTTTCCGGGCATGTCAAGGCGACCTCTCGCCGTGTGCAGCTGGAGCATGCGGCCGTCGGATCCCGCGCAGCTGGTCGAGCGGCTCAAGGCCTCGGGAATGGAGCGTGTGCAGCTTGCGTTGGTGCCGCTTCTCGACGCGCCTTCCGTGTGGTGCGACGTCGGCGAGCGGTTGCGCGCGGCGGGCATCGCGATCCAGAGCGGCATGCTGGCGCCACGCGGCGAGGACTACTCGAGCATTCCACGCATCCGCGAGACCGGCGGCGTTCGCTCCGACGCCACCTGGCCCGAGAATCTGAAGCTCGCGATGGGCGTGGCCCGCGCCGCGGGAACGCTCGGCATCCGGCTTGTCACCCTGCATGCGGGCTTCATTCCGCACGACCGTTCGGATCCGCTGTGGAGCCGCATGCTCGATCGGCTGCGAACGGTGAACGATCTCTTCGCCGAGGAGGGCATCGACATCGCCTTCGAGACCGGTCAGGAGAGCGCGGCCTGCCTGATCGAGGCGCTGGAGGCCCTCGGGCGACCTCGCGCCGGCGTGAACTTCGATCCCGCCAACATGCTTCTCTACGGGGCGGGCGACCCGCTCGAGGGCTTCCGCATGCTGAAGCCCTGGGTGCGCCAGATGCACGCCAAGGACGCCACGCCCAGCGGGCAGCTGGATGTCTGGGGTCGCGAGACGCCGGTGGGCGCGGGTGCGGTGCCCTGGAAGCCGCTCATGGCCGAGGTGGCCACGCTGCCCGATGGCGTGGCCGTGGTCATCGAACGCGAGGGCGGCGAGCGGCGCGTCGAGGAGGTCGCGTCGGCGCGCGCCTTCCTGCAACCTATGCTGTAGTCGAGGACGCGCGATGCCCACCTACGTCTATGCCGTGATCAAGCCCGATGGCAGCGACGGCGAGCCGTTCGAGGTGTTCCAGAAGATCACCGACCCGACGCTCACGAAGCACCCCGAGACGGGCGAGCCCGTGCGCCGGCTGGTCGTGGCGCCGCAGGTGCAGACCCAGACCGACAAGGGCCGATTCAGCAAGTCGAACCTGGAGCGGCTGGGCTTCACGCGCTACGAGCGCAAGGGTGACGGTCACTTCGAGAAGACCGCGGGCAAGGGGCCCGACGCGATCAGCAGCGGCGACTGAGCGCATGCCGAATCCAGCCAAGCGCGTGGCGGAACTGCGGGACCTGCTGGAGCGGGCCAACGTGGCGTACTACGTGGAGGCCGCGCCCTTCATGCCGGACAGCGAGTACGACGCGCTGCTGGCGGAGCTCGCGGCGTTGGAGGCTGCGCGCCCGGATCTGGCCGACCCGACCAGTCCCACCGTGCGCGTGGGTGGCAAGCCGGTCGATGGTTTCGACAGCGTGGCGCACCGCGTGCCCATGCAGTCGGTGGACAACACCTACTCGATCGAGGACTTCCGGGCGTGGTATCGCCGCTGTGCCGAGTCGCTCGGCGAGGCGCCCGCGGTGGTGGCCGATCCCAAGATCGACGGCGTGGCGATCTCGATCCGCTGGGAACGCGGCGTGCTGGTGCAGGCGGTCACCCGCGGCGATGGCGAGCGCGGCGACGACGTGACGAGCAACATCCGTCCGATCCGCAGCGTGCCGCTGAAGCTGCGCGGGAACGCCCCCGAAGTGCTCGAGGTGCGCGGCGAGATCTTCATGCCCAACGCGAGTTTCGAGGCGGTGAACGCGCGGCGGGAGAAGCTTGGCGAGGTGCCCTTCGCCAACGCGCGCAACGCCACGGCCGGAACGCTCAAGACGCTCGACCCGTCGGTCGTGCGGGAACGCGGCCTTCGATTCCTGATGCACGGGCTCGGGGAGACGCGCGGACTGCAGGACGGCACCTACTGGAACCTGCTGCAGGCGTGCAGAAAGCTCGGCATTCCGGTGAGTCCGCGATCGGCGCGATGCGAGACCGAGGACGCCGCGGTGCGGGCGATCGAGGCGTTCGCGGCGGACCGTCCGACGCTGGACTTCGCGGTGGACGGCATGGTGGTGAAGATCGATCGCCTGGACTTTCGCGAGCGTCTGGGCAGCACCAGCAAGGCGCCGCGATGGGCCGTGGCGTTCAAGTACCCGGCCGAGCGCAAGCCCACGAGGCTGGTGAAGGTGGAGTGGCAGGTGGGCAAGGGCGGCACGCTCACCCCGCGCGCCACCATGGAGCCGGTGTTCGTGGGCGGCACCACCGTGCGGCACGCCACGCTGCACAACATCGAGGAGATACGCCGCAAGGACATCCGCGTTGGCGACACGGTCGTCATCGAGAAGGCGGGCGAGATCATCCCGCAGGTGGTCGAGGTGGTGCTGGCGGAGCGACCGAAGTCGGCGAAGCCCATCGAGCCGCCGACGAAGTGCCCCGATTGCGGGGAAGCGGTGGAGCAGGAGGGGCCGAAGGTCTTCTGCCGCAACGCGGCATGCTCCGCGCAGTTCCGCGAGCGCGTGAAGTGGTTCGTCGGTCGCGACCAGATGGACATCGAGGGGCTTGGCGAGAAGATCGTCGATCAGCTCATCGACGCGGGACTCGTGAAGCGCTACAGCGACCTCTTCACGCTGGATGCGGCGAAGCTGGCCGCGATTGAAAGCGAGACCGTCAACCGCAAGGGCGAGACCGTGGTGCGGCGACTCGGTGAGAAGACGGCGGCGAGCATCGTGGCGAGCGCGACAGAGGCAAGGAAGCGAGGCCTGGTGCGCGTGCTCGCCTCGCTGGGACTTCGACTGATCGGCGCCAGCGCCGCCAAGACGCTCGCACGCGCATTCCCGGATTCCGATGCGATTCTGGCAGCAACCGCCGAGCAGTTCGAGGCCCTCGAGGACTTCGGCGAGATCACCGCACGGAGCCTGGCGCATGATCTGGCGCGGCCGGATGTGCGGCGGATCTTCGCGGATCTGGCGAAGGCTGGGGTCGATCTGTCGAGCCCGATCTTTCAGCGGGGCGGCGTGGCCGCGGCGGACTCGCCGTTCGCCGGAAAGACGATCGTGCTCACGGGCACGCTGGCCAGTTTCGACCGCAGCGCGCTCACGGAAAGGCTTGAGGCGCTCGGGGCCAAGGTGACCGGCAGCGTGTCGAGGAAGACGCATCTGGTGATCGCCGGCGCCGAGGCCGGCAGCAAGCTCGACAAGGCGCGCGAGCTCGGCATCGAGGTGTGGGATGAGGCTGCGCTGCTGAAGCACCTGCCAATGCGGTGAGCTCTTTCTACTGCTGTCGTGGGCGCGTTAACCTGCACACCGAGTCAGTGCATATAAGCCATTTGAATCCGCCGAGGCAAGGAGGCCTTGCATGAAACTGTTTGGGGCAACATGTCTGATTGCGGTGGGGTTTGGTGGGTTGATTGCGGTTACGCACAATCGCATTGCGGATTTTCGATCAAGTAAATGTTCCATCTGGTCGGGCACTCAGGAAGCGGAGCCTGAGAAAGAGTCGCTTGGCGACTCTTCGCGGGACCAAGAATCTGTTGACCAGCTGCTCGTGCCTTGGCTTCCAACTTGTGGCTCTATGGCCACATCGGCGGTTACATGCCTGATCGACTTGGGACGGTCGCGCGTGGAGCTTGTTCGACTCGAGTGCGCGGACAATGAGGCAGAGCCGTGCCGTTGCTGTGTTCGATACGAGTTATACGAAATTGGCGTGGATGGTCGAAATGACCCGTTCCGAAGGCAAATTTGTGGCGCCACGATCCCAAGGCCACCACTCGTTGACTTCATTGGCGAATGCACTGATGAGGAGGTTTGTCTCAATCCCTATGGCGATGCACACCCCTTGGCAGTGGACCTTCTTGCGCGCGAGATTGTTCAGAAGATGTCGGACGGCCGGTCGGCCATGGCGTTTCTGCGGGATCGTTTGGCGGTGAATGGACTGGCATGGGATATTGTGATCATTCCGATCGAGGAGGGGCAGCTGTGTCTGTCGCGCGTTCAGATCATTTGGCAGGGATTTCTGGAGCGGGATGATTCCAGCGGTGTCATGACAATTCGGGCGGCTGAATCAGCGCTGTCCGACCAGGTCCGTGGAGAGTCCGAGCGATGAAAAGTTTGACATGGATGTTTGTCGGGCTTGTAGCTTTGGTCGCGTGTACAAAGCACGATGGATCGAACAGCGCTGATCAGTTACCTGTTTGGTGGTCGAGGCAGCACATCCCGCACTTGAACGCGCCCTCGGACTGCGATCGATTGTGGCGGACATGGAGGCCTCAGGATTCGTCTGACGAGCCTCCCTTGGTTGTTGAGATGACGATGCCTGATGGAAGGAAAGTGGATGCAAAGACTTGTGCGGAGTGGGATGATTGCCGCGAAAGAGGCGGCTATCCCCTCACGACGTACGACATCACGATGGATTCGTGGTTTTCACATGGTGCGTTGCTGCTTTCAAATCTTCCGCACATGACACCGTCAGCTCAAAGCGCATTCGCGGGCGTTTCTTTTGATTCTTATGCGCTGGAGTTGACGGACCAGCATCGAGATCTGATCGGGAGAGGCCCGATGCCTAGTTCGCCTAGTACTGAGGGACCAACTTTTCGGACCGAGATCAAGCCAAATCGTGTTGAGATCGACGATGGCAATCGAACCGAATATCTCGAGGTAATTGCGCGTGGGGATTACAACGGTGATGGATGGGAGGATCTGCTGATTTCTGGGATGGTGTACGCATCACACGGCAGTCTTCGGTATCCCACAAGCGCGCTGAAGACAGGGAGGGGCGATGGAGTCGTGGTCGACATCACGCCTCAGCTATGCATGCGGCCGGCTTGTTGCGATGACATCGCGCGCCGACGCGGCCTGCTCAGGGATTCATTTGGCTGGCCTCAAGGCCGAGTCATCGAGTTCGTGGGGACCAGCGCTTCAGAAACGGATGCTTCTCCATTAGCAATTCGTATCGAACTTGCCGTGCAGCACAGTATCGTTGATGCGAAGTTATTTCGTGGCGATCAGCAGACTCCAACAATCCTTGTTGGCTGCACTGGATTCGACGGCGCAATGCTTTTGCACGATGTGCCCGGGCTAGGCATTCGATCTGAAGAGTGGCGGTTGAAGTGGGCATTCGCGGGCGGAAGTGTCGCGATCACCGGCGAGGTATACGAAGGTGAGGACGGTTTACGGCGGGTTGATCTCAAAGAAAAGTTTGCGCGTGGGAGCGCGGCTCAAGACTTGGATTTTAGTGAGAAGTTTCTGCCAGTGCTGCCGATGCTGGAATCTCGCTCGCCTTGATGATTTCCACGGTCTCCACTGGCACCTTCGGCAGTTCGTAGGGGCCATTCACACTTGGAACCAATTGTGGAACCCGTTGTTTGCTTGTTTTTAATGCGCTGATCGCATCGACGGTTTTCATTCCGTGAACTACCCTTCCAAACACTAGCCCGCTACGTGGACCATCAAAGTTGACGTTCTCGCGGACATTGATGTAAAACGCGTGGCTGATGCGGCTTGGGTCGTCTGTCTTTCGCGTCATTGCTATTGTGCCGCGTCGATTGCTCAGGCTATCCTTGGACTCCTTAAGGGTGAAGTCGTTGGTGGGCTTCTGGGTCTTGAGCATAGTGAATGTGCCGCCTTGAATTACTGAGCTGTCCACGTTGTGAAAGATTGTGTGGTCGTAAGCGCCATTGCGCACGATCTTCAAGAAGTCTTCGGCGATTGCTATGTCGCGATTGAGTTCAAGGACAATATCGCCTTTGTTCGTGGTCATTCGTACAAAGGCCAAATTCGTTGGATCGGCGTTCCAAAGCAAGATGCATAAAACAAGCGTGGCGATTGTGCCGGCGACGAACAGGCCGACATCAAGTTTCAGAATCCAAGGTGTTCGTCGCTTTCCCGGTTTGGTTGCAGCTTGAAGGGGGATCTGCCTGTGACGCTTCTTCGGTTTGCCGCGAACGCCGAAGAAGTCACGCTGCGGTAAGAAGGTGCACCAGGGGCACTTGTCGAGCGTGAAATCGAATTGGTGTAGATCGGGGTAATCATCACACTCTTTGATTCCGCCAGAACCAGGGCGGAGAAGTTTCTTCAATTCACGGCACCATTCGCCCGCTTGCGGGCGCTTGACTGGATCTACGTGCCCATCTACGAAGCATCGGTGCATCAAGGCCCGAACATCCGGTGGCACGATGCTAAGCGTAGGCCATCCCGGAACTGGTTGATATAGCGAAGCTGCCTTGTGAATGAAGTAGTTTTTGCAAATGCTCTCAGGCCACTCCGGCGGATCGTCGCTGCCCTTCCAAGCGCCTGAAAATGGGTTGCTGCCGCAAAACAGAAGTTGATGAATCAGAATCCCCAATCCAAAAAGATCTTGAGCGTCGCCGAGTGCGTGGGTGTTCGGATCGGTCTCCTGTAACTCTGGGGCGCGGTACTCCGGGCGAAAGGTCCGTGAGCGGTAGAGCACTTTGCGCCTCTCGTCGTACACCTGGAATGAATCAACATCGATAATCGTTACTCGCGCTTCGCTATCGATTAGTACATTTTTATCGTTGATATCACCGATTACATACTTGGCTTTATGAAGCTGTTCGACCGCGTGTGCAAGATTTGTCGCCGCGATTACAAGAGCTCGGAATCCAAAATTGGGTCTCAGTTGCTTCCGGAGTCTAGGCTCAAATGCAACATTCAACTGATCCATCCCGACAGCCTTGAGCATCAGGAAACCAACGACTGGACGGCTCGGGCGAGCGACATCTCGCAGGAGGTGTTTCGGCCATGCGAGAAAGCAATGACCATTGGCGTCATGTGTTTTATTGGGCGCATGATCGAGCATGTATTGAAGTTTGGCGACCGTCTCTTCGCCCGGAGTGACGCGGTAGATCTTTGCGACGAGGCTTGGTTCTTCAACGGTCTCCCAAACATCCGCCTCGCCTCCGCTGCCCAGAGGAGTTGGCTTGAGCGAGATCAGGCGCCCCGAGCCCGCGATTTCAAGTTTCATACGTAACGTCTCCAGCATGCGTTGGCCCGCCGGCATCGGCTTCGCGGAAGCTGCTCTCGCAAGGGGGTCGCTCGATTGCCAATGCCTCAGGCGCGCAAATACAAATTGCACTGAGGTCATCCGCCGTGCGTTGGGCTATGTTCGGGGATCCGATGAAACTTTGTAGCCAGTCGGAATTGTGTGGCGCTCCGCGAATCTTCTCTTCCACAAATCTAAAAAACCTTTCGTTCGGCTGCCAAGTCTGCTGCTCCAAAACCAGATCAAGAAGACCGTCCGATGAGGCGAAAAGGAAGGGGCAGTGTCGATGACGGATGGAGCATCGCAGGTGGTCCACCGCATTGCGATGCAGGGCGGAAAAGGTGACGTTGTCGAATTCGTCTCGATCAGGTGATGACAAAGTTTCGTACGCGGTGACGTGATTCTCGCGAGTAACGAGAAAGCCGTCGCCCACTGACATCGTTGCTAGGCCAGATGGACGCCACGCGAACACGAGAAGTGTGCAGTGAAGATCGTCGTCGCGGCACCGAAGTTCACTCGCGAGCTTGCCTGCCCTTTCCTGAACATGCTCCAGTAAGCACTGTCCAGCGAGCGCCACTTGCTCGACTGAATCCCAGTCCGTCGAAGACATTTTGGCGAGGGCTTCGAGAGCCGCGGTGACGGCGAGCGCGGAGCCGTGATGGGAAAGTCGCGCGGAACCAACGCCATCAGATATTGCCCCGAATACGGTTCCGTCAGCGCTGAGAAGAACCTTGGCACAGTCTTGGCACGGTATCGCGTCGCTGCGATGAGACGTTCCCTGCGTGATCGCAGTAAGCGCTCGTGCTGCGTGGGAGTCCGCCTGCATGTTCACTAGCGCATCAACTTGCAGGATCCGCACCGAACGGATCGGAAAACTTTATTTGTGGTGGAAGTGGATCCGTATCCGCTTGGTTGCCCGTCTTGGATACTCTCACCAGCGATTTGCTTAGCCACTCAAAGGCCGCCTCGAAGTTCATTTGTTCGAGAAGGAGGATGTGATTTGTAGACACGGCCTCCCCCATCCTGTCGAGTGACTCCTGATGTACATCTGTCGTGAGAGCCCAGGCAGCCAACTTTCGATTCTCCACCGCGGTCTTGACCCGGTTGCTTCCAGTCTTCCAAGCCGCATCCTTATCGGGGGCTCCATCCGTGAAAATCCACAGCCAAGGTTGGTAGTAACTGGCCCCCTTTTGACGGTAGTAGGCCTTCCGGGTGTCGATCATGTCCATCGCGAGATTCAGTGCGTCGCCTAGGGGCGTGGTGCCACCGGCAGACAGAACTGGCGGGTGAAAACTCGATACGTCTGTCCAGTCTTGCACGCACTTCACCCCTCCGTTTCCAAAGGTGATCACGGCTAGTTCAACGGCTAACTTCGCCGTGTTGTCATTCTCAATCGCCGATTTGGCTCGTGGAAGGGTTTTGCTCAATGCGGAAATGGGGTCGCCTTCCATGGAACTGGAAGTGTCAAGTAGTATCACGCAGGGGATACGCTTCTGTAGTGACTCCGGAAACAAGTCGTCCGGTGCTTCGACGCTCGCGTTCATAGCTAGGGCTCCTCGGAAGAGTAGTTTTGTGCCACGACAAAATCGTTCAACGGTCTGAGCAATGAAGGGTAACTGCGCCCAAAGGTTTCCGCAAATCTTGCAAGCCAGTTGTGAGTGCCAAGGCGCGCGAACTCGGCATCGAGGTGTGGGACGAGGCCGCGCTGCTGAAGCATCTGCCGAGCGGCTGATTCGGCGCCTGAAGGTTGCGGTGCCGAAAAATGAAGCGGGCCCCGCCATGCGACGGGGCCCGCGTGCGTCACGGTGTCTGTGCGCTCACTTGGCGGGAGTCGCCGCCGGCGCCGGAATCTCGATGACCTTGATGATCTCCACGTTCTCGATCGGCACGTCGCCCATCGGGCCCTGGCCACCGCGGGTGTTGGCGATCTTCTGGCCCGTGGGAACGGCGCGGATCGCGTCGGCGACCTGCATGCCCTCGACCACGGTGCCGAACACCGCGTAGCCGGGACGGCCCGGGCGCGTGTCGAGCATCTTGTTGTCGACCACGTTGATGTAGAACTGCGCGGTTGCGCTGTTGGGATCCATCGTGCGCGCCATCGCGATGGTGCCTCGGGCGTTCGACAGGCCGTTGGTTCCCTCGTTCTTGATGGGCTTGTCCGTGGGCTTCTCGGTCAGGGTGGCGTCGAATCCGCCCCCCTGGATCATGAAGTCCTTGATCACGCGGTGGAAGACGGTGCCGTCGTACTGGCCCTTCTTCACGTAGGCGAGGAAGTTGTCCACGGTGACCGGGGCCTTCGCGCGATCGAGCTCGATGATCATGTCGCCCTTGCTGGTGGTCATCTTCACCCAGGCCTTGCTGGCGACGGCCGGCGTGATCTTCACCTGATCGATCGACACCGCGGGCGTGGCCGGCGTGGCCGGCGTCGCCGGCGTGGCCGGCGTCGCGGCCGGCGCGGGCTTCTCGGCGGGCTTCGGCGCCGGGGCCTTCGGGGTTTCCGCCGGCTTCGGGGCCTCGGCGGGCTTGCTCTCGGCCTTCGCCACGGCCTTGGTGTCGGAGGCGGGCGCGTCGGTCTTCTGCGCGTTGTCGCACGCCGCGGCCACGCACATGGCGAGCGCAAGCGAGACGGTGGTGAGGCGGTTCAGCATGGTCATGATCTCCTGTTGGAAGGTCGAAATGGTACTCGACCTTCGCGTGGATGAACCTGCGCATGACCCCTACGATTGCGGCTCATGATCGCGCGATCGCTCGGCAAGCTCTCCGACCTCTTCAGCAGCGTGCGCTTCGGCATCTGGCTGCTGGCGATCCTGTTCGTCTACATGTCGGTGGGAAGTGCGGGCGTTCTCTATCCCACGCATCCGAACCTGCTGCACCCGGACGCGTGGGTGCATGCGCAGTTGCGTCAGTGGCGCCCCTTCGAGATGACGGAGTTCGAGTGGTTCCACTGGTGGCCCTTCGATCTCCTCATGGGGCTCATCGCCGCGAACATGGCATGGACCACGTGGCGGCGCATCCCGTTGCGTGCCGTGAACCTCGGGGTGTGGACCATCCATGCCGGCATCCTGACCCTGATCGCGGGCAGCGTCTGGTACTTCGGCACCAAGATCGAGGGCGATGCGCCGGTGGCTCGCAGGGCGATCGTGCTGAAGGCGACCGCCGTGGATGGCGGCAGCGGCACCGGTCGCGTGGTGGCCATGCCGGGCAGCGAGACCGCGTTCACGGCGGGCTCGGAGACCTGGCGCGTGCAGGTGGCGCAGATCGACCCGGACTGGGAACTGCGCACCGGTGACGCCGCGGGCGAGCGCGCGTACAGCGTGATGCTGCTGGTGGAGGGGCCGCGCGGCAGGTTCATGCGTCAGGTGATCGCGGGGCGACCCGACCTGGCCGAGGACCTGATCCTGACCGACGATCCGCAGCAGCCGGTGCAGCGGGCGAGGAATGTCAAGGGCACGCCGATCGTCGAGACCGCGTTCGAGGCCGAGGCGGCGTACGAGTCGCAGGGGTGGCTCTACCTGAAGAACGACCTGAACAAGAGCTGGGCGCTCTATGTCCGCAAGCCGGGTGACACGAAATGGTGGCAGCGACCGATCGAGGGGCTCCCGCTCTACAACGACTACGTGCCCGCGCAGGGCCTGGCCTTCGTGTCCGAGGGGGAGGAG
>JBIIOC010000017.1:0-31815 GCA_044337135.1 Phycisphaerales bacterium | reverse complement strand
GGCCGTTGATGAAGGCGCAGACCTTGACGTCGCTCGAGCCGTCCCAGCCGGTCAGCACCAGCGGGATCTTGATCTCCATGCCGGTGGTGACGCCGCAGCCCGAGCCGGCGTTCGCCGAATCGCCGCTCACGCCGCCCACGTTGCTGTTGTTGGTCGAGAACTGCGTGCCGTACACGACGTCATCGATCAGATTGCTGCCGGTCTGGGCGTTGGTGAAGGGGCCGCTGCCGACGTACGCGCCAACGCCACCGCCGTCGGTGAGCATCTGGGCGATGTTGGCGTACTGGGTCGGGCCGGTTGGATTCGCCGCCGGGTCATAGCCGCCAAGCGTGGTGGTGATGAAGAAGTCGGGCGCAAAGTCCGCGTCGAACTTCAGGCCGGGGGCCTCGGTGTCCGGCGTGCCATCGGCGTTGGTGTCGACCAGGCCTCGGCCCATGCGGCTCAGGCCGTTGTAGTCCACGTCCGGATTGTCGCTGCGGACCTCGTTCTGGCCGGCGCCTGGAACGCAGTCGATGAAGATGTCGAGCTTGTTGAAGTTGCTCTCGAGGTTGCCCGAGAGGAAAACGTAGAGGAAGCCATTCTCGGCATCGACTTTCAGCCAGCCTCCGTTGAGCTCGCTGCCGTTGGCGTAGCCGTTCACGCCATCCGACGCGTTGCCGAATCCGGTGTGGACCTGCTGACCAACCTTGGGGTTGCCATAGTCCGCATCGAGGATGCCATCCACCACGATCTGACCCATCGCCGAAGAGGCGAGAGCGACCACCGCTGCACAAGACGCGAAGCACTTCATCTGATATTTCTCCCGATTCGGGGTTCCTAGGAATGAGTTGCCCGCCCCTCCATTGGCGCCTGGGGTGGGCTCGTATCGGCGGAAAGGTAGACCGGAACGGCCTTTGCGCCACCGAAATGTGGGATAAACGCCGATTTAATCCGGGAATCCGGAGCATGGATTCGGAATGCCTGCGCCATGCCCTATAAATCGAGTTTCATGGTCCGTTTCGCGCTCCGCCTGGCCTATGACGGCACCGACTTCCATGGATGGCAGCGGCAGGAACCCCCCAACGCGGCCCCGCTTCGGACCGTTCAGGGCGAGTTGGACCGGTGCCTGGGCGAGGTCCTGCAGCAACCTGTCACCTGTCAGGGGGCAAGCCGAACCGACTCGGGCGTGCATGCCGAGGCGCAGGTGGCGGCGTTCAGCGCGGAGTGCCGCATCCCGATCGGCCGGATGGCCGCGGCCCTGAACGCGCGCCTGCCCGACGATGTCCGCGTGATGGCCGCGTGGGAGGTTCCCCAGGACTTCGATCCCGTCGGAGACGCGCTTTCGAAGGGCTACCGATACGAGATCGCGCAGATGCGGCCGTTCCGGGCACGGCTGCCGTTCGACCGTCGCACGGTGTACCCGGCGCAGCATGATCTGGACATTGCACGCATGCGCACCGCCGCCCTGCAGATCGTCGGCGAGCACGACTTTGCGGCATTCGCGCACGCGCAACACGGGCGCGAGAGCACCGTGCGGCGCGTTCATGCGTGCGAGATCACCTCGCTGCCCGAGGATCGGGTCGCCATCGACGTGTCCGGCAACGGGTTCCTCTACAACATGGTGCGGATCATCGCGGGCACGCTGGTGGAGGTCGGCCGCGGTCGCATCGATCCCTCCGCGATCGGGACGATTCTCGCCTCGAAGGACCGCGCCCAGGCCGGGCCCACGCTGCCCCCCGGCGGTCTCCGGCTGCGCTGGATCCAGTATCCCGAGGACCGCGCCGAACCGCGCGACGCGCCCGTAGGATGACCCGCATGAACGTCGCGGTGCTTGCGGCACATCCCGATGACGCGGAGCTGGCGATGGGCGGCACGATCGCGCTGCTGGTCTCGCAGGGCCACGCGGTCACGGTGATCGACGCGACGGATGGCGAGCCCACGCCCTTCGGCGATCCGGCCACGCGCGCGCGCGAGGCCACGGAGGCCGCAAGGATCCTGGGCTGCCAGCGGATCAACCTTGGCTGGCCGAACCGGCGTCTCGAGCACTCCCTTGAAGCCCGACACCGACTCGCGGGCGAGCTGCGTCTTCGGAAGATCGACCTGCTGTTCGTGCCGCATCCCGAGGACGCGCATCCGGATCACCGCGCACTGACCCGCATCGGGGAGGACGCGCGATTCGACGCGAAGCTCACCAAGTGCGACCTGCCCGGCGAGCCGCACCACCCCCGCCGGCTGCTTCACTACTTCTGCACGCACCTGAAGGTCGTGCCGCAGCCGTCGCTCGTGGTCGATTGCTCGGCGTTCGCGGACGCGAAGCTGCAGTCCATCCGTGCCTACCGCAGCCAGTTCGACGCGAACCCCGCCAATCGCGGCGTGCCGGCGTGGATCGAGTCCATGGGGCGCTTCTACGGCAGCCGCATCGGCGCGGCCTTCGGCGAGCCGTTCAGCGCGCCGGAGTGCGTGGGCGTGCGAGACCTGTCCAGCCTGCTGCCGTGACGGTTCGGCTCACGCGAGCTGACGCACGGTCTCCACGAGCGTCTCGGCCACGTGCCGCAGCTGCGCCTCGCTGAGTTCGGGATAGATCGGCAGCGCGATCACTTCCTTCGCGGCGCGCTCGGCGTGCGGGAACACGCCGGGGCGGTAGCCGAGGAACTCGAAGCACTTCTGCTGGTGCAGGGAAAGCGGGTAGTAGATCTCGGTGCCGATCTTGCGCGCGGCCAGCTCGTCGCGCACCTTGTCGCGGATCGCGCCAGGCACGCGCACGCAGTACTGGTTGTAGATGTGGCGGGCGCCCTTCGGGGCGGCAGCCGGAAAGCGAAGGGCCAAGCCACCAGCATCGACGGGGGTGCGGTTGTCGGTCGCGCCCGCGGCGGCGAAGAACCGGTCGTACCAGGCCGCGTTGCGCTGACGCGCGGCACTCCAGTTGTCCAGGTGCCGCAACTTGATCGACAGCACAGCCGCCTGCAGCGCGTCGAGGCGGCTGTTCATGCCGATCTCGTGATGGAAGTACTTCGGCTCCATGCCATGGTTGCGCAGGCGCTTCAGGCGCGCACTCAGCGCGTCATCGTTCGTGCACAGCACGCCACCGTCGCCGAAGCCACCAAGGTTCTTGCTGGGGAAGAAGCTGTAGGTGCCGATGTGGCCCACGGTGCCCACGCGGCGGCCATGCGCGTCCTCGGTGCCGATCGCCTGCGCGCAATCCTCGACCACCTTCAGGTCGCGCGCCTTCGCGATCGCCATCACGGCGTCCATGTCGGCCGACTGGCCGAACAGGTGCACGGGCATGATCGCCTTCACCTTCTTGCAGCAGCCGAAGGCCTCGTCCACGCTCTTCGGGCAGATGTTGTAGGTGACCGGATCGATGTCCACGAACACCGGACGCGCGCCCAGGCGGTGCACGCTTCCCGCGGTGGCGAAGAAGGTGAAGGTGGGCATGATCACCTCGTCACCGGGACCGACATCGAGCGCCTGCAGCGCAAGCACGATCGCGTCGCTTCCGTTGGCGCATCCGATGGCGTGCTTCGCACGGCAGTAATGGGCGGTCAGCTTCTCCAGCTCCTCCACCTTCGGGCCGCCGATGAAGTACTGGCTCTCCATCACCTCGCGCACCACCGGCTCCACTTCCGCCCGGATCGTGGCGTACTGGGCCTTCAGGTCGAGCAGCGGGACGTTGATGTCGGTGGCGGTCGCCGTGGTCATTCCGCAAGTGTAGTCGGGGCCGCGGTGCCGGCCCACCGACCGGTCAGTGACCGGTGCTGCCGAAACCGCCGCCACCACGGGCGGTTTCATCGAGTTCCGCGACCTCGTGGACGGCCACGCGCGCGACCGGGGCGACCACCAGCTGCGCCACGCGCATGCCGTGCTCGATCGTGAACGCGGCGCGGCCCAGGTTGATCAGCGCCACCACGGCCTCCCCGCGGTAGTCGCTGTCGATCGTGCCCGGCGCGTTGGGCACCGTGATCCCGTGCTTGGCCGCAAGGCCACTGCGCGGACGAACCTGCCCCTCGAAGCCGGACGGAATCGCCATGATCCATCCAAGCGGGATCCGGACCAGGTCCCCGGGCTGCAGCGTGACCGGCGCGTCAAGGCAGGCGTGCAGGTCCATTCCGGCCGCCTCCGCGCTCTGATAGGCGGGAAGCTGCGCACCCGCATGCAGGCGCTTGAAGCGGAGGGTCGGATGGCTCATGCGCGCAAGGCTACTTCGCCGCGCGGATCGCCTCGAGCACCTCGGCCGCGTGTTCCTCGGGCTTCACCTTGTCCCAGCGCTGCAGCACCGTGCCACCGGGGCCCACCAGGTACGTGATGCGGGCGATGCCCATGTACTTCTTCCCGTACATCGACTTCTCCTGCCAGGCCCCGAGCTTCTTCGACAGCGGCGGCACGCCATCCTTGCCAGGTTCGTCCACGATCAGCTCGAACGGCAGCTTGAACTTGCCAGCGAACTTCGCGTGGCTCTCGGCGTCGTCGGCGCTCACGCCGTACACGCGAGCCTTCGCCTTCAGCAGGTCGCCGTGCAGGTCGCGGAAGGCGCACGCCTCCTTGGTGCAGCCGGGCGTGTCGTCCTTGGGATAGAAGTAGATCACCGTGTACCCCTTCGTCAGGAAGGCGCCCTTCACGATCTCGCCGTCGGCGGTGCGGGCAGTGAAGTCGGGGATCGTCTTGCCGGGTTCGATCAGGGGCATGCCGCGCACTTCGCCGGGCGCGCGTCCACGGATTCGACCCGATGTCCCCGCCGGCTCAGCCCGGACGGCGGAAGTCGAGCGACGGCGGCGGCGACGCCTGCCCGGCGAGTTCCGGCGTGCGCCAGCAGCCGAGCCATCGCTGCGGTCCGATCTGGTGCAGCGCGTACGGCTCGCGAGCGTCGGCCAGCGCGGGACGCGCGGCCGCATCCATGTGCGGCCACCAGGGAACCACGCCCGGGATCCTGCGGAACTCCGCTGGGTCGTTCGTCACGTCCTCCACGGTGGTCAGCCGGGAGCGCGTGTCATGCAGGCCTGGAATGCTGGAGAAGAGCCCTCGCGTGTACGGGTGCATCGGGTTCTCGAAGAGCTCGAACACCGGCGCGTACTCCACCACGCGGCCCGCGTACATCACGCACACCACGTCGGCGTTCTCGGCGACCACGCCAAGGTTGTGCGTGATCAGCATGATGCCCATGCCGCGGTCGCGCTGCAGCTGGCGCAGCAGGTCCAGGATCTGCGCCTGGATCGTCACGTCCAGCGCGGTGGTCGGCTCGTCGGCCAGCAGCACCTTCGGCTGGCAGGCGAGCGCCATCGCGATCATCACGCGCTGGCGCATGCCCCCGCTGAAACGGTGCGGGTACTCGTCGAGCAGGTCGCGCCTGCCCTGCGCGAGCGCCATCGCGTCGGCCTTGAAGCGCTCCTTCAGCCGGTTGTAGATCCCGACCTCGTCGAGCGCGCCGATCGCGCGCTCGATCGCCTGCGTCATGTCGAGCCGCTGGTGCAGCAGGATCGCCTCGAGGATCTGGTCACCGATCGAGTAGACCGGGTTCAGGCTCGTCATCGGCTCCTGGAAGATCATCGCGATCTCGCCGCCACGCACCTTGAGCATCTCGTGCTCGGGCAGGGTGAGCAGCTCGCGATCCCCAAGGCGAATGCTGCCGCGGTCGAAGCGCCCGGGAGGACGCGGAATCAGCTGCATCGCGCTCATCGCGGTCACGCTCTTGCCGCAGCCCGATTCCCCCACCACCGCGAGCGTCTGCCGCGGGAAGAGCGTCATGTTCACCCCGGCCACCGCCTGGATGCGCGGCCCACCGGGATTGCTCGCGTTGTCGAAGCTCACCGCGAGGTCGCTCACCGACAGCAGCGGCCGCGTCGCCTTGTTCGCGTCCACCGCACCGCTCGCCTGCGCCTGCACGCTCATCAGTGGGCCGCCTTTCGAAGCTTGGGATCGATCGCGTCGCGCAGCGACTCGCCGAGCACGTTGTAGGCGAGCACGCTCAGGAAGATGGCACCGCCCGGGAACACCGCGAGCCACCACACGAAGGTGCCCGTGCTGGCCGTGGCGCTCGAGAGCAGCTTGCCCCAGCTCGCCTGTCCGTCGGGCCCGAGGCCCAGGAACGACAGCGTGGCCTCCACGGTGATCGCGGCCGCCACCGCGAAGCTCGCGTCCACAAGCACGGGCGTGATGCCGTTGGGCAGCATGTGGCGGAACAGGATCAGCCGCAGCGGCAGGCCCACGCTCTGCGCGCTCTGCACGAAGTCCTGCCGGCGCAGCTTCAGGAACTCCGCCCGCGTGAAGCGCGCCGCGCCCGTCCAGCTGAAGCAGCCGATCAGGGCCATCATCACGTAGGTGTTCCGGGGCAGCACGCCCGCGGCCACGATCAGGAGGAACAGCACCGGGATGGCCATGAAGATCTCGACCATGCGCTGCAGCAGCAGGTCCACGCGGCCGCCGAAGTAGCCGGCGATCGCGCCGAGCGTCACGCCGATCAGCAGCGAGATGCCCGTCGAGACGAGTCCGATCGAGATCGAGAGGCGACACGCCCAGATCATCTGGCTCAGGACATCTGCGCCGATCGCGTCGGTGCCAAGCCACAGTCGGCGGCGGCCCAGCGGCGTGGTGGCCTCGCTCTCCACACGGTCCGACACGCGCATGCCGGGATCCGCGAGCCCCATGTCGCTGCGCGCGTACTCCGGGCTCCACGGGATCAGCGTGTAGGTGGCGCGCGCCTCGCCCGAGGCCTCAAGTTCGGCGTAACGGTCGTAGTTCACCAGACGACCCTGCCACCGGTCCGCCAGACACCAGGTGGCCATCGCCGCGGCCAGCATCGCGAGCCCGCAACGCAGGCGCAGCGAGTCCGCGGTCGGCAGCAATGCCGCCACAAGGCCCAGCACCAGCGCCACGCCTCCCGAGACGAGCCACGGCCCTGCGGCCGATCGGCCCCAGTCGCGCACGGCCTCACCGCGCGCCGAGGCGTCGAGCCAGTCGTGCGCCACCGACACCACGAGCACCGTGAGCGTGACCTGCACGAACGCCACCGCCAGCAGGCCGATGCGCGGCCCGCGGCTCAATCCCGCAAGCCTGCCCGGCCCGAGCCACGCCAGCGCGAACGCCGAGCCCACGAGCAGCAGCAGGTCGGTCGCGCGCAGGTTCTCCCACAGTGGCGAGGAGCTGGCGGTCACCGCCCCCGTCGCGTCGAGTCGCTCCAGTCGCAGCGGATGCGCGTTCGCCACCAGCGGAGCGATCACGGCCCCCGCCGCGACGATCGAGATCCATGCCAGCGCCAGCACGGCGGCCCGGCGGCGCAGCACGCGATCCCACACGTCGGCCCAGAAGCCCTTCGCGCGCTGCTGGCCCACGCCGCGCATCGCCTCGATGCCCGAGATGACCGCGTTCGACTCACTCATAGCTCACCCGCGGATCGGCGACCGCGTACAGGATGTCCGCCAGCAGCAGCGCCAGCAGGTTCACGCACGCGATCATGAAGGTGTTGGCAAGGATGATCTCGCGATCGCGCAGGTCGATCGCCTGCAGGATCAGCGTGCCCATGCCCGGCACGCTGAAGATGCGCTCCACGATCACGCTGCCACCGAGCATCGCCGGAAAGATGCCCACGAACATGGTGATCAGCGGCAGCAGGCTGTTGCGGAAGACGTGGCGGATCACGACCTCCATGCGCGGCACCCCCTTGGCCTTCGCCGTGCGCACGTAGTCGGCGCTCAGGTTGTCCAGCATCGCGGCGCGGCACTGCTTCGACAGCACCGCGAAGCCGCCGTACACCAG
Organism: Phycisphaerales bacterium; assembly: GCA_044337135.1. Taxonomy (GTDB): domain Bacteria; phylum Planctomycetota; class Phycisphaerae; order Phycisphaerales; family SM1A02; genus SYAC01. The sequence continues at coordinate 24,090 of JBIIOC010000017.1, read as the reverse complement.
GCAGGTGACGGGCAGCGCCACATGCCAGAGCATGTCGAGCAGCCAGCCGCGCGTGTCCGAACCGGGCAGGAAGGTCCAGTTCTCCGCCTGCGTGTCGTGAAGGCCACTCACCGGGAAGAGTCCCAGGTACTGCTTGTTCGCCACGAAGCCGATCAGCAGCACGCCCGCGAGAACGGTCGGCACGCTCCAGAGCATCAGGAACAGCGCGCCGCTGGCCGAGTCGAACCAGGAACCGCGCCGCATCGCCGCCAGCACGCCGGTCGGGATCGCGATCAGGTAGATGATCGGAAAGGCGATCAGGTTCAGCAGCAGCGTGACCGGAAGCGCCTCGGCGATCAGGTCGGCGACCGGTCGATTGCGGCTGAACGCCACGCCGAGATCCGGCGGACCGAGCCACATCGAACCCGGGATCAGGGGCAGGCCGATGCTCGGATACGGCTGCGCGTCGAAGCTCGCGCGCTCGGCGGTCGCCTGCTCGATCGCCTGCAGGCGCGCCGCGTGCATGGCTTCCGCGGCCTTGGCGAGCGCGTCCCACGATGGCGACCCGGGCGCCGGCTTCAGGCCCTCGAAGCGCGCAGGATCCGCGGCACCCTTGGCGTCGAGCAGGTCCTTGCGATCGTTGGCGCGCGCCCAGTCCGCGAGCGCCTCGCGCGTGGCGCGCACCGTGCCCACGTAGGCGCGACGGCTCGCCTCGGAGTCGCGCTGCAGCGCGCGATGCCGATCGTTCGGATCCTGCGACTTCATGGCCTCGAACCCGGCAAGCCCCGCGGCGCCCGCCCTCGCGATCGCTTCGGTCGAGGCCGCCGGGAACCAGCCCTGCAACGGCGGCTCGGGAAGGTCGCGCGGCGGCCGCACCCATGCGCCCGAGGGAGAGCGCTGGAATCGCGGACCGAACTTCAGCGGCGAGATCTGCGCGAGCCACCGGCCGTACTGGACGATCACCGGATCGTTCAGGCCGTAGCGATCCTCCAGATACGCCTGCATCTGCATCACCCGGCTCGTGTCGCTCATCTGGCCGCCGCTCACCTGCAGGCCCGCGCCGATGCCGCCCGGTGCCAGGGCCACCAGGCTGAACACCAGCAGCGTGATCCCCAGCAGCGTGGGGATCATCAGCAGCAATCGCCTGGCGATGTAGGTGCCCATGCGGGAGAGTTCCTGCGGAGGTCAGTTGCCCGGCGCCGGCGCGGCGCCGCCGCCCGCGCGGAAGAACTCCTCGGGCTGCAGGCCCGAGCGGTACGTGTTCACGTTGCCGAAGTCGCGGCTGACGAAGCGCAGCCACGGCGCCACGCGCACGAAGGTGTAGGGCTGCTCCTCGGCGATGGCGGCCTCGAACTGCTGCCACACGAGCATGCGCGTGGCCTCGTCCATGGTGCGGCGGCCCTGCTCGATGAGCTCGTCCACCTTCGCGCTCTTCCACTGGATGAAGTTGTCGCCGCCCTCCTTCACGCTGTCGCTGTGAAAGATCTGCCGCGGATCGCTCTCGGGGCTGTTGGCGCTCCAGCCCATCGTGATGGCGTCGAAGTCGCGGGTCTTGAGAAGGTCCTGGTAGCGGCTCCAGTCGACCGGCCGCGTCGAGACCTCGATGCCGGCCTTCGCGTAGCTGTCCTTCACGAAGCGCGCGAGCTTCTCGCTGATCTCGCCTCCGGTCGCGTAGGTGTACTCGAAGCGGAACTTCTCGCCCTTCTCGTTCTCGATGGTGCCGTCGCCGTCGCGGTCCTTCCAGCCCGACTCGGCCAGCAGCGCCTTCGCGCCATCCGGATCGAACGGCAGCGGCTTCACGGCGGGGTTGCTGCCCGGGCTCTCGGGGTTCATCGGTCCCTTGCTCACGATGCCGATGCCGTCCCAGATGTCGCGGATCATGCGCTCGCGATCGAGCAGCATGGTCATCGCGCGACGCACGCGCACGTCACCGAAGGGCGGCACCTTGCCGTTCGGACGCGGGCCGCACTGCCACGCGATGAAGCTGTAGCCGCAGCGCATGTTGATCCACTTCAGCATGAAGGCCTTCTTCGCGAAGTCGGGCTCCTCCTTGGCGATCTTGTTGAACTGCGGGCTCGTGGGAATCACCATCGAGCCCTCCCCGTTGCGGAAGGCGACCAGTCGCGCCAGGTCGTCCTTGATGCTCTTGAAGCGCCGGCTCGCCAGCGGCGGCTTGGGTCCCCAGTAGCGGTCGTTGCGCACCAGCACCACGTCGTTGCCGGGGGTCCATTGGCCGGCCAGGTCGCCCGGGCCCTTCGGGCAGCGCGCGAGCGCGTAGGGACCGCTTCCGAACAGCACGCCCGTCGCCTGATTGATCTGGCTCGGCTCGAACTGCGTGTAGAAGCGCTTGCTCAGGATCGGGTTGCCCATCGCGTTGAGCGTGTTCGTGAAGAGCGCCTTGCTGAAGGTGAACTCCACGGTGCGCTCGCCGATGACCTTCACGTCGGTGATGTTGTCCATCAGGCTGCGGCTGCGCTCCGCCTCGATGAGCGGGTTCAGCACGAAGTCCTTGAAGGTCCAGCGCACGTCCTCGGCGGTCACCGGCGAACCGTCGCTGAAGCACGCCTCGGGACGGAGTTGCACGCGCAACCACAGGCCGTCGGGATCGACCTGCCAGGCGCCGGCGAGCTGGCCGCGCATCTTCAGCGTCTTCGGATCCAGGCTGATGAGCCCCTCGCACACCGAGTCGATCACCCGTGTGCCGTACACATCGGTGCTGATGTAGGGCACCAGCTTCGCGGGCTGCGCCTCGAAGATCTCGGTGAACTCGCCACCCTCGGCGAAGCCGGGCTGCGAGGCCGGATCGCTCGCGAAGGCGACCTCAGGCTGCCACTCCACCTTCACGCCGGGCCGCGCCCACGACTCGTCGCGGGACGCGACGGCGAGGGGCCGACCCGCCACGGGCACGGCCGCCACGGGCGCGGTGCGAAGCTGCTGCATGCGCTGCTCGAGTTCCGCCATCCGCGCGTCCACGCGCTGCAGCAGTTCCCACTGCCGGTCGCGCTGCACCATCGAGAGCCACACGCTCACCGCCACGGCAAGCAGGAGGGCGAGCATCACCAGATCCTTGAATCCAAAGCCGTTTCGCATGGGGCGGGCAGGGTATCGCGGCCTGCGGTCCGGCGCGTCAGCCCGCCGAGGCGGGGTCGAGCCGGTCACGCAGCCGATCGGCCGCGAAATTCAGCGACAGCAGCGCCATCGCGATCACCACGCACGGTGGCGCGAGCAGCCACCAGCGGCCCTTGACGAGGTTCAGTTCCGGCAGGCCATCGGCCGCCAGGTTTCCAAGGCTCGGCAGCGGATCTCGGATCCCGATGCCAAGGAAGCTCAGGAAACTCTCGCTCAGGATCGCGGCCGGGACGGCGAGCGCCGCGTAGGCCGCCACCGGACCCGCGAGGTTCGGCAGCAGGTGCTTTCGGAAGATGTGCGCACTGCCTGCCCCCGCCGCGCGCGCCGCCTCGATGAATGCGCGCTCACGCAACGAGAGGACCTGCCCCCGAACCACGCGGCTCATCGTGAGCCAGCCGACGCCCGCGATCGCCACGAGCATGGTGAGAAGGTTCAGGGCCAGCCGCAGGCCCGGCGAGGCGTCGCCCAGCGTGCGTTCGGCGAATCCGTCCACGGCAACGCCGAGGAGCGTGGCCAGCAGGATGCTCGGCAGCGCGTACAGCACGTCCACGATCCGCATGAGCGAGGCGTCCACGGGACCCGCGAACCATGCCGCCGCCGCGCCCCAGCACACGCCGATCGCCGTCGCGACCACCGCCGCCGCGAGCCCGAGCGCCAGCGAGAGCGCGCTGCCCGCGACCAACCTTGCCGCCACGTCACGACCGATGCGATCGGTGCCAAGCACGCGACCGGGCACGTGTTCGCCAGCCGCTCGCGCTGCCTCCACGCGCGCGTCGGCGGCGGTGTCCCGCAGCCACACGGGCGGAAGCAGGCTCAGTTGCAGGTTCTGCGCGCTCCAGCGGGCCATGCGCGCTCCGCCGGGCATCTCCACGCTGGCGAAAGCCCAGGGGGACAGCAGCACCACCACGCACACGATCGTCGCGAGCAGCCACACGCCGACACCGACGCCCGCGTGCGCGGCCTTGGACCGCAGTCCCTGCTGGCTGGTCGTTCGCTGCGTCACTCGCAGGCGGCAGCCTACGGCACGGCGTCCGGTGGCGGAGGCGGCGCGGGCCGATCACCCTGCGGACGCTCGCCCTGCGGACGCCCACCCTCGCGGTCGCGCCACATCCACGGGCCATCGCCATCCGGACCGCGTCCGAAGCGCGGCATCTCGCCGCGATCCACGGCCTCGAGGGCCTCGGCCAGCCGCGCCTCGCGATCCGCGATGTCGGACTGGAGCCGCTTGCGCGCGTCCTTCAGCGCACGCTCCATCGCCACGAGTTCAAAGGCACGCGCCTTCACGTCCAGCTCGAACTGCCGCTCGATCGCGGCGCGCACCTCGGTCCGGGCGATCGTCTCGGCCGCAGCGTCAGCCTCGTCGCGCGCCTTGCGAAGCCGCTCGGTCGCCGCTCGGATCTCGCGCTGCACTCGGAAGTCCTCCACGCGGGCCTGATAGAGCTCGGGCTGTCGCTCGCGCAGCATCGACAGACCCATCAGCATGCGCGCCTGCATGCCAAGCCGTTGGCGCAGCTTCGCAGGATCTTCCTTGCGCTGCGCCTCGAGCGCGTCAGCCCACGTCGGGTCCACGTCGCGCGCGGTGGCGATGATCCGATCCACGTCCTTGTCGGTCAGTTCGCGCCGCATGCCGCCGCGGCGGCCCTCGCCCCCACCGGGGCCCGGGCCACCATCGGCCTGGCGCGCGGGCGACGGCGGCTGATCACCACCCTGCCGACGCGACTTCGGCGCGTCCTGGACCGCGAACGTCGCCACGACCGGAAGCGTGACGCACAGCGCGACGACCGCAGTCCAGCGCTTCACGGGGATCATCCGTCGATCCTCCCGTCGGCAAGCAGCATGCGCATCTCGGCGTCGAGCTCGGCAAAGCCCCCGCCGCGCACGGCGGCGATCGACCCCACGTCCTCGCCAAAGCCGTCGCCACCCGTGGACTCGATGACCACGGTGAGCATCGACTCCGATCCATCCGACGTGCCCGTGGACATGCCGAGCCGCAGCGCAATGCCGCACGCGAGCAGCAGCATGGCGGCGGCGGCGATCCAGCGCCACGAAAGGCGACCGATCACGCCGGTCGCCGAAGAGACGTCGGGCAGCGACGCCACGCTGGCGTCGAACACCCGCTGGGAGAGACCCGCGGGCGTGCGCGAAGCGTCCGACCGGAACAACCGGGCAAGTCGCGGCGAGAGGTTGGGATCGCTTTCAGTTGCCATGGAACGACTCCAGACTGGGCTCCCAACGGGGAGCAGGGAAGGGTCTTGCAGCGTGAAGGGACGAATTTCGCGGTATCGGACCGGTGCTCATGGATTTTCCTCTTCCCCAAGGCGCCGGCGCAGCATTTCCCGCAGTTTCCGCAGGGCACGATGGTGGCGCGCAAGGAGCGTTCCCAGGGGTTCTTTCAGGAGATCGGCCATCTGCTGGAAACCCATGCCACCCTGATGGCGCAGGTCGATCACCAGCCGGTCCTGCTCCGGGAGTTCCTCCATGGCCGCGTGCAGCGCCTCGATCTCCTCGCGGCTGGCCCGTTCCTCGGCGCGGGCGGCGGGACCCACATCCGCGAGCACCTCCGCCTCCATCGGGCGGGCATGCTTCTTGCGGCGGCGCATCTCGTCCCGCAGCCGGTTCAGCGCGATCCTGAAGAGCCACGCCTCGAAGCGCCCCTGCTCCTCGTAGTCCACCAGCTTGCGCGCAACCGTGCAGAAGACGCTCTGCACGATCTCCTCGGCCAGTTCCGGATCCCGCGTGTAGCTGCGAAGGAACGCGAACACACGCGGGCTGAATCGATCCACCACCACGCGCCAGGCCCGCGCGTCGCCAGCCCCCGCCCGCTCCAGCAGCTCCGGGATGTCGTCGGGGGCTTCCATCGATGCGTGCAATCTACTTGCGCGCCGAACGACGGATCGTCGCAAGCCGGATCAGAGCGGCAGATCGTCCGGAGGCGCCACCGTGCGGCCACGAGGCGCGGCATCGAAGCCACCCGGCGGCGCGGCGTCGGTGAAGTCGCGGAAGCGCGTGAGACGACCGTCCCACGCCAGCCGACACACGCCCGTCGGGCCGTTGCGCTGCTTGGCGACGATCAGCTCCGCGAGCCCGCGCTTGTCCGCGTTGGCCTCGAGCCAGTCGTCATCACCCTGGTGGTAGTACTCCTCGCGGTGCAGCATCAGCACCACGTCGGCGTCCTGCTCGATGCTGCCCGACTCGCGCAGGTCGCTCATGCGCGGCTTGTGGCCCTCGCGCTGCTCCGCCGCGCGGTTGAGCTGGCTCAGGCAGATCACCGGGACCTCGAGCTCGCGCGCCATCGCCTTGATGCCGCGGCTGATCTCGCTCACCTCCATCTGGCGGCTCTCCACACGCCCGCCGCTGGACATGAGCTGCAGGTAGTCGATGATGATCGCCTCGATGCCGTGCTGCTCCTTCAGGCGGCGTGCCTTGCTGCGCATGCTCAGCAGCGACAGGCCCGGCGTGTCGTCGATCCAGATGCTGCAGTTCTGGAGCGCCTCGCACGCGCCGAGCAGGGCGCGGTAATCCTCCTTGCGAAGCATGTTGCGGCGAAGACGCTGGCTGTCGATGCCGCCCTTGGCGCACAGGATTCGCTGCACCAGCTGCTGCCGACCCATTTCCAGGCTGAACATCGCGACCGGGTGCCCCGACGCGGCGATGTTCTCCATCATGTTCAGCGCCAGCGCGGTCTTGCCCATGCTGGGACGCGCCGCCAGGATGACCATCTCGCCCTTCTGCAGGCCGCTGGTCATCTCGTCGAACTCGGCGAAACCCGCGGGAAGCCCGGTGAAAGGCTTGCCTTCGCTCTGGTCGATCACCTTCAGGGTGTGATCCAGCAGCTCCTGCAGGCTGCTGAAGCGCGCTCCATCGCGGCGCTGCGCGATCGCGAAGATCCGCTGCTCGGCCGACTCGAGCACCTGCTGCGGCTCGTCGCCACCGGACTGCGCCTGCGCCAGGATCTCGCCCGCGGCGCGGATGAGCTCGCGCATCGTCGCCTTGTCGCGCACGATGCGAGCGTGCTCCACCGCGTGCGCGGCGGTCGGCGTGCTCTCGGCGAGCTCGACCAGATACGACGTGCCGCCGATGTCGTCGAGAACTCCCTTGTCGGTCAGGTGCTGGTTCAGCTGCACCACGTCGAGCGTGGCCGTGCGATCCCAGATCTGCACCATCGCGTCGAAGATGGCTCCATGCGCCGGGCGATGGAAGTCCACGCCGGTCGGCACCACCTGGATCACGTCACCCACCACGCGCGGATCGATGAGCATCGCGCCAAGCAGGCTCATCTCGGCCTCGGGGGCGTGCGGCGGCGCGGCGTCGAGCAGGCGTCGCGCGTCGGCGGCGTCGATGCGGGCCGGCCCGCGCGAAGCGGAGCGACCCGATGGGCGATCGGATTCCATGTCAGGTCACCGCGCTCAGCGGGCGGCGACGGCGACGGATGCAGCGCCTGCGGTGACGGCGGTCGGCTCGCCCTGCTCGCGCATCAGGCGACCGGGCTTGAAGCGCACGGTGCGCTTGGCCGGCACGTGCACGGGCACGAGGGTCTTGGGGTTCTGCGCGTTGCGGGCGGCGCGCTGACGCACCTCGAACACGCCGAAGTCACGGAACTCGAGCCGGTTGCCCTGGCCAAGTTCCTCGACAACGGAATCCAGGAAGTGCTGCACCACCGTCTTCACGTCGTTGCGCTGGAGTCCGGTCCGCTGGGCGATGCGCTCGACGAGTTCCTTCTTGGTGACGGTGTTCATCATCTTCTCCGAATGGGTTGTGCGAACTGCCGTAAACGCGCTCGCGCCACGACTTGCGTCAGTATGGAGGGGCGATGGGCGGTGAGTCAAGCCGCCCATTCATCCACGAATGGTCCCCGTTTCACGCTCCCGCATCCTGTGGATCGCGGCGGTCGTGCTCACGCCCGGGACGTGCCCGAGCAGGCGAAGCTCGACCCCGAGTTCCACCAGGAGCGCGTGTTCGGCGACGTCCTCGGGGCGTCGGTAGTCGCCGCCCTTCACGTAGACATGCGGATGAACGAGGCGGATGACCTCGTGGGCGCTTCGCTCCTCGAAGGCGACCACCAGATCGACCGACTCCAGCGCGGCCAGGACTTCCATGCGCTGCGCCAGCGGAAAGACCGGACGATCCTCGCCCTTGAGCTCGCGCACCGAGGCGTCGGAATTCACCGCCACCACCAGGAGGTCCCCCTGCTCTCGCGCCGCGCGCAGGCTCGACACGTGTCCCGCATGCAGCACGTCGAAGCAGCCGTTGGTGAGCACGATGCGCTGGCCCGCCTCGCGACGCGCCTCGAGTTCCACCCGCAGCGCCTGACGATCTCGGATCTTGCCCGCCATGTGGCCAGCCTGCGCGAGCACCTGCCGTCGCACCTGCGCGAACGGGATCGGACGCGCGCCGAACACCTCGACCTCGAGTCCCGCCGCCACATTGGCGAAGGCCACGGCCTCGGGCCAGGGGAATCCGTTGGCCAGCGCGGCAGCCAGCGCCGCCAGCACCATGTCACCCGCGCCGGTCACGTCGTAGACGCGACGCGCCACGGTGGGCACGTGAACGGGCTCGGTTCCCTCGCGCTCCAGGAACGATCCGTGTCGATCGAGCGTCAGGACCACGGCGGCGAGCCGGTACCGCTCGCGCAGCGTGCGCGCGAGTTGGCGCACCTCCGCAGGGTCGAAATCCGGCATCGTCTTGCGACCAGCCGCAAGCGCGGCCTCGGTCCGGTTCGGCGTGATGGCCGTGGCGCCCGCGTATCGGCTGTAATCCGCGACGGCTGCCGGATCCACCAGCACCGGCTTGCCGAGTCGGCGCCCGATGTCGATGACGCCCTGGCAGAGTGTCGGCGTGCAGACGCCCTTGGCGTAGTCCTCGAGGCAGATGACCTGGCAGTCCTTCGCGGCGCGCTCGATCGCCGCGAGCAGCCTGGCCTCGATCTCTCCCGAGATCGGATCGCGGCTCTCCACGTCGACGCGGAACATCTTCTGCGGGTGGCGGTGCTGCGCCAGACCCACGATGCTGCGCTTGACGGTGGTCGGACGCGTGCCGTCCTCGATCAATCCGTCAGCCTCGCAGCCGCCCTCCTTCAGGAGTCGCCGCAGCGTGTGACCCTCGTCATCGCAGCCGGTCACGCCGAAGCAGCGAACGCGCGCACCAAGCGCGGCGGCACAGAGCGCCACGTTGCTCGAACCTCCGGCGGTCTCCTCAAGGTCGCGTGCGCCCCGGCTCAGCAGCACCGGCACCGGCGCGTCGGGACTCAGACGGTCCGCCGAGCCGTGCTGCGCCTGATCCAGCATGAAGTCGCCGACGACCAGCAGGTCCGAGCCCTTCCAGCCCGCCAGCAGGGGCACCAGCGCTTCGGCGTTTCCGCTCATCCGCGCAGTCTAGCGGCAGGTGCGCTGATCTCCACGCGCCATCGCCTCGAAAAGTGCCCGTCGCAGCGCCACCTCGCCCTCGATGAACTCGATGCCCACCTGCGTGCGAACGATCGCCAGCGCCCGCGGTCGCGGAAGCAGCCGGAGCTTCACCCAGTCCTTGCCCGTGCAGACCACCTCGGTCGCGCCGGCGCCACGCGCCCGAGCGGTGAGCCGCTCCAGAAGCCGCGCGTCGAACGCCTGATGGTCGGAAAGCCGCGGCGCGTCCACCACGCGTGCGCCGCATCGGATCACCTGGTCCACGAAAGCCTGCGGATTTCCGATACCGGCCCACACGGCGACCGACCGGCCACGGAGCCGCTCGAGTGTCCACGACACCTGCGCCTCGTCGTCACTCGCCACACGCAGGCCGCTCCATGCATGCCGTGTCCATGCGATCGGCGGTCGCCCATGCAGCCGCTCGATCCGGCCCGCCAGCGCGGGGTCGAATCCCTCCGCGCGCGTGACGATCACGGCACTCGCGCGTCGCAGCGCCTGCGCCGGCTCGCGCAACCATCCAAGCGGCAGAAGATCACCGTCGATCGCGGGCCTGCGCGCGTCGACGAGAACCAGGTCCAGGTCGCGCGCGACCTGACGATGCTGGAATCCGTCATCAAGCACCAGCGCGTTCACCTCCGAATGCATGGAACAGAGTCGGGTGATCGCGATGCGTCGGTCGGCACCGACCCCCACGGGCGTGTCGGGCATCTCGGCGCGGTGTTCCAGCACCTCATCCGACGACTCGCCGCCGCGATGACCGCGCATCACGACGGCGGGCGATCGGCCTGCCGTGCGCAACTCGCCGCAGATCCACCGCACCATCGGGGACTTGCCGGTGCCACCGGCCGACACGTTTCCGACCGAGATCACCGGGCACGGCGCCTCCCACGCAGGCACCCGCTCCAGCGCCGCCGCGTGGCGTCCAACCCCGCGCGCGTAGATCCGCGAGGCGACCCAGGCGATCGGTCGCAGGAACGAGGGAAGCGGCCCGCTCATCGAGGCCAACCCTGGATCGTCGCGCGAACCCGCGTCCATGGAAGTCCCCCGACGGTGTCCTCGTCGCCCTCGCACCGGATCGTCCAGCCCGCCGCGCGACGCTCCTCGATGTCGTAGGCACCGGCCTTGCCCCGCCAGCCGCCTGAAGCGAGAAAACGCTCGAGCGCCTCGGCCCCTGGATGCTCGACACGCACGCGCGCCACATCCACGAAGCACTGCCAGGCGCCCCCTCGGGCGATCGCCACGGCGGTCACGACCTCGTGCTCGCCATCCATCATCTGCGCGAGAATGCGCCGTGCCTGCTCGAGCGACTCCGCCTTCCCGACCGAGCTCGCCCCCTGACGGCAGATGGTGTCGGCCGCCACCACGAACGCGTCCGCACATCGCGACGGATGGGTGGCGATCACGGCCTCCGCCTTTCGGCGCGCCAGGTCGGCCGCGACGATCGCCACGTCACCCTCTGGCGGCGTGGCCGGATCATCCACCGGCGCCTCGATGCTCTCGAAGTCCACCCCCTCGCGTCGCAGGATCTGCATGCGTCGTGGCGATCGGCTCGCAAGGATCAGTCGCGCGCTCACCATCTCGCGCCCCGCTGCATCTCCTCACGCAGGCGACGCTCCACGGCTTCCACGGAAACCAGGTGCATGCGCTGCACCAGTCGCGGATCGCGATAGGCATGCGGATCCGAGGGCGCCGGGCCCGGAGGCGCGACCACGCACTCGGGCCGGCCAAAGGGACCGACGGCGGCCGGATCCGTCGCGCCGTAGATGGCCGCAAGCGCACGACCGAGGCCGACGGCCGCATGCGTGGCAGCGGAATCGTTCGCCACCACGGCATCGGCCCCCTCGATCGCGGCAAGCCAGCCACCGAGAGAGAGCGAACCGCAGAGATCGATCGCCCCCTCGCGCGGCATGCAGGCTCGCACCTGCTCGCGTTCGGAGCCGGCGCCAAGCATGACCACGCGCAACCCGCGCGAGACGAGCCGCTCCGCGAGCGTCCGCCATCGCTCCGCGGGCCATCGCTTGGCGGCCCATCGGCTTGTCGGGGCGAACGCCACGTATCGATCCAGCGCCAACGCACCTCGACGTGCGCGCCACTCCTCCTGCGCGGCCTCGGGCACGTGCATCCGAGGATCCCGAACCGCGGGCACGCCGGCGTCCTCGAGCAGCGCCAGCATCACTTCGGTCGCGTCGGGCCCTCCTCGCCGCGCGTGACGCTCGTTGGCGAGCCAACCGGCGCCCTCGCGCGCGTCGCGCCATGCGACCCGACGCGCACCCGCGGCCGCGTGCGCGAAGATCGCGCTGCGCAGGAGTCCCTGAAGATCAAGGACAAGGTCATACCCGGCGTCGCGGATCTGTCGGCGCAATCCAAGCACCCCACGGATCGAGCCGAGGCTCCACCATCGCCGCCAGGCGCGCCGCGGAAACGGCACCACCGCATGAAGGGCCGGATGCGCACGCACGGCGTCGGCGAAGTCGTCCTGCACGAACCAGTCGATCCGGGCCTCCGGGAAGGCCGCTCTCAGGCTGGCCAGGGCCGGCATGGACCGGCATACATCCCCCAGGGCGCTTGGCTTCACCAAAAGGATGCGGCTGATACGCCGGCTCATGCGAATGATCAAGGTATAGTCCGCACCCTTACCGCGCCTGCCCCCTCGTGTCCGACCCGACGCCCCAATCCAGACCCAACGATCCCGGCGGTTCCGCCTCCGACAGCGCCGCCGGCCGCTCCTCGGGCGAGACGCTCGTCGGACGCGCCGTGGTCGAGCGTGGCTGGGCCACCCGCGAGGAGCTCGAGAAGTGCCGCGAGATCCAGGCACGCCTTCCGCCCGGCACGAAGCTGTCCGACGTGCTCGTGCAGAAGGAGGTCGTCACCCGGCGGCAGCTCGCACGACTGCAGAAGGAACTCGAGACCGATCGCGGCCAGATGGCGATCCCTGGATACCGGATCGAGAAGAAGCTCGGTGCCGGCGCGATGGCCACGGTGTTCCTCGCCAAGCAGGTCTCGCTTGACCGCCTGGTCGCCGTCAAGGTGCTTCCGCGCAAGTACAGCAGCGACCCCAAGTTCATCGAGCGCTTCTACAAGGAGGGCCGCGCGGCGGCCAAGCTCAACGACCAGCACATCGTCGGTGCGCTGGACGTGGGGCAGGCTGGCGAGCACCACTACTTCGTCATGGAGTACGTGGATGGCGACACGGTCCACGAGCGCATCGAGTCGGCCCGTCGGATGCCCGAGCCCGAGGCGATCAAGCTCGTCATGCAGGTGGCTCGCGCGCTCAAGCACGCGCACGAGAAGGGCTTCATCCACCGGGACATCAAGCCCAAGAACATCATGATCTCGAAGGCGGGCGTGGCCAAGCTTGCGGATCTGGGACTGGCGCGAGCGGTCTCGGATCGCGAGGCGGCCGAGGCGGAGGCCGGAAAGGCCTTCGGAACGCCCTATTACATCAGTCCGGAACAGGCGCGGGGCGTCATCGACATCACGCCGGCCGCCGACATCTACGGACTCGGAGCGACCTTCTATCACATGGTCACGGGCCGCGTTCCCTTCGAGGGAAAGAACCCGACCGAAGTGATGCAGCGACATCTGCGCGACCCGCTCACGCCGCCAGACCAGCTGGCGCCCGACCTCTCGCAGGGCACCGCCATGATCATCGAGATGATGATGGCGAAGGACGCGCGCGACCGCTACCAGAACGCGGCGCAGTTGATCGAGGACCTCGAGGCGGTGATGGCTGGCAGTGACCCCGTTCACGCCCGACCAAGCGGCGAATTCATGTCGTCGCTCGCCGGCACCACACCGACGAGTCACGGCGACGCGCCGATCCCAGTGCTCGAGAACTCGGGCAAGGGACTGCCCTGGCTCGCGATCGGCCTCGGCGTGCTGCTTCTGGGAAGCCTGCTCCTCAATCTGGTGCAGGCCCTGCGCTGACGCTCAGGCGACTTCGGCGAGCAACTCGACTTCCACGCACGCGCCGAGCGGCAACGCGATGTTGCCGACCGCGGCTCGCGCATGACGCCCCGCCTCGCCAAAGACCTGCTGCAGGAACTCGCTTGCCCCGTTGGCGACCTTGGGCTGGTCCGTGAAGCCGGCGTCGCTGCACACGAACACGCCGACCCGGACGATTCGGCGCACGTTGTCCAACCCACCCGCCGCCTTGGCAAGAACCGCCAGCCCGTTCAGGGCCGCCTGCTTCGCCGCCTGCGCACCCTGCTCGATGCTGACCTGGGAGGGAATCACGCCCTTTGCCAGCACCCCTTCCTTCATGGGAAGCTGCCCGCTCACGAAAACAAGGTTTCCGACCCGGCAGGAAGGGATGTAGGCGGCCACCGGCTTGGGAGCTGGTGGCAGGGAAAGTCCGAGAGCCGCGAGGCGTTGTGAGGGGGATTCGCTCATCTGGGCATCTTGACGCAACCTTTCCCATTTTGCCACCGAAGCGGATCTTGAGAGGACTTGTCCCCATTGGGCTTGACCTTCGTTCACGCTCGGTTAACTTGAAAGAGCACTTTGGTCCCACAGGCAATTCCGACGGTTTCGACCGCCACCATGCCCTGATTCCGCCGGCCTCCGGCGACTCATTCCCCTGACGGGACCGACAACCCAGCTGCGCCCCCCGCGACCAGGTCGCTGGCGGCGCTTGTCGGATCGGATCGATTCCCCGGTCAGGGATCTACCCCCTTCCACACAGATGTTGCTCCTCGCGGCGCGTTGCCGCGTGAAGCCCCAGGATCTCCTCGCTTGGCGAGCGGGGACCCCCACCGCTCGAACGCCTCCCCCGAAGGGGCAGCGTTTGGGCCCTCTCGCAGCGGCACTCGCCACGCCGCGCTCAACCCCGTCGGGACCCGGTCCCGGAGACAGCACCATGCTTCAGCGTCGCGGTTTCACCCTCATCGAGCTCCTTGTGGTGGTCGCCATCATCGCCCTGCTCATCGGCCTGCTGCTTCCGGCCCTGAGCAAGGCCCAGCAGAACGCGCGCGAGACCAAGTGCTCCACGCAGATGAACCAGATCTTCAAGGCGTTCCTCACCGAAGCCAACAATGATCCGACCAAGCGCCTTCCGACCCCCGGCCTGATGGACAAGGTCGGCACCGACGCCGGCCGCGGTCAGGAGCAGTGGGGCCTGAATGCCTGCCGCAACGTGTTCTCCATGATGATCGCCAACGAGCACTTCAACACGGACATCTGCATCAGCCCGTGCGAGAAGAACCCGGTCGTCATCGAGATGGGCCGCAACGGCACCCCCGCCTACAACTACGCCGAGCGCAACGTCGTCGCGGACCGCTGGTGGGACTTCGCCTTCAGCGACAACCTCGACGGCAACGGCAGCAACGGAACCCCGGACGTCTCGAGGGTCGGCAGGAAGGACACCGGCACCAGCGCCGGCGCCGCCTCGACCGCCTCGGGCTGGTGCAACACCAGCTACTCGCTGCCGGCCATGTACGGCCAGCGCAAGGAGATCAACTGGCGTTCGAACTCGGATTCGAGCAAGGCGCTCATGGGCACCCGAGGCCTCGTTCCGAGCGCGGATCGCGCCACCAACTCCGGCGCGCAGGTGCCCGGACCGCAGCGCACCGATCCGGACTACTACAAGCTGAGCTACGCGACCCAGCTGTACGGACCCAAGGACATCTGGGAAGGCTTCGTGGTGTTCGGCGACGCGCACACGGAGCGAATCAAGTCCTTCGCACCCGAGTACTCCAACTTCGACTGCGGCGACGCTGAAGGCGTGCGCCCGGACGACCTGTACTGGACCGACACCAACTTCAACCTGAACTGCCAGATCCAGGGCCGCAAGGGTGGCGACACCGCGCTCGGCCACTACGGCAAGCCCTGGCGTGGCGACGGTTCGTGCGACGCCTTCTGGGACTGGCGCAGCGACGCTGTTCGCCCGCCCTCGGGCCCGACCGGCAGCTGATCGAGCATTCGACATTCGACCCCCAAACAAACTCAAGGAGCACCACACCATGTTTCGCCGCAAGGGCTTCACCCTCATCGAACTTCTGGTGGTCATGGCCATCATCGCGCTGCTGCTCGGCATCCTGCTGCCGGCCCTCAACAACGCCCGCGCCCGCGCGCGCGTGCTGAAGGATTCCACGCAGCTGAAGGGCATCCACCAGGCGTGGGTGACCAAGTCGATCGACTACCCCAACGAATTCCCGACGAATCCGCTGCCCACGCCGGGCCTCGTGAACCGCACGGGACGCATCGTGGGCCGCGGTGACGAGGACACCCTGAAGAACGACCACGCGAGCCTGTTCTCGATGTCGATCGCGCAGAACCTCTTCTCCGCACCGCTGTGCGTCGGCCCCTCCGAGATCAGCCCCAACGTGACGGTCTGCACGAACTACGACGCGACCCAGTACCGACCCGCCGAGGACATCTACTGGGACGGCGACACGCCGGGCGAGCAGGTGTTCGATGACGCGGTCACGCGGAACTTCCGCGCGAACCTGCAGCAGGGCGCGAACACCAGCTACGGCGTCATGCCCCTCGTGCTGCCGAGCGACCCGACCGTGGGCGTCGGCAACAGCCGCCGCGTGCGCGCGTGGAAGAACGGTGGCGTGAGCACCATGGCGGTGCTTGGCAATCGTGGCGTCCAGGACGGCATCGACGGCTCGACCGGCGGTGACATCAACATCTTCAAGAACAGCAAGACGCTGGACATCCACGGCGCCAAGGGTTCCTGGGAAGGCAACCTGGTCTTCGGCGACAACCACGTCAACTACTCCAACAGCTTCTACGACTCCACGCCGCAGTGCGTGAAGGCGAACATTCGCGCGGGCGCCGGCACCGCCGTGAACGACGCGGAGTGCGCCCGGACGGCCGGCGCGGGCTTCACGTGGGACAACATCTTCCGCGAGGACGACACGAAGGGTCAGACCGATTCGTGGCTCTGCGTGATTCCGAGGCTGCAGTCGGTTGCGGTGAACGGACGCCAGCGCGGCGCCGTGCCGACGGACTCCGCCACCCTGTACGACTGATCGACTTGATCCTGATGGCTCAGGGGCCGGCGACCCAAGGTCGTCGGCCCCTTTCATTTGCACGGATACAGTGTTCGCATGCTCATGCTGGCCTGCCTGATGGCCGTGATTCTCCAGGGCGCCGCGCCGAACGCGGTGCCTCCAAGTCGCGCCGCCAGTCTGGTCGCCGTGCTTCCTGTGCGCGGCGAGATCGATGCGATCACGGTGGAGAGCCTGACGGCCCGAGCCAGGCGTGCCACGCTGGCTGGCGCGGACGCGATCGTGATCGACCTGGACACGCCCGGCGGCGAGATGCTGTCAACGCTCGAGCTGTGCCGGCGCATCAAGGGATCCTTCCCCGCGAACACCGTGGCCTGGATCCGGCCGCAGGCGTTCTCGGCAGGCGCGATCACCGCGCTCGCTTGCCGCGAGATCGTGGTCACCCCCGATGCGGTGCTTGGCGACGCCGCACCGATCCAGCTGTCGGCCATCGGTGGCCTGCGATCACTCGAGCCGACGGAACGCGCCAAGCTCGAGGCACCCCTTCTCTCCGAGGTCACCGACAGCGCCAGACGCAACGGGCATGACGAGCGCCTCTGCAGGGCGTTCGTCAGCGCACCGCTCGAGCTCTGGCTGCTGGAGGACGCGGTCGGTGGCACGCGCTATCTCGTCGACGCCGAGGAGTACCGCGCGATCTTCGACGAGGAACCCCCGCGCTCAGGTGCCGCGTCGCGGCCCAGCAGCGGTCCCGGGGTGGTCGCGTGGATCACCGACGCCCTCCGACGGCCCGCCGTGACCGGCGATGACGACGCCGCGCAGCGCTACCCGCCGGGCCGCTCCCCTCTTGGTGCCTCGGACCGCGAACGACTGCGTCTTGTGAGCCGCATCGATGGAGCGGACGAGCTGCTCACGCTGCGGGCCGCCGAAGCCGTGGCGCTGGGCCTGGCGCGCGCCGAGATCGCCGACGAGGCGGCGCTGCGCCAGCACTTCGGCGCGCAGGCGAGTTTCACGCTGGAACCGCGCTGGAGTGAACCGATCGCGCGGGTTCTCACCAGTGGGTGGATGCGCGCGCTGCTCGTCATCGCGCTGGTGGTCTGCTTCGTGGGCGAGATGCTCGTGCCTGGACTCGGGCTCTTCTCCATCGGCGGATTGGTGGCGGCGGGACTTCTCGTGATCGGCCCGTTGCTCGCCGGTCTGGCCGAGTGGTGGCCTGCGATGGCCATGATCGCGGGGCTCGGACTTGTCGCGCTCGAACTGCTCGTGTTCCCCGGCTCGCTGCTTGCCGGAAGCGCTGGCGTGCTCGCCTTCGCCGGTGGAACGATCGGGCTGTTCGTGGTTTCCGATCCCTCGCCGGACCCCACAGGTGCCATGCTTCAGGGACTTGGCACGCTGGCTGGCTCGGTCATCGCGGCCTTCGCCATGGCGTGGTGGCTCGGCCGCTCCCGCGGCGGGCTCGCGGGGCTTGCCGTGCACGAGGCGCAGCTCGCCACCCCGAATCACGCGAAGGTCCTTCCAGTCACGGGCTCGGTGGGCCTGACCCTGACCGATCTTCGGCCTATCGGCGAGGTCGAGATCGAGGGTCGCGTCTTCCAGGCGCGTGCCGGCACGTGGATCGAGCGCGGCTCGCGCGTCCGTGTCACGGGGAACGAGGCGAACGAACTGCGCGTGGAGGCGGTGGCATGATCGAGCTTCTCGCGCAGACCACGTCCGCCGCCGGCGGCTTCGACACAGCGCTCATCGCAGGCTTCGCGCTCTTCGGACTCGCGCTGGTGCTTGCCGCGCTGGAACTGGTCGTGCCCTCCGCGGGAGCGATCGCGATCCTGTGCGCGCTCTGCATCATCGCGGGCGTGGTGTCGTTCTTCGTCCACTCCATGCTGTGGGGCTTCGCCTCGCTCGCGTTCGCCCTTGGCGGCGCACCCTTCGCGATCGGCTACGGCCTGCGCCTCTGGTCCACCACGCCGCTGGCGAGACGAGCGATCCTTTCAACCGAGCTCGAGGCCTCTCGATCGCCGTCGGCTCCGCCGGCCGGCGCACGGGGCACCGCCCTCACGGACATGCGGCCGGTGGGACGAGTGGAGCTTGACGGGCGCACCGTGGAGGCGATCGCGGAGGGAGGCTTCATCGAGGCGGGCAGCCAGGTGGCCGTCGCCGAGGGCTCCACGGCGGCCTCGATCCGGGTGCGCATGATCGCGCGGTCCTGAGCGACTTGCCTCCACGCTACCCTGCTTCCATGCAGAAGAACCTGTTCCTCGCCGCGGATCCCCTCACGGTCCTGGGCATGGTCGGTCTGGGCGTCATCGCCCTGATCGGCCTGATCCTCCTGATCATGATCAGCCAATACCTGCAGCTGTGGCTGCAGGCATTCCTGAGCGGCGCACGCGTGAGCCTGCTCGACCTGATCATGATGCGCCTGCGCAAGGTCCCGCCTGCGGCGATCGTGCTGAACCGCATCACCGCCAAGAAGGCGGGCCTGGAGGTGCCCAGCAACCTGCTCGAGGCCCACTACATGGCCGGCGGTCGCGTGGACCGCGTGATCCGCGCCATGATTGCCGCCGACAAGGCAGGCATCGACCTGGGCTGGGATCGCGCCACGAGCATCGATCTTGCGGGGCGCGACATCCTTGAGGCGGTGAAGACCAGCGTGGACCCGAAGGTGATCGACTGCCCCAGCGTGCAGTCGGGCAAGGGAACGATCGACGCGGTGGCGAAGGACGGCATCCAGCTGCGCGCCAAGGCCCGCGTGACCGTGCGCACCGCGATCGCGCGCCTGGTGGGCGGCGCCACCGAGGAGACGATCATCGCGCGCGTGGGTGAAGGCATCATCTCGACCATCGGCTCGGCCGCGAACCACAAGGAAGTGCTGGAGAACCCGGACCGCATCAGCAAGACGGTGCTCGCGAAGGGCCTCGACTCGGGCACGGCGTTCGAGATCCTCTCCATCGACATCGCCGACGTGGACGTGGGCGAGAACATCGGCGCCCAGTTGCAGGCCGCGCAGGCCGAGGCCGACACCAAGCGCTTTCAGGCGCAGGCCGAGCAGCGCCGCGCGCTGGCCGTGGCGCAGGAGGCCGAGTACCAGGCCGAGGCCGAGAAGAACCGCGCGCTGGTGGTGCTTGCCGAAGCCGACGTGCCCAAGGCGATCGCCGAGGCGCTGCGCACCGGCAAGATGGGCGTGATGGACCTGTACCGCATGAACAACATGCAGGCCGACACGGACATGCGCAAGTCGATCAGCGCCTCCGGCAGCTGATCGCGCATGCCGACGCTCTTCGTCGTCATCCCGGTCTTCGAGGAACCACACACGCTCGAGCCCTGCGTGCGCCGCGCGCTGGCGGCGGTGCTGCCGCCGGGCTGGCGGGCACGTCTGCTGCTGGTCGATGATGCGAGCAGTGCCGCGACCGCGAGCGTGGCGGACCGACTGGCGACGGAACTCGCCTTCGGCGGACGCCTTGAGCTCCTGCGCCACAGCGCGAACCGCGGCAAGGGCGCGGCCCTTCGAACGGGCTTCCGACGCGCGCTCGATCTGGCGAGCGACACCGACGCCGTGCTCACGCAGGATGGCGACCTGGAATACGACCCTGCCGACTGGCGAGGACTCCTCGAGGCGCTCCCCCCCGGACCGCGATCCGCCGTCATCGGCGACCGATGGGCGCACGCGGACCTGCCCACGACGTGGCGTCGCCTGCATGCCGGCGTGAACGCGATTCTCACGCGGCTGAGCAACATCTGCACCGGGCTCCGGCTGCGCGACATGGAGTGCGGTTACAAGCTGCTCCGCGTGCCGCTCCTGCGAGAGATGCTGCCCTGGCTCTCGGAGGACCGCTTCGGCGTGGAGCCTCAGATGGTCGCGGCATTCTCGCGCCTGCGCGCGGAGGTCCGCGAGGTGCCCGTGTCGTATGACCCGCGCGACCGCTCGCGTGGCAAGAAGATCGGGCCCATGGATGGCCTGCGCGCGATCTGGGTGATCGTGGTCGAGCGCTGCCGGCGCACGCCTCCGGCGCGAGACTGATCGCCGATCAGAGTTGCGCTCGCGCCAGCGAGAGCAGCGACGCGGTGTGCGCGAGCCACTGCACCCGCAGTCGCTCCCCGCGCGAGCCCAGCCATCGCGCCCGTCCGCTCGAGCGATCCACGCGACCCACGGCCACGCTCGCGTCCTCCAGCGTGGGGGCAAGGCGCCCGGCCGCCGACGCGTGCGCGCGTGCCAGCCACGCCGCACTCAGCACATTCAGCGCAAGGAACGCCACACCCTCGTTGACCGGCAGCCCGTACAGGCCACTGCCCCACGCGCGACCACCCAGGATCGAGGCACGAATCCAGCGCCGGAACAGCTCATCGATGCGGTCCGAATCGGCCGCCGCGAAGAGGCCCTGCACCCGCTCGACCGCCGCGAACGCGAGGGGCGGCCAACCGGGAATCGCCGGGGCGACACCGCGTCCTGCGGCCCACGCGCGACTTCGGCGCCACTGCGAGAGCACGGATCGCAGTCGACCCGCACGCATCAACGCGTCGATCTTTGGATCCTCCACGCGGGCGAAGACTGCCTGCCGGAGCATCCGGCCCGCGCGTCTCGAGGGTGCCGTCACCTCCAGCGCCTGAAGTTCCGCCGGCGCGTGCACGACGAGCGTGTCGATCAGCTCGCCCAGACGCTCGCCTCGCACACGCACCAGTTCCGCGTTCCGCAGGCTCTGCGCCAGGAACATGAACCCTTCCCAGCGGACGTTCGGGGCCACCTCCGGCGCGGACAGCCAACGGTCCAGTCCTCTCGCCACGATCTCGCACTCATCGAGCGACCCCGCGAGACCCGCCGCAAGATCCGCCGACTGCTCGCGGGCGCACGCCTCCGGCAGCGCTTCCTGCATGCGACGGACATCCGCAAGATGCGTGGGCAAGCCCGCCCCCACGCTGCCACGCACGCTCGCGCACGCGAAACTCACCCCGATCCGCGCGTCGCTCGGTCCGGGCGCGAACGTGAATGGAAAGAGTTGGCACGCGATCGGCTTGGCCTCCAGCCCAAGGCGCGCATGGATGCGGCACTTGCCGCCCTCGCCCAGGAACACGCACGCGCCATCCGGGCGCTGGCGAAGCCATCGCCTGCCGGCAAAGTCGACCCAGAACGGCTCTCCAAGTTCCTGCTCCCAGCCCTGCGACGACAGGCGCTCGAAATCGTCTCCGCGCAGCTCGATCGTGAAGTCACGGCAGCACTCGCCGCATCCATGGCAGCTGTAGCGCTGCTCGGGAAGCGTGGGCATGAGCACGGGAAGCCGCATGCGTCAGGCCAATCCGCGGATCGCTTGCGCCATCGCGCGCGCCGCGCGCCCGCGATGGCTGCGCGCGTTCTTGGCGGGCGGCGGCAATTCCGCGCTCGAGCAGCCCGCATCGTCAAGCCACAGCCACGGGTCGTATCCGAAGCCGTGGCTCCCGCGGGGCGCCTCCCCGATGCGGCCCTCGAACGTGCCGCGCGTCTCGGCCAGCACCCGACCCTCCGAGTCCGCCAGGCAGATGCAGCACACAAAACGAGCCGAACGCCGATCCGCCGGGATCCCGCGCATGCGCTCGGCCAGTTTCGCGTTGTTGCGTGCATCGCGCTCGGCGCGCGTGCCATGCGAGCCCGCCCAGATCGCGCTGTGCACGCCCGGCTCGCCACCGAGCGCATCGACCTCGAGACCCGAGTCGTCCGCCAGCACGGTGCGCCCCGTCGCCTTCGCGTAGGCCACCGCCTTGATGCGCGCATTCGTCTCGAACGTGCGACCCGTCTCCTCCGGCTCGGGAAACGGGCCGCCCACCTCATCCAGTCCACGCAACACGATGCCCAGCGGCGCCAGGATCGCTCGGATCTCCTCCACCTTGTGGGGGTTGCCCGTCGCCACCACGATCTCGCGCTGCGCACTCACGTCTGGATCACGCCCGTGCGCAGCGGCGCGTCCATTGGCGCCATGTGCGCCAGCGCCAGCGCGAACGCCAGCTCCTCGCGCGTCTTCGCCGGCTCGATGATGCGGTCCACCCAGCCCCGGCTCGCGCCGTAGCGGATGTCCTGCTGCTCGCTGTAGCTCGCCGTGATCGCCTTCAGCAATTGCGCGCGCATGGCCTCGTCGACCTTCTCGCCCTTGCGCTCGCGCGCCGCCAGGTCGATCTGCAGCAGCGTGCCCGCCGCCTGCGCCGCACCCATCACGCTGCACCGCGCGCCCGGCCAGGCCAGCGTCAGGAACGGGTCGAAGGCACGCCCGCACATGGCGTAGTTGCCGGCCCCGAAGCTGCCGCCCACGATCAGGGTGATCTTGGGCACCACGCAGTTGCTCATCGCGTTCACCATCTTCGCGCCGGCCCGGATGATGCCGCCCTGCTCGCTGTCGCGGCCCACCATGAAGCCGGTGGTGTCGTTCACGAAGATGATCGGCACGCGCCGCTGGTTGCACTCCAGGATGAACCGAGCGGCCTTGTCGGCGCTGTCGTCATAGATGACCGCCGGCATGTTCATGGCCTTGCTCGGGCCCGCCTTGCCACCGGGCATCTGGCGCTCGGTCATCTTGCGCTGGTTGGCCACGATGCCGCAGGCGAACCCGCCGATCGTCGCGTAGCCGCACACCAGGCTGCGGCCATGCTCCGCGCGGTATTCATCGAACGAGCCCGCATCCACGATGCACTTCAGCAGGTCGACCATGTCGTACTGGCGGCCCGGATCCCCGGTGAACACCTCCATCACGTCGGTTTCGGGGCGCCCGGGCGCCTTCACGGCGGCCTCCGGCTTCGCCAGCCTTCGCGCCGCGCCATGCTTGGCCATCAGGCTGCGCAGACGCGTGATGCACGCCGGGTCGTCCTTCTCGCGGAAGTCGATCGTGCCGCTGATCTGCGCGTGCATCTGCGCGCCACCGAGCTCCTCGCTCGTCACTTCCTGCCCGATCGCCGCCTTCACGAGCGCGGGGCCCGCGAGGTACAGGCCGCTTCCTTCCGTCATGAGCAGCGTGTCGCAGAGCACCGGCAGGTAGCCGCCACCCGCCACGCAGTTGCCCATGATCGCCGAGATCTGCGGGATGCCCTCGGCGCTGATCACCGCGTTGTTGCGGAAGATGCGGCCAAAGTCGTCGGTGTCCGGGAAGACATCCTCCTGCAGCGGCAGGAACACGCCCGCGCTGTCGACCAGGTAGAGCAGCGGCAGCCGAGCCCGCTGCGCAACAGCCTGCGCACGGATGATCTTCTTGCAGGTCATCGGGAAGAACGCGCCCGCCTTCACGGTGGCGTCGTTGGCCACGACCATGCACGGCCGGCCCTCCACCACGCCGAGCACCGTCACCACGCCCGCTCCCGGCGCGCCTCCGTACTCGCGATACATGTTCCACGCCGAGAACAGGCCACACTCCATGCGAGGCGAACCCTTGTCGAGCAGCAGTTCGATGCGCTCCCTGGCGGTCAGGCGACCGTGGCGGTGCTGGCGCTCTGCCCCGCTCGGCCCGCCGCCCTGCTCGATCTTCGCGGCTTCGGCCAGGTAGGCGGCGGTGGCTTCCCGAAGGGTGCTCTGGGTGGCGGTCGCGGTCATCCTTGGCAGAATAGGCCTTCGCGGGCGGAAACGGCGGTTTCCGAGGCTCTCGACCGCCGCAAACCCCCACCCGGACGTGTCTTGCGGAGGAAGG
>JBIIOC010000016.1:0-31838 GCA_044337135.1 Phycisphaerales bacterium | reverse complement strand
CCCGTGCGCGACGCGCTGGATCGCTTCATTCTCGTGCCGCTGGCACGGCTTGGTGGAAGGCCCTCGAGTCGGACCGTGCAGGACCGCGAATTGGCTGAACTGCTCGCGCTGAGCCAGCGACGCGGCGTTCTTGCCGAGGAGGAGGGGCGCGCGATCCGCCGCGTGACCCGCCTGCGCGGGCGGCGCGTTCGCGAGGTGATGACGCCCCGCGTGGACCTCGTCTGGGTCACCCTCGCCGCGACGATGGACGAGGTGCGCTCGGAGGTTCGCCGCTCCGGCAGGCGACGTCTCGTGGTTGCGGATCCGGATCTTGACGAGGTGAAGGGGTTCCTGGACGTGCGCGCCTACCTGCTGGATGCACGAGGCGTCCGCGCTCCGCTGAAGGATCATCTGGCGCCTGCCTCGTTCATTCCCGAAGTCGCGTCGGTGGACCAGCTGCTCGGATGGTTCGCGACCTCGGGCAAGCGCGTGGCCGTGGTGGTGGACGAGTTCGGCGGAACGGCCGGCGTCGTGACGCTGCGCGATGCCGTGGCCGAGGTGTCGGGTCAGCCGGTCGATCTTTCCAGCAGCGGCTGGGTGTCGGTCGAGCCGGGCGTCTGGGAGAGCGCGGGAGACGTGGATCTCCACCTGGCCTTCGAGCAGTTGGGACTTTCCGAGCCTGCCTCGGAAGCCGACACGGTCGCTGGCGCGATCATGGAGCGCCTGGGCCGCGTCGCGAGGCCGGGCGACTCGGTGACGCTGGGTGGTGCGGTGATCGAGGTGCTTCAGGCGACGGGCGCGCGCGTTGACCGGGTGCGCTGGCGCACGGGAGGTCCGGCGTGAGCCTGGAGTCCTCCATCCCGTGGCTGGCGCTGCTTCTGGCAAGCCTCTGCGCATCGGCCTTCTGCAGCGGCGTCGAGACGGGCGCCTACAGCCTGAACAGGTTGCGCCTGGCGATTCGGGCGGAGCGCGGCGAGCCACGCGCGCGCATGCTGCAGGCGGAATTGCAGCGACCGAACCGCTGGCTCGCCACGTTGCTGATCGGCAACACCGCGGTTGGCCAGCTTGCATCGATCGCGATCGGGCGCATGCTGGACGGCTTCGGCCTGTCCGTGATCGCCCTGATGGCGCTGAACGCGCTGGTGCTGCTGCCGCTGCTCGTGATCTTTGGAGAGGCCCTTCCGAAGGAGCTCTTCCGCGTGCATGCCGATCGCTGGACGGTGGCGCTCGTGCCGGTCGCGCGCATTGCGCGCTGGATCCTGTCCGTGACGGGCCTGGTGTGGCTTCTGGAGTGGATGGGCGAGGGTCTGGTTCGCCGCCTCGGTCTTGCGCCGGGTGAGGTGGTCGATGGCCGCCAGCGGGTGGTAGACCTCCTGCGTGAGAGCGCTGGGGCGGTGGACGAACGTCAGGTGGCCATGGCCGGGCGCGTGCTGGAACTCTCGCGACGCAAGGCCGCTGAAGTGATGCGTCCGTGGAAGCGTGTGGCCGCGCTGTCGATGCACGCGCTTCCCGAGGTGGTTCGGGAGGTGCTGCGCGCAAGGCCGCATGGCACCTATCCGGTCGTGGACGAGACGGGCGCCTGCGTCGGGCTCGCATCGGCGGTGGCCGTGCTCGCTGCAGGGGAGGGCAACCTTCAGGAGGTGACTCGACCTGCGGTGGTGGTGGCTCCGGACGCGCCCGCGATGGAAATCCTGCGACGCCTGCGTGAGTCCGGTTCGGCCCTCGCCGTGGTGCAGGCGGAGGGTCGCCCCGTCGGAATCGTGGGGCTTCGGGATCTCCTGGAACCCGTTGTCGGCCGACTTCCTGGCTGGTGAGCGCTGGACTTTCGCGGGCTGATTGCCACAATCCCGAGACTTCGCGGCACACGCGGCCCAGCCTCGGCCCGTATCGATCGGCAAGGAGACTCGGCATGATGAAGGTTCCTCGATCCGCAATCGCGTTGGTGGTCGGCGTGACCACGTCCGCTCTCGCCAATGACGCGAATCCGCAGCGCGAGGCCTACGTGCGATCGGCCGAGCAGCTCGATGCGCTCGTGGTCCGGGCGCGTGATGGCCGGTTGGATCCCGATCGACTTCGACGTGAGCGGCGTCGCCTTGAAGCCAGGCTCGATCGCGCGATTTCCGGCATGCCGGTGGAGCTCAAGCCCGGCGACCTGCGCGAGGTCAACCAGGCCCGCGCCGAGATGAACCAGTCGATCATCTGCAGTCAGGAGTACGAATTCTTCGGCTCTGAAGACCGCCCGGAGTGGGGGTGGTACCCAAGCCGTCGTGTCCAGAGCACGGGCAGCACGCTGACCGTCCAGAAGGACGGCCGGACCTCCTACAACGCCCTTCGCTGAGCAGCCTTGCGTGGCCCTGCGGCCACCCCGGATTCCGGTATACTCTTCGACCCTGCGCGCCAGTAGCTCAGCTGGCTAGAGCACGCCCCTGATAAGGGCGAGGTCGAAGGTTCGAGTCCTTTCTGGCGCATGTGACGGCCGTCCCTCGGGGCGGCCGTTTCCATTCCGGCGCGGCGCGGCGGGCGCCGCAGCGGACGCCAAGCCGGGACGGCGCTATCCTTTCGGCCCCTCGCGGCCGGTGGTGGCCGCGACCGAACCCCACGAGGAACGCCATGCGTCGAGCCAAGATCAGCGTCATCGGAGCCGGAAACGTCGGAGCCACCTGCGCCCATTGGGCCGCCGCCAAGGAACTTGGCGACATCGTGCTGCTCGACATTCCCGAACGCGAGGGCGTGGCCAAGGGCAAGGCGCTCGACCTGATGCAGTGCGGCCCGATCGAGGAGTTCGACAGCAAGGTCATCGGCACCAGCGACTACAAGGACATCGCCGGCAGTGACGTGGTGGTGATCACCGCGGGCCTTCCGCGCAAGCCGGGCATGAGCCGCGACGACCTGATCACGACCAACGTGAAGATCGTGCGCTCGGTCAGCGAGAACGTGGCGAAGTTCGCGCCAGACTCGGTCGTGATCGTGGTCAGCAACCCGCTCGACGCGATGGTCTACACCGCGTGGAAGGTCACGGGCTTCCCGACCAGCCGCATCCTGGGCCAGGCTGGCGCGCTCGACGTGGCTCGCTTCCGCACCTTCCTGGCGATGGAACTCGGCTGCAGCATCGAGGACATCCAGGCGCTGCTGCTCGGTGGCCATGGCGACGACATGGTTCCGCTGCCGCGCTTCACCAGCGTGCACGGCATCCCGATCAACCAGCTGCTTTCCAAGGAAGTGATCGACCGCTGCGTGCAGCGCGCCAAGGTGGGCGGCGGCGAGATCGTGCAGCTCATGGGCACGAGCGCCTACTACGCGCCAGCCAGCGGCACGATCCAGATGGTCGAGGCCATCGTGAAGGACAAGAAGCGCATTCTTCCCTGCGCGGCCTACTGCGAGAACGAGTACGGCGTGGCGCCCGGCCAGAAGGGCCAGGGCTACTTCGTGGGCGTTCCATGCGTGCTGGGCGCCGCGGGCATGGAAAAGGTCGTTCAGGTGCAGTTCGAGGGCGACGAGAAGAAGCTGATGGAAGAGTCGATCAGCCACGTCAAGGACCTCGTGGGCACCGTCCGAAAGATCTTCCCCGACCTGGCCTGACCCACCGGATCGAGGAAGAGCGAAGGCGGCCGGCCTGCAGGCGGCCGTTTTCGAGTTTTGGGGGTCCCCTTGCCGAAGAAGGTCGGA
Source organism: Phycisphaerales bacterium (assembly GCA_044337135.1). Taxonomy (GTDB): domain Bacteria; phylum Planctomycetota; class Phycisphaerae; order Phycisphaerales; family SM1A02; genus SYAC01. Next base: position 28,193 of record JBIIOC010000016.1, on the reverse strand, counting down.
TGCGTCGGACCGCGCCCCTCTTCCAGATCGACCCCGGCTGGCTGTTCACCATCGCCGGTCTGGCCGTGATGGTTTCGGCCGCGCTGCTGCCGGCGGAGCTGGACCTGCACGACCTGCGACAGCAGCGTGCGTCCATCGCGGCGCGTGAGGCCTGGAACCGCGAGCGTCTGGCTGCCTACGACCGCTTTCTGTCGGAGTTGGACCGCCGGGATCCCTCGCTGCTACGCCGTCTGGCCGCGAGCCAGTTGAACCTCATGCCCAAGGGCGAGCAGCCGCTCCTGATGGCCACCAGCATCGAGCACACCGTCAGCGACTGGATCGAGGCCACGGTGCCTGCGATGGAATTCCAGCCCCAGCCTGCCCCGGACACGCTGTTGGCGCGGCTGGCCGATGGCCAGCGGCGGCTCTGGCTCATGGCCGGAGGCGCCATGAGCGTGTTTCTGGGCCTGGTGCTTGGTTTCGGCGTTTCGCCGCGTCCTCAGCTGGAGCGATTCGAGCCGCTGCCATTCCCGCTCCCTTCGGCCGAGGCCGAGGTGCCGTCGTCCGAGCAGCAGGTCGAGGAGATCGGAACCGTCGATCGGGCCGAGGAACTCGCGATCGACGCGATCGATGTCGAGGATCCGATGTCGACGGCCGAGCCGGTCTCGCACGAGGACTTTGATTGGCCCGAGCAGGAACCGGCGTTTGAACCCGCCGAGGCCGACTCGGTCGCGCTGCACGATGGGGCGCCCGAGGCCATCTCGGCTCAGGCGTCGGCCGAGGCCGATGAGGCCTGGCTGCGTGATCACGGTTCGGACTGATCGAACCACCGGAAAAAAGGCACCTGTCGGCTGGATCGCGCCATGCACGATCTAGGTTGCGGCGTGCCCAGGGATCCCGACAACATTCCCGCCTCGCGCTTGGCGCTGGCACTGGCTGCAGGGCCGATGGAGGGGGCCGCGCTCCTGCGGGCCTTCGGCGGTGACGCGGAGGCGGTGCACAGGGCAGCGCCGCGAGAGCTTTCGGCGGTGCTGGGCGAGGGTGCGGCACGGCGGGTCCATGCGGCCTTCCGCGAGGTGCGACCGGATGAGGAGTTGAATCGCATGCGTGCGCACGGAATCGCGTGCATTCTTCCGGGCGACCCAGACTGGCCACCGCTTCTGGCGGCGATCGAGGGTGCGCCGTTGGCTCTCTGGGTGCGCGGTCGCCTGATGCCGGAGGATCGATTCGCCGTGGCGATCGTCGGAAGCCGGGCCTGCACCGGGTATGGGCTCGAGCAGGCGGATCGGTTCGGAGGATGGCTTGCGGAGCAGGGTTTCACCATCGTGTCGGGGGGTGCGCGTGGCATCGATGCCGCCGCCCACCGCGCCGCGATTCGCCACGGGGGCCGAACGATCGCAGTGCTTGCTGGAGGGCTCGGGGTTCCCTATCCCCCGGAGCACGCGCCGCTCTTCGACGCCATCGTCAAGGCTGGCGGATGCGTGTGCAGCGAGATGCCGACGCTGCACCCCAGCGCCGCCGGGCTCTTCCCTCGTCGCAACCGGATCATCAGCGGCCTCTCCCTGGGCACGTTGCTGATCGAGGCACGCATGCGGTCGGGGGCCCTGATCACCGGCCGCATTGCCGCCGAGGAGCATGGGCGGGAGGTGATGGCTGTCCCCGGGCGCGTCGATGCTCCGGCCAGCGCGGGCTGTCACCGCGCGATCCGCGAGGGGTGGGCGGCGCTCGTCGACTCGCTCGAGGCCGTCACCAGCCAGTTGCGCTGCACTCCCATGCTGGTCGCCGCGACCATCCGGCACACGGCCGCGCCGGATCAGGCGCCCGCGGGCAGGGCGGGTGATGTGCTTCGGGCGATCCGCTCGCTTGGGCGGCCCGATGTGGACGCGGTGGCGGCGCACTGCGGACTTGGCGCAGCCGAGGTGCTGGCCGCGATCACGATGCTGGAGTTGTCCGGAGTCCGGATACGCGAGGCCGGGGCCACGCCGTGAGCGATCAGTTCCAGCCAAAGGCGTAGAACAGCGCGCTGAAGATCAGGTCGGCGATGACGACCATGACCACGGTCTGCACCACGGTGTCGGTGGTCGCACGCCCCACGCCCGCGGCGCCGCCGGTCACGCGAAGACCGTTGTGGCAGGCGATCAGGCCAAGGATCGTGCCGAACACGCCGGCCTTGAAGAGACCGGTGAAGAAGTCGCTCATCTTCAGCTGGTCGATCGTGTTGTTCTTGTAGAGCTCGTAGGGGATCTCCAGGAAGAACACGCCGGTCACCCCGCCCATGATCACGCTGGTCAGATCGCCGATCACCGCCAGAAGCACCAGGCTCATGGTGGTGGCGAGCACGCGCGGAACCACCAGGAAACGCACCGGATCCAGCGCCATGCTCTCGAGCGCCTCGATCTCCTCGCCGACGACCATGGTGCCGATCTCGGCCGCGATGCTGGCTCCCGCGAAGCCCGTCAGCACGATGGCCGCCACCAGGGGGCCAAGTTCACGGAACACCGCCACCGCGATCAGGTTGGCGACCTTGTCGGTCTGCCCGAAGTCGGCAAGGCTTGGCGAGGTCTGCAGCGCCAGGATGATGCCGATGCAGCCCGAGACGAGCATCACGATCGAGATGCTGCGCACGCCAACGCGCACGATCTGCGCCACCGCCGCGGGAAATCCGAAGCGGACCTGCCGCAGCAGCACGGTTCGATGAAGCCACTTCAGGACAAGCCCGCCCAGGAGGGTGATCGCGCCGACAAGCTCGAGCGTGGAAAGCACGCCGTCGATCCAGCGGTTCGCCACGTTCCTGGATGCGACGATCAGTCGGGACATGGTGGCCGATCAGCCCGCGATCGCCGCGTCCCGCGACTCATGGATCGCGAACACGCTGTTCAGCCGCGCGATCTCCAGGATGCTGCGCACGCGCGGGGTGAGGGCGCAGAGGAAGAGCGCGATCTGGGACTTGCGCGCATTCTGCAGGGCCTCGACCAGCGTGGCCAGCCCGGAGCTGTCCATGTAGGGAACCCCCGAGAGGTCGAGCACGACCTTCGACGACCCGCCCTTGAGGGCCTCGGCAATCGCCTTCCGCATGATCGGCGAGCGCGCCATGTCCACGTCGCCCTTGGGGGACAGGATGGTCGCGGAACCCGCGGTTTCCTTCACGATCTCGAGTGTCGGGCCGCTGGGTTGCATGCGGACATGGTAATGGCGGTGGGCCGAGGCCGCCAGACGCGGCGTTCAGGCCACGCCCGCGGTGACCTGCGCGGGCCGCTTCTCGAGCACCATGCGCATGCCGCCTTCCGAGCGCGCGGCGTGCTCAAAGCGGTCGACCAGCGAGCGAATCAGGTGCATGCCCAGACCACCGGGACGGATCTCGTCGAGATCCCGGCTGCGCAACTGGTCGGGATCGACGGTGCGGGCGCGATCGAGGATCTCCACGCGCAGTCCTGGGCCGTCGGGAAGCTGGGCCACCCGGATCCAGATTCGACCATCGGGACTTCCGCCGTAGCCGTGGCGAATCACGTTGGTCAGGGCCTCGTCCATCGCAAGCACGAGATGGCAGGCGGAGATGTCGTCCAGTCCCGCCTGCTGCGCGAGCGCATTCACCATCGATCGCACCGGGGAAAGCAGTTCGGGGCGGCTCAGGAGCTGCACCTGGATCTCGGGTTCCGTCAGGGACTCAGCCACGACGCACCTCCGCCGCGGCCGGCGCGATGCCTTGCTGCCTGCACCAGGCCTTCCAGTTCTCGATGGCACGCTCGCGGCTGGCGTTCGAGGCCGCCCAGTCGTAGCCGTTCGTGGTTCCCGCAAGCTGCAGCAGCGTGCGCTGGGCCGTCCATCGAACCAGCGGATCGTCGCTCGCAAGCGATGGGAGCACGGATGGAACGTCGGTCAACTTGCCGCTCGAACCCAACTGGGTGAGGGCGGTGATGCGGTCCTGCGAACGCGCGCTCGAGGTGGAGGGCGCCGAGCACCCAGCCAGAAGGGCCGTCGCCGACGCGAGGATGGCTGCTGCCCGACGCATCATCTGCATTTGTACCATCGGAATTCTCCCAGCCCTACCATGACTCCAGCCTCCACAAACGCCGCTGAAACAATCCTGGTGCTCGATTTCGGCAGCCAGTACGCCCAGTTGATCGCTCGGCGGGTCCGGGAAGCGGGGGCGTTCAGCCTGCTGGTCTCGCCCAGCGACCCGATCGAGAAACTGCGCGCAATGCGCCCAAAGGGGATCATCCTGAGCGGCGGGCCGGCGAGCGTGACCGATCGTGGCGCGCCGACTTGCGACAAGGCGATCTTCGACCTCGGCGTTCCGGTGCTTGGCATCTGCTACGGCATGCAGCTTGGCTGCAGCCTGCTTGGCAGCACGGTTGGCAAGGCGCCCGCCCGCGAGTACGGCCGCACGCGACTGGACGTGAAGCGTGCCGACGGCCTGATGAAGAACATCGCGAGTCCCACGACCGTGTGGATGAGCCACGGCGACCAGGTGAGCGAGCTCTCGAAGGAGTTCGAGATTCTCGCCAGCACGCCAAGCTGTCCGTACGCCGCGGTGAAGCACCGAGGCCGCGACTTCTGGGGGGTGCAGTTCCACCCCGAGGTCACCCACACGCCGTGCGGCGAGGACATCCTGCGCAACTTCCTGCAGGAAGCCTGCCAGTGCAAGGGAACGTGGGCGATGGCCGACTTCATGGAGAGCGAAGTCCAGCGCGTGCGTGCGCAGGTCGGCAAGGACCGCGTGATCTGCGGGCTCTCTGGCGGCGTTGACAGCGCGGTGGCGGCGGCGCTGATCGCGCGTGCCGTTCACAAGCAGCTCACCTGCATCTTCGTGGACAACGGCCTGCTTCGGAAGAACGAGCGCGAACTGGTCGAAAGCGCCTTCCGCAACCACTTCGACGCCGAACTGCGCGTTGTGGACGCGAGCGACGCGTTCCTGTCGGACCTGAAGGGCATCGAGGAGCCGCAGGAGAAGCGCAAGCGCATCGGCCACCGCTTCATCGAGGTGTTCAAGGAAGCTGCGAAGGGCGTGGGTCCGGGCGTGAAGTTCCTGGCGCAGGGCACGCTGTATCCCGACCGCATCGAGAGCGGCCACAGCCACGCCGGCACCGCGGCGAACATCAAGCTGCACCACAACGTGGGCGGCCTTCCCGAGGACCTCGGCTTCGAGCTGGTCGAGCCGCTGCGCGACCTCTTCAAGGACGAGGTGCGGCGCCTTGGCGAGGTGCTCGGGCTTCCACCCACGCTTGTCTGGCGACATCCGTTCCCGGGCCCGGGCCTGGCGGTTCGAATCATCGGCGAGATCACGCGCGAGCGGCTGGCGCTGCTGCGCGAGTGCGACCACATCCTGCTGGAGGAGATCCAGGCCGCGAACCTCTATCGCGGGACCAGCCAGGTCTTCGCGGTGCTGCTGCCGATTCGCAGCGTGGGCGTGATGGGCGACGGCCGAACCTACGACAGCGTGGTGGGCATCCGCGCCGTCGAGACGACCGACTTCATGACGGCCGACTTCTGCCGCCTGCCGTGGGATGTGCTGGCGCGCGTGTCGAGCCGCATCGTGAACGAGGTGCGGGGCGTGAGCCGCGTGGTGTACGACGTGACCACGAAGCCGCCGGCCACGATCGAGTGGGAGTGAGCGGCTCGGTCGGATTCGTCCTTCAGCGAAGGCGAAGGATTCAATGCGATCGGAGGCAGCATTCGGCCTCGGAGCCTCCCGCGCTACGCTGCCCTCATGTACGACGTGATCGGCGACGTGCATGGACACGCGTCGGAGCTCGTGGAATTGCTCGAGCGCCTTGGCTATCGCCGCATCGGTGGCGCGTTCCGCCACGCCGATCGCACGGCGATCTTTCTGGGCGACTGGATCGATCGCGGACCCGAGATCCTGCAGACGCTCGAAGTCGTGCGCGAGATGGTCGATGGCGACGCTGCACGCGCGGTGCTGGGGAACCATGAGACGAACGCGCTGGCCTACGCCACGCCTCGACTGGCTGCGCAGGTTCCGGTGGGGCCGCGTGATTGGTGTCGGCCACGCGTCGGACACAACATCACGATCCACGCCGAGACGCTGCGACAGATTCCCGCCGAAGCGTGGAGCCGCTGGCTCGACTGGTTCCGCACGATTCCGTGGTGGCTTGATCTGGGCGGACTGCGCTGCGTGCACGCCTGCTGGGACGACGGTGCAATGCGCACCCTTGCGCGTGCCTTCGGTCCGACGTGGCAGGGCTCCCCCGAGGTCATCCGTGCCGTGCATGTGCGTGGCTCGGAGGAGGCGGACGCCTTCGAGGCGATCCTGAAGGGTCGCGAGGTCGATCTTCCGGACGGCGTGACGCTGCCCGATCCGGAGGGGCACGCTCGTACCGCCATTCGCGCGCGCTGGTTCGAGCCGGCCGAGGGGCGCACCTACGCGCAGTTCAGCCTGCCTGCGCGACAGGGCGTTCCGGATCGGCCGCTGCCGAGCGACTTCGTCGCCTCGTGGAGACACTATCCCTCCGAGGCGCCGCCCGTGATCGTGGGGCACTACTGGCTGTCGCCGGCCGAAGAGCCCGCGCCGCTCTGCGCGAACGTCGCGTGCGTCGACTACTCGATCGCGCGTGGTGGCCGGCTCGCCGCCTATCGATGGGATGGCGAGCATGAACTTCGCGCGGATCGATTTGTGACGGTGTCCGCGAGGGGCGGGGTGCAGCGGCCTGCCGATAGCATTCAGGCATGACGCCCGCCACGGCCACCCGAACTGCCATTGCTGACGCGACGATTCCGCCTGCCGCGACGCGGCCCGAGGCGATGCAGGCGATCGAGTCGCTGCTTGATGCGGCGGAAGCTGCCTCGCGTGACCTGACCGGCGCCCGCCCCGCGCGCGAGGGCGGCAAGGAGACGCTGCACGCGTGGCTGGAGCGAGCCAAGGCCGTGCGTGGACGGCTGGGGTACTACCCGTATCTCGGCAGTGGCCGTGGGCGTGGTCCGCTTGTCGAACTGGTGGATGGCAGCGTGAAGTGGGACATGATCAACGGCATCGGCGTGCACATGTTCGGTCACGGCGATCGTGAGGTGATGCGTGCGTCGCTGCAGGCCGCGATGGGTGACACGGTGATGGAAGGCAACCTGCAGTACAACGCCGACAGCGTGGCCTTTGCAGAGTTTCTGGCCACCGAGGCGGCGCGCACCAGCGCCATGAAGCACTGCTTCGTGACCAACTCGGGCTGCATGGCCAACGAGTCGGCGCTGAAGATCTGCATGCAGAAGCGCAGCAACGCGCCGCGCGTGCTTGCCTTCAGCGACTGCTTCATGGGGCGCAGCATCACCATGAGCCAGATCGGCGACGAGCCTGGCTACCGGCAGGGCGTGGCGCTGAGCACGCTGGTCGACTACATCCCGTTCTACGAGCCCGAGATGGGCGCGCGCAGCATCGAGATGAGCGTGTGGCACCTGAAGGAGGCGCTGCGCCGCTGGCCGGGCCAGCACGCGTGCTTCGTGTTCGAGCTGGTGCAGGGCGAGGGTGGCTTCAAGACCGCGCCGCGCGAGTTCCACGTGGCGCTCATGCAGGCCTGCCGCGAGGCGGGCGTGCCAATCTGGGACGACGAGGTGCAGACCTTCGGCCGCACCACGAGCATGTTCGCGTACGAGGCGCTTCAGCTCGGCGAGTACATCGATGTGGTGACGGTGGGCAAGCTGACGCAGGCCTGCGCGTGCCTGTACACCGAGGCGATGAACCCGAAGCCCGGGCTGCTGGCCGGAACCTTCAGTGCCAGCGTGTCGGCCTTCCACACGGGGCTCAGCGTGCTGCGTCGTCTGCAATCGGGCGGGTACTACGGCGCTGATGGGCGAATCGCGAAGCTGCACGCGGCCTTCCGCACGCACGCGGAGGCGCTGGTGAAGAAGCATCCGGAATGGTTCCCCCCGGCGAAGCTGCCGTTTGGCCGCGAGAGCCGGCAGTTCGTCGGTGGCACCGGCGGCATGATGCGACTCACGCCCTTCGGCGGCGACAAGGACCGCATCGGCCGTCTGCTGCAGAACCTGTTCGAGGACGGCGTGATCGCCTTCTATTGCGGCCACGGCCCGCATCACCTGCGCCTCCTGCCGCCGATCGGCGTGATGCAGCCGGAGCACTTCGGCGAGGTGTTCGCGATCCTCGAGAAGAGCATGGCCCGCACGGCCTGAAAGGGTTTCCGCATGTTCCTCATCCGACAGGCGCTGCCAGATGATCTTCCCACGCTGCTGAAGCTTGCGAAGATGGTGCACTTCCTGAACCTGCCCGCCGACCGCGACCTGATAGCGGCGAAGATCGCGCGCAGTCGCCGCAGCTTCGCCGGTCAGGAGGCGAGCGACCACGAGCGCGAGTACATGTTCGTGCTCGAGGATCATGACACCGGCAGCGTGGTGGGCACGAGTTGCGCGATCGGGCGCGTGGGCTGGCCTGGCTGGCCGCATGTCTTCCTGCAGGTGCGCAGGCGAGAGCACTGGAGCCGTGACCTGCAGCAGGGGGCGAGCCATGTCACGCTGGAGTTCGGCACCGACGAGAGCGGCTTCAGCGAGGTGGGTGGCCTGATCCTGGCACCGGGCTATCGCGGCCACAAGGAGCGGCTCGGATCGCTGCTGTCGCTGGTGCGCTTTCACTACATGGGCATGCACCGCCGCAAGTTCCTGGGGCGCGTGCTCGCGGAATTGATGGGGCCGGTGACACCGGACAGCCGCACGCTGCTGTGGGAGTACCTGGGGCGCCGCTTCATCAACCTGAGCTATCAGGAGGCGGACCTGTTCTGCCAGCACAGCAAGGAATTCATGACCAGCCTGTGGCCGCGCGGCGAGATCCACGCGAGCATCCTGCCGCCGGACGCGCGCGCGCTCATCGGCAAGGTTGGCGAGGAGACGGTGCCCGCGAAGGTGCTTCTCGAGCGCCAGGGCTTCAGGCCGACGGATCATGTCGATCCGTTCGATGGCGGGCCGTACTTCGCCGCGAACCTCGGCGAGATCCCGCTGGTGAAGGGCACCAGGTCGATGCGGCTGTCGGGCCTCGCTTCCAGCGGGCTGCGGCACTCGGCGTTCGTGAGCGCCAGCGGCAAGGAACACGGGTTCCGGGCCGTGCGCTGCGCGTGCGCGGTCGCTTCGGGCGGTGTGCGCATTCCGCGGGCGGCCGCCGAGGCGATCGGCGCGCAGGTCGGGGATCGCGTCGGTGTCACGGTGCTGCCCGAGGCGCCAAAGGCTCGGCGCGGGAAGCGTCGCGCATGATCGGAATCGGCCCTTCGCGCGGACCGAGCGACTGGATCGGTGGGCGGTGGATGGCGATCGCGGGCGACGCGGTCCAGAGCCGGGATCCGGCGTGGCCGGATCGGGTCATCTGGAGCGGCACGCCACGCGTGGAGCACGTGCATGCGGCGGTCGAGGCGGCCCGCGCCGCGTTCACGTCATGGCGCGGCATCGGGTTCGAGGCCCGAGCGTCGGCGCTTCGCAGGTTTGCCGAGTGCTGCGGGCGGCATGCGGAACGCCTTGCGCAGACGATCACCGCCGAGATGGGCAAGACGCTCGCGGAAAGCCGCGCCGAGGCCAAGCTGCTCCAGGACAAGGTCGCGATCACGCTGGATCCCGCCACGCTGGCGCGCGTGCGCGATTTCGAGGTGGATGCGGGGGCCGGCAAGCGTGGCGCCTGCCAGTTCCGTCCGCTCGGCGTGATGGCGGTCATCGGACCCTTCAACTTTCCCGCGCACCTTCCGAATGGGCACTGGGTGCCTGCGCTGCTGCTTGGAAACACCGTGGTGTTCAAGCCCAGCGACCGGACTCCCGCGACGGGTCAGGTGATTGCCGAGATCGTCGAGGAGGCCGGGTTCCCGGCGGGCGTTTTCAACGTGGTGCAGGGCGGTGCGGAGGTCGCCTCGGCGCTGGTCGCGCATGAGGGGATCGATGGGGTGCTGTTCACCGGCTCCTTCCCGGTCGGCCGCAGGATCCTGGAGGCGAATCTCGACCGACCCGGTCGCATGATCGCCCTGGAGATGGGCGGGAGCAACGCCGCGATCGTCTGGGACGACGCGGATCTTCGTCGTGCGGTGATCGAGTGCGTGCGTGGCGCCTATGCGACCACGGGGCAGCGTTGCACCTGCACGCGACGGATCATCGTGCATCAGGCGATGGCGGATCGCTTCGTGACCGCGTTCTGCAAGTTGGCGAGCACGGCGATCGTCGCGCCTGGCAACGACCCCGAACCTGTCTTCATGGGGCCGCTCGTCACCCAGGCTTCGCGTGCCGCGGTTCTGGACCGTCAGGCGGAGCTGGCACGGCGAGGCGGCCGAGTGCTGCTGGAGGCCGCCACCTTCGATCGCCCAGGTTGGTTCGTGGGACCGGGGCTGGTGCAGGTGGATCGATTCGACCGGGCAAGCGATTGCGAGACGTTCGGTCCGCTCGCGCAGGTGTCCGTCGTGAGCTCGCTGGAGCAGGCGATCGAGCAGGCCAACGCCTCTGATTACGGCCTGGTGGCTGCGGTCTTCACGGCCAGTGAGCCGGTCTGGAAGTCATGCATCGAACAGCTTCGCGTGGGCTGCCTGAACTGGAACACCGGCACCGCAGGGGCCAGCAGCAAGTTGCCGTTCGGCGGGCTGGGACGCAGCGGAAATCTTCGACCGGCCGGAAGCTTCGCGGTCGACCTTGGCGCGTATCCGCTGGCGACGATGGTGGATCCTGGAGCGCCCCTTGCCGTGCCGGCTGGCCTGCGCGAGGCGTCCGCCCCCAGCTCCGTCAGAGCACCATGACCTTTCGGATCGGTCCCGCCAGAGGCGCAGGAAGCGCGTTCACCACGCGCTCGAGCGCAGCCGTGTATCCGAATCGAAGCAGCACCAGGCTCAGCGCCGCGTAGGCGAAAGCGGCTAGTCCGCACTCGATCACGTTGGCGAGGTTGGCAGGCAGATCCGCGCGCAGCGGTTCCACGACGCTGTGCGCAAGGCCGGAGGCCGCCACGGCGCTCAGCAGCGCGGCGAGCGGCGTGGAGTAGAGCTCGTACACGATCGACGAGCTGCTCATGCCGGCGTTCAGCATGACCCGGAAGACCTCGTAGGTGGCCACAGCGGCGCTGATGCCGCCGACGAACAGGGCAAGGATCGTCGCCGAGGTGGTGGTGCCTGGCTTCAGCCACAGGATGAACACTGCCGCGACGCTCGCGCCCAGGATCTTCGCGAGCGCGCGGCCAAGGTCCAGCCGGATCGCCGCGCCCCAGTCGCGGATGCCCGAGATCGGGGCCACGACCAGCTGCACCACCGTTGGGTAGGTCAGCAGCGCAGAGAGGATGAAGACGGGCCAGCGGCTGTCCGCCCACTTGCCGTGCCACAGCGTTCGCTCGAAGGCGTCGAAGACGGCGGGCACGCCCATGCTGACGATCGGCGCGAAGACCATGCCGGCGTTGAAGGTGTCGCGGATCGACTGCAACTCGCGCTCGCGATCGCCACGAACGGCGGCGGTGGCCGGCGACAGCACGGAGCGAAGGCTTCCTGCGACCAGCATCGCCGGCTGGGCAGCGAGCTGCATGGCGAAGAAGTACACGCCCACGACCGTCAGCGGCAGAAGCACGCTGCCGATCAGCGCGTCGGACTGTGTGTTGAGGGTCGCCAGGATCGCCATGACAAGCGGCAGCCGCATGTCGAACAGCGTTCGGCTGAACCATCCGGGCTGGGTCTTGAGCTCCGCCTTCGCAAGCCGGCAACGTGGCCAGACCCATGCGTTCTCGAAGAGGGTCAAGCACAGCACCGGTGCGGCCAGTGCGAGCGCGCCCCATCCCCATGCGGCCAGCATCCAGGTCGCCGCGAGCTTGATGGCGCCGGTGACGATGTCGACGATCGAGAGTTCGGTGAAGCGAAGATCCGCGGACATGCGCGCGCGCGGGTACTGCCCGATCAGCATCGCCGTGAACTGGATGCCCAGCACGATGATGACGTTGCGAAGCTCCGTCTCCGGGTAATTCTTGGTCGCGGCGAAGGCGCCGGCAACGGGCCAGGCTGCGCCAAGAGTCACCACAAGGCAGAGCAGGGCGAACACGACGCTGTACCGGAAGAATCGTCCGCCATCGCTGCGGAACTCCTCCGGCTTCATGGTGAGCATGTGGTTGCCGGTGCCACCGCCACGAAGCAGCCCCGTCGCGATGAGCACGCCGATTCCTGCCGCGTAGACGCCGAACTGGTCAGGCGTGAGATAGAAAGCCGCGATGACCTGCGATATGGCAGTCGCCGCACGGCCGAACACGGCCGAGGCCAGCACCATCAAGATCGATCTGGGCGAGAGTCTCGAGAGCATGGGCTTGCGGGGCAGCCCCGGAGTGCCCGAGACTCAACTCTAGAGCAAACCCGCCGATTGCGTCTCGGAGGAAAATTCCGGGTGGATCCGGGAAACGCCCGTTCGCCGACTCAGGTCCCGGAAATGCCCGCTCGCAGCCACTCCGCCGCCCGATCCAGCGCGATCCGCTCCTGCCGCTGGTCGTCCCGGTGCCGGACGGTCAGGGAGCCGTCCTGCAGCGTCTGGCTGTCGATCGTCAGGCAGAAGGGGGTGCCGGCCTCGTCCATGCGGGCGTAGCGCTTGCCGATCGACTGCTTCTCGTCGAATTCGACCGTGTGCTCCTTGCGGAGTTCACGCCACAGGCGCTCGCCGATCTCGGGCATTCCATCCTTGTTGACCAGCGGGAAAATTCCCGCCTTGATCGGGGCCATCCTCGGCGAGAACTTCATGAAGACCTTGCTCGCGCGGCTCTCATCCGGGGTGTAGGCCTCGCAGAGGAGGGCCAGCGTGCCTCGGTCGGCGCCGGCCGAGGGCTCGATCACGTGCGGGAAGTACCGCTCGTTGCGTTCCTGGTCGAAGTAGCGCGCCTTCTCGCCCTTGCCGCTGTGCTCGGCATGCTGGCGCAGGTCGAAATCCGAGCGGTGTGCGACCCCCTCGAGCTCGCCGAAGTCGGGGTCGGTGAACGGGAACTTGTATTCGATGTCGCACACGCCGGCGCCGGTCTTGGCGTAGTGGGCGAGTTCATCCCGGTCATGCTCGCGCAGTCGCAGGTTGGTGCCGGCAAGTCCGATCGACTGCCACCAGCGATAGCGCTCGGCACGCCACCACGCGTACCACTCGTTCGCGCTGTCGGGGCGGATGAAGAACTCGATCTCCATCTGCTCGAACTCGCGGCTTCGGAAAGTGAAGTTGCGCGGCGTGACCTCGTTGCGGAAGGCCTTGCCGACCTGCGCGATGCCGAAGGGCACCTTCACGCGGCTCGAGTCGACCACGTTCTGGAAGTTCACGAAGATGCCCTGCGCGGTCTCGGGACGCAGGTAGGCGTAGTTCGACGGGTCCTCGACCGCGCCGACGAGCGTCTTGAACATCAGGTTGAACTGCCGCGGCTCGGTGAGCGTGCCCTTCTCGGTCGCGTCGGGGCCGACCGCGATCGAGCGCTGCTCGGCGGTGATCGCGGTGAACGGCCGCACCTCGAGATCGCCGTCGCCGAGCGATCGCTTCACGTACTTCTCGAGCTTCTTGCGCGCGGTCGAGAGGCCCTTGTCGTCGCCGGACATGAAGGCAAAGAGCTGGCCTGCCGCCTCGCCCTTCACGCCGAGCAGCATGAGGTGGTCGGCGCGGTAGCGCGCCTTGCTCTCGCGGCAGTCGACCATTGGATCGCTGAACCCGCCCACGTGTCCCGAGGCCACCCAGGTCCTGGGATGCATGATGATCGTGCAATCCAGGCCCACGATGTCGACGGGGTTGCCGTCGGGGCCGGTGAGTTCGCCCTGCACGACGTCCTTCCACCAGGCGTTCTTCAGGTTGCGCTTCAGCTCGGTGCCCAGCGGGCCGTAATCCCAGAAGCCGTTGATGCCTCCGTAGATCTCGCTCGACTGGAAGATGAATCCGCGGCGGCGGCACAGCGCGACGATGTCGTCCATTTTGCCTGGCATGAGGGCCGCGATGGTACGGAAAAGGCGGCCCGCGATGGGGCCGCCTTCGGGACTCGGGCAGGGGGCCGGCTCAGTCGTTCGAGCGGCCGCGAGAGGCGATCAGGCGCAGGAATTCCTCGCGCGTCGCCATGTTCTTCAGGAAGATGCCGGTCAGCTTGCTGGTGGTGGTCCAGGCTCGGGGCTGATGCACGCCTCGGTAGCACATGCAGAAGTGACGGCACTCGATCACCACCGCGACGCCCAGCGGGTTGAGGTGCGTCTGGATGGCCTCGGCGATCTGGGCGGTGAGCTTCTCCTGCACCTGCAGGCGCTTGGAGAAGATCTCGACGACCTTCGCCAGCTTGCTCAGGCCCACCACCTTGCCGTCGGGGATGTAGGCGACATGCGCCTTGCCCACGAACGGCACCATGTGGTGTTCGCAGTGGCTCTGCACGTCGAGGTCGGTCATCAGCACCATCTGGTCGTAGCCCTCGACCTCGCTGAAGGTCCGGGACAGCGCCTCCGCCGGGTCCATGGCGTATCCGCGGAAGTGCTCGTGCATGGCCTTGACGACACGCTTGGGCGTGTCGAGCAGTCCTTCGCGGTCCGGATCCTCGCCGATGAACGAGAGGATCGAGCGCACGTGTTCCATGGCCTTGCGGCACTCGGGGCTGTTCAGGTCTGGCTCGCGCATGGGCTCGAAAGGATACGGGTTGCGGTGGCCGGTGACGGTTAGCATGTCGTGCATATGGCTTCCTTCCTGCGAGCGATGACGGCCGAGGCGCTGCGCGCCCTCACGCCGCTGCGCGAGGGAGAACGGCGGCTGGGCGAGGCCTTCCGGACGCTGCCCGATGGCGTGGGCCTTGCGGAGGGGCTTCGGGCGGTCCCCGAGGCTGGATTCGCGCTGCTGCTGATCCCCGAGGACATCGGCGTACGGGCCAATTTCGGGCGCCCGGGGGCCGCGGCGTTGCCCATGGCGACCCTGCGTCGCCTGGCGGCGATGCAGGACAACCCCTCGCTTCGCGGTTCGGATCTGGTCGTGGTCGGCGAGGTCGAGGTTCAGGACCTGATGCAGCAGGCGGTGCGCCTGGATCCGAACCGGCCAGCGGACCTTGCGGCGCTCCGGGATCTCGTCTCGCAGGTCGACGCTCGCGTGGCCAGCGTGGTCGAGGCGATCGTGCGCGAGGGTCGGACGATCGTGGCCATCGGCGGTGGCCATGAGAACGCGTACGGCATTCTCGCTGGCGTGCGCGCCGCCACCGGCCGCGGCGCCGGGTGCCTGAATCTGGATGCGCACGCCGATCTGCGCGCCGATGCAGGGCGCCACAGCGGCAATCCGTTCTCGCAGGCGCTGCGAGCGGGACACCTGAGGCGATATGCGGCCCTCGGACTGCATGAGTCGTACCTGAACGAGGCCATGTGGAGCCTGCTGCACGGTGACGAGCGCATTCTCGGCGTGACGCTCGAGGACCTTCTTCGCGGCGCCTCGAGCATGGACGAGGCGTGCGGACGAACCCTCGCGCATCTGGGGGCCGGCACGATCACGCTTGAAGTCGACCTCGATGCCATCGCGGGTGTGCCTGCGAGCGCCGCCACTCCCTCGGGACTGCAGGCGGAGCAGGTGCGTGCGTTGGTGCACCGGGTCGCGGCGAGTGCCGATGTGGCCGCGATCCACATATGCGAGGGCATTCCCGGGGACGGTGACGCGCTCGGGGTGGGGAAGCTCGCGGCGCTGATCGCGTGCGACTTCGTGAAGGCGCGGCGGGGACGCGGTCAGTGAGCGCACGCCCGCTGATCGGCGTGGATCTGGGGGGCACGAAGGTCGAGGCGGCGGTGATCGAGCCCGATGGCACGGTGCTCTGGCGCGCGCGGGAGGCGACGCCACCGGGCGACTACGACGGCACGATCGCGGCCGTGGCAGGACTGGTTCGGCGCGCACGCGCGCAGGCTCCGAAGGCGCATGGGGTGGGACTTGGCCATCCCGGCTCGAGCAGTTCCGTCACCGGGCTGCATCGCAACGCCAACAGCACATGCCTGAATGGAAGGCCGCTGCTGGCGGACCTCGAGCGGGTTCTCGGCATGCCGGTGCGTGGAGCGAACGACGCCAACTGCCTGGCCCTGAGCGAGGCGATCGACGGCGCAGGCAAGGGCGCGCGCACGGTCTTCGGCGTGATCCTTGGCACCGGTTGCGGCGGGGGCGTGGTCGTGGATCGTCGCGTTCTGGAGGGCGCCAACGGCATCGCGGGCGAATGGGGACACATGCCGCTTCCCGGCGCGACGGCGGCCGAGCTGGGGATGTCGTGCTGGTGTGGACGGCGAGCCTGCCTGGAGATGTTCCTGAGCGGTCCGGGCGTCGAGGCCGATCATGCGCGCCATGGCGGCGAGCGCGCGATCCGATTGCCGCGCATCGCGTGGCTCGCGCAGTCGGGCGATCCTTGCGCCTCGGCGACGATCACGCGGTGGATCGACCGACTGGGGCGCGCCCTCGGCGCCGTCTGCAACATCCTGGATCCCGACGCGATCGTCCTTGGTGGCGGGGCAAGCCTTGTTCCGGGTCTGCCGGAGCGGTTGCCGAGCGCGATCGCGCCGCACTGCTTCAGCGACCGTTTCATCACGCCTGTGCGTCGGGCCCTTCATGGTGACAGCAGCGGCGTGCGCGGCGCGGCGTGGCTGTTCGCTACCTTCCCTGCATGAAGCGCATCGGCATCATCGGAACAGGCTCGATCGGCCGCGTGCACGCGCACCATGCGGCGCGTGTGGGACTGCCCGTGGTCGCGGCCTGGGATCCCAAGCCCGCGGCCGTGGAGGCCTTCCGGTCGGAGCAGCCCGAGGTGGCGCTGGAGCCGAGCCTCGAGAGCCTTCTGGCGAGGTCGGACGTGGACGGCGTCGTGATCGCGGTTCCGAACGACCTTCACGAGCCACTGGCGGTGCAGGCGCTGAAGGCCGGCAAGCACGTGCTGCTCGAGAAGCCGATGGCCACCAGCGTGGCGGCGTGTGACCGCATCATCGATGCAGCCACCCGGGCGGGGCGAAGCGTGCAGATGGGATTCGTCTGCAGGCGTATGCCCGCGGTCGAGATGGCGGCGAGCCTGGCCCGCGAGGGGCGCCTGGGCTCGATCTACCACGTGAAGGCCAGCATGTACCGGCGGCGTGGCGTGCCTGGACTTGGCGGCTGGTTCACGACGAAGGCGCGCTCGGGTGGCGGGCCGCTCATCGACCTTGGCGTGCACCTGCTCGACGCGGCGCTGCACCTGATGGGGCATCCGCGCGTGCTGCGGGCCAGCGGCGCGACCTACTCCAACTTCGGCCGACGCATGGAGGACTACGCGCACACGGACATGTGGGCAGGGCCGCCGGACTTCGCCGGGACCTGCGACGTCGAGGACCACGCGACGGCGCTGCTTCGTTGCGAGGGCGGCGCGACCATCGAGCTCAACGCGACGTGGGCGATGAACATTCCCGATGAGGCGCTGCCGGACGGATTGGCGGTCTTCGGTGACGCGGGTGGCTGCCGTTTCGGTCTGCAGGATCGCCGCCTCACGATCGCCACCGAGGCGCATCGCGCGCCAGCCGACCTCACGCCCCACTTCAGGGCCGTGGAGCCTGGCAAGCAGGCGTGGGACGCGCAGGCGCGCGCATTCCAAGCACTGCTCGAGCGCGGCGGCGAGCCGATCGCCACCGCGGCGCAGGGCCGCGCGGTGCAGGCGGCGATCGAGGCGATCTACCGCAGCGCCACCGAGGCGCGCGAGGTGGAGGTTCGTTGAGCGCGGGCGTTCAGCCCTTCTTCGCGGTCGCCGACTCGTAGTTCTTCAGCGCCGCGCGCATCTCCTCAAGCTGCCGGCCAGTCACGCCTGCCTTCTCGGCACCCTCGATGGCGCGGCGCTGGATCTCGATCGCCTTGGCCGCGTTGCCCATTTCGAAGTGGACACGCGCCTGCGTGTCGAGCACGCTGGCGTCACCCTTGGAGAGTTCGACCGCCTTGTCGGCCGCGGCGAGCGCGAGCTTCAGGTCGCGGTCATCGCCCTCCAGGTCGGTGGCGATCGACCATGCGATCATGTTCAGGTCGGAGGCGTCGAGCTGCGCGGCCAGCAGCTGTCGCGCGGTCGCGCATGCGTCGGCGGCGCGGCCGCTGCCCGCAAGCACCTGGAACTTCAGCAGCCGCACCGCGGTCGGATCCGTCGCGCCACGCTCGAACGTCTCGAAGCGATCCATGATCGGCTTCCAGTTGCCGGTACCCGTGGCATCCTTCACGAGACCGGGAAGCTCCTCGTCGGTGAACTTCCGCAGCATGCGCTCGGCCTCGGCGTCGGCCTTGGCCTTCTTGCGGTCCCACGAACCGGCGAGCACGGCCTCCAGCGGCTTGTCCATTCCCATGGGATGGCCGATCCACTCGATCGTGCCGTCCTTTCCGACGATGAAGCTGCAGGGAATCCCGTCCTGGCCAGCGGCATCCATCCACGCGATGCCCATGCTGCGATCCTCGTCGAAGGCCACGCGGTAGCCCATCGCGTCGCCGCGCTTCTCGATGAAGGTCTTCAATCCGGTCAGCCGCGTGTCGGCGCCATCCTTCTTCCTGCGCTCGCTGGCCGCGATTCCAAGCACGGCGACCTCGGGATGATCCTTCTGGATCTGCGTGAGGTGCGGAATGCTGGCGATGCACGGACCGCACCAGGTCGCCCAGAACTCGACCACGTAGACCTTGCCGGGCTCGAATGCCGCGACGGGTTCGCCCTTCAGCCACTGCTCGTTGGAAAGCGCGGGCGCCTTGCTGCCGATGTCGAGCGAGGCGGGGTCGGCGGCGAGTGCAAGCGCGATCAGGGCGGCGTGAATCATGGGAAATCTCCTTGGACCGCGATGCTATCCACACCCGTATCCTGCCCGGCATGAGCGCCAGGATCCTCGATGGCAAGGCCCTTTCCGCTGAAGTGCGCGCGCAGGTTCGCGAGCGCATCCGCGCATCGGGTCGCCCTGCGCGCCTGGATGCCGTGCTGGTCGGCAACGATGCAGCCGCCGAGCTCTACGCGCAGAACCAGGCTCGCACGTGCGCCGAAGTCGGCATCGAGTATCGCCTGCATCGCCTGCCGGCGGGATGCGGTTTCGAGGAGGTGGCCGGTCGCGTGTTGCTCCTGAACGAGGATGAGCAGGTCCGCGCGATCATGGTCCACCTTCCGCTGCCGGAGGGGGTGGACGTGGAGCGTGTCCAGTCGCTCATCGCCCCCGAGAAGGACGTCGAGGGCGTGAATCCCGCCAACATCGGCAACGTGGTCTACGGTCGGCGCAGCCTGGTGCCGTGCACCGCGCGCGCCGTGCTGGAACTGATCGAGAGCAGCGGCATCCAGCTGCGTGGCGCGAACTGCGTCGTGGTGGGTGCGAGCAACATCGTGGGCAAGCCGGTGGCGGTGCTGCTCATGCGGCACGAGGCGACCGTGACGAGCGCGAACAAGCACACGCGGGGAATGGAATCGATCGCGAAGCAGGCCGACGTGCTGGTGGTCGCCGCCGGCGTGCCCAGGCTTGTCTCCGACGCGTGGGTGAAGCCGGGCGCGGTGGTGGTCGATGTGGGCATCCATCGTCTGCCCGGTCCGGGCGGCACCACGATCACGACCGGCGACGTGGATCACGCGTCGGTTTCGCCGGTGGCTGGCGCGATCACGCCCGTGCCGGGCGGGGTCGGCCCGATGACCGTTGCCATGCTGCTTCGAAACGTCGCCGACGCCTGCCTGCGCTGAGCGCGTCAGGCCATCGCCAGGAGTTCCGCGGCCCGCTCGTAGCGCTCTCGGGTGCGACGCACGATGTCGGGAGGAAGATTCGGCCCCGGTGGGGTTCGATTCCATCGGCCTGCGCGTTCCTCGGCGAGCAGCCAGTCGCGCAGGAACTGCTTGTCAAGGCTCGCCGGCTCGGCACCCGGGCGAACCGAATCCTCGATCCAGTAGCGGCTCGAATCCGGCGTCAGGACCTCGTCGGCCAGGACGAGCCGATCCGTTGGCTGACCGTCGGCGCCCAGCGCGAACCCGAACTCGAACTTCGTGTCCGCCAGCACCAGTCCCCGCTCCAGCGCACGCTCCGCGGCGGCGCGATAGATCTGCAGGCTCAGGGCGCGCAGGCGCTCCGCGAGTTCGACCCCGACCCGATCGGCAACCTGCTCGAACGTGCAGTTCTCGTCGTGTCCCGAATCGTTCTTGAAGGCCGGCGTGAAGATCGGCTCAGGCAGGCGTCCGTGGGCGTGCAGCCCGGGGGGCAGCGGCACGCCGCACACCATGCCGCTCGAGCGGTACTCCGACCAGCCGCTGCCGGCCAGCCATCCGCGCACGACGCACTCGATCGGGACGATCTGGACCTTCCGGCACACCATGCAGCGTCCGATCAGCAGTTCCTGATCCTCACGGGAGAGGCCGGGAACCTCGTGAGGATCCGCCGAGAGCAGATGGTCCTCCACGATCTTCCGCGTGCGGAGGTGGCGGAACCACTCCAGGCTGATGCGCGTCAGCAGGCGTCCCTTGTCAGGGATGGGAGTGGGCATCACAACGTCGAAGGCGCTGACGCGGTCGCTGGCAACCACGAGCACGCGCGGCGCTCGACCCGGCTCGCTGGGCAGGTCATACAGGTCCCGCACCTTTCCGCTGCGCCGCGAGGGCAGTGGAAGGTCGGTCGAGACCACGGAGCCATCGCTGTGCGTGAGCGCGTTCGCTGTCACGACACGGATCTTATCGAGGGCCTTTTTGCACTTGTTGCCGGGATTCCGCCACGTCCCGCTACACTCGGACACGATGCTGCAGTTCGATGTTCATGATCCGAAAGGCATCGCCCGCGACGGGGTCGTGCGGGCCCATCTGCTGGGCCGCGACGATCAGCCGATCGCCGGCAGCGTGTCGATTTCCGGAAGCCGGATCGTGTGCAGGCCGGCAGAGCCCGTCGCGACCGCGCTCTGCCTGGAGTACGACGCAGCCCCCATCGGTCGTCTCATGCTGCAGACCTGCCTGCTGCCAGCGCGCGCGGAGCCGTACCGGCTGAACCTGGAACTGGCGCGGCATCGGATCAAGCAGTACATCGCCAAGGGCGAGGAGTGGCTGCTGTTCGACCCGACGAGCGGAGGCGACAGCTTCAAGATCTGGGAACGTGCGCGAACCCTGTTCGTGCACGCCATGAACGAGCGTGAACCGTCGGTCGCCGAGGCGAAGGCGCGGGAGTCGCTCGTGGCAGGACTCGAGGCATCGGAGCGTCTGGCCATGATGCAGGCCGAGGGGGCGCTGCAGCGTCGCTATGCGGCCCGGCCCGCAAGCAGCACGCTGGTTGGTGTGCGCATCGACCCGCGAGATGATCCCGCCGCGGTGGGGGGACTGGCGCGCGAGTTCGACGTGATGGCCGTCGACCTGCCGTGGGCAGTGATCGAGCCCAGTCCGGGCCAGTACGACTTCTCCTCGGTCGACCGGTGGATGGCGCTCGCGGCCCAGTCCCGGCGACCGATCGTCGCGGGGCCGCTGCTGCGATTCGACGACGCCTGGCTGCCGCAGTGGATGCAGCGATACAAGGGTGACTACAAGGGCATCGTGGACCGCTCCTACGCGTTCATGGAGCAGGTGGTGCATCGCTATCGCGCGGTCACGACGCTCTGGAACCTCTGCAGCGGGCTGCACCTGAATGCATGGCATCCATTCAGCGACACCGAGCGCATCGACCTCACGCGCAGGGCCGCCTTGCTGGCTCGCCAGAGTCGGCGGGGTGCCCGAACGCTCGTCGAGCTTGGCGATCCCTTCGGTGAGGCTTGGAAAGCCGCCAACGGGTCCTCGACCGCCTGGCAGTTCCTTGAGCGACTGCTCCAGGAAGGCGTGCACCTGGACGCGGTCGGCATGCAACTGTGCGTCGGCGGGCCGGATGGCAGCGTGCGCGACATGATGCAGGTCTCCGCCATGCTGGATCGGTTCGCGGGATACGAATGCAAGGTCATGCTGAGCGCGCTTGGCGCGCCGAGCACCTCTGCCGGAGGGGGCTGGTGGCGCAAGCCATGGACCGCCGCCGTGCAGGACGCCTGGGCGACCAGCGTCGCGACGATCGCGCTGTCCAAGCCGTTCGTCGAGACGCTCGTCTGGGAGCGCTTGAGCGAGAGCGCCAGCGATCCTCGCGGCTCCTGCGCCATGATCGATGCCGCGCGCCAGCCGCGACCGGTGGCGCGAAAGCTGCTGTCGATCCGCAACCGCCTGCGCAAGCCGCTCCAGTCGCCGGCTGCGCCTGCGCGGGAAGACGCGGATCCGAGCGACACGACGGCGACCGGCGCGGCGGCGGTGTGAGGCGGCGTCGGTCCGGCGGGGCCCTGGCGTGGCTCGCGTTGTTCGCCTGCTCGCTCTGGATCGCGGCCGAACGGCTCGTCGTTTGGGAGCAGGCTTCATCACGCAACTGCGAGGCGCCGCTTCCGCCACCAGCCTGGCGGGTCGATCTGAACCAAGCCGACGCAGCCACGCTTCAGGTGCTCCCGGGCGTGGGGCCAGCCCTCGCGCAGCGGATCGTGAAGGATCGTGAGGAGAAGGGGCCGTTCTCCGGTCCGGGCGAACTTGAGCGCGTGGCGGGGGTCGGGCCCGTGCTGCTCGAGCGCATCCGGCCGCACGTGCGCTGAGCCGGTTCTGCGGCTACCGTGTCGACTCGCCCGACTCCTTGGGTCGCGCGACCGATCATGGAGTGGTTCCGCCGCATCCAGTCCTCCCCGGCGCTGCTGGCGCTCGCGGAGACGGTACGCCCTGGCGGACACCACACGGCGAGAGGTGTCGCAGGCAGCGCGACGACCGTGCTGGCCGGCGCGCTGCAGGCGCGACTCGCCTGTCCCGTGCTGCTGGTCGTCGCGCACATCGACGAGGCCGCCGACGCAGCCGAGGAACTTCGCGATCTCGGTGTTTCGGCGCGCGTCTTTCCGGCGATGGAGGCCTCCGCGGCCGACTCGGCGGGAGGACTCGAGATGGCTCTCGAGCGTCTTCGGGCAAGCGAGCCAAGCGCGAAGTCGTGCGTGACGGTGACGCCGGTGGCGGCGCTCATGCAGTCGGTGGCGGCTCCGGCACGGCGGGAGCGGCTTCGGCTGGCCGTGCGGAGCGGGCAGCGGGGCTCGCCCGCAGCGCTCGCCGATTGGCTCGCGAAGTCGGGATACCGCCGTGCCGAAACGATCGAGAGTCCCGGGGACTTCGCCGTGCGCGGTGGGGTCGTGGATGTCTTCCCGCCCGCGGGCCAGATGCCTGTCCGCCTGGATCACTTCGGGGATGAGCTTGAAAGCGTGCACGAGATCGACGTGGCGACGCAGGCGAGCGACCGCAGGATCGAGGGCATTGAACTGCCATGCGCCGACGGGGCGCGCTTCGGTCCGCAGGATGGCGATCCCTTGCCGGGCGAGCTTCTGGCACGTGAGGCGCTTGTGATCTGGTCGGAACTCTCCGAGGTGATGGAGCAGGCGCGCGGCTACTGGGAACGCGTGGTGGATTCCGTGGGCGTGAGTCCGCCTAGGGACGCGCTTCGGGCGGCCACCGCGGCGGCGCGCGCCACGCTCACGGTGAACCACTTCACCGCGGCGGGTCCAGGCGAGATCCAGCTTCCATTGGCGACCCTGCCTGGTTTCGACCACGACTCGGCGAAGGCCTTCGAGCGCCTGGGTGAGCTGGCGCGCGAAGGTTCGGTGGCGCTGCTGGCGGCGACCGAGGGCGACCAGTCGCGTGCCGCGGAACTCGTGCGCCGCCACGGCCTTGAGGGTCGCGTGCAGATCGAGCGTCGCCTGCTGGGTCGAGGCTTCCGGTGGCTCGAGAGTGGCGAGCGACCGCTGTCTGTGGTGCCGGAGCACGAACTGCTGAACCGCACCGGTCCGCGGCGGCGCAAGGCGGCGGCCGTCGCCGGGCCGGGCACCGATCGGGTGCGCGACGCGTTCCTGGCGTTCGAGGCGGGCGACTATGTCACGCACCGCGACCATGGCGTGGCGCGCTACCTCGGACTGACCACGCTGGCCAAGCTGAAGCAGGGCGGCGAGTTCGCGGCCGATGGCGCTGGCGAGAGCGAGTATCTCACGCTCGAGTTCGAGGGCTCCACGAAACTTCACGTGCCGGCGGCGCGCGTGGACCTTGTGCAGAAGTACATCGGTGCCGGCGCCGCGCGGCCGCCGCTGAGCGCGATCGGTGGCAAGCGCTGGAAGGCGCAGAAGGAGCGGGTCAGCGAGGCCGTGCGCGACCTGGCTGGCGAGATGCTGCGAGTGCAGGCCGTGCGCGCGGCGATGCCCGGTGTGGCGTACCCGGCCGACACCCCATGGCAGTCGGAGTTCGAGGCGGCATTTCCCTACGAGGAGACGCCTGACCAGCGCACGGCGATCGAGGCGGTGCGCCGCGACATGCAGCAGGCACGGCCGATGGACCGGCTGGTCTGCGGCGACGTGGGCTTCGGCAAGACCGAGATCGCGATCCGCGCCGCCTTCCGCGCCTGCGCGGCGGGCAAGCAGGTGGCGGTGCTGGTGCCGACGACCGTGCTGGCCGAGCAGCATGAGCGCACCTTCCGAGACCGCTTTCGCGCCTACCCGTTCCGCGTGGAGGGACTGAGCCGTTTCAAGACCGCGTCCGAGCAGTCGCAGGTGCTGGCCGATCTGGAGATCGGCAAGGTCGACCTGATCATCGGCACGCATCGGTTGCTCTCGAAGGACGTGGTCTTCAAGGACCTGGGGCTGGTGGTGGTGGACGAGGAGCAGCGCTTCGGCGTGGAGCACAAGCAGCGGCTGCTCGCCTTCCGCGCCACGGCCGACGTGCTCACGCTCAGTGCAACGCCCATTCCGCGCACGCTGCACATGTCGCTGCTGGGATTGCGCGACATCAGCAGCCTGACCACGCCGCCGCCCGAGCGGCGCGCGATCGTGACCGAGGTGATCCCCTTCAGTGCCGATCGCCTGCAGCAGGCGATCAAGCGCGAGCTGGCGCGCGAGGGGCAGGTCTACTACGTGCACAACCGGATCAAGGGGCTGGATGAGGTGGCCGAACGCATCCGGCGGCTCGTGCCGGAAGCCCGCATCGAGGTGGGGCACGGGCAGATGCCTGCGGAGGAGCTCGAGCGCGTGATGCTCGCGTTCATGCGCCACGAGTGCGACGTGCTGGTGAGCACCAGCATCATCGAGAGTGGCGTGGACAACCCGCGCGCGAACACCATGTTCATCGACCTGGCCGACCTGTACGGCCTGGCCGACCTGCACCAGCTGCGCGGGCGCGTGGGACGCAGCGGCCACCGCGCGTACTGCTATCTCTTCCTGCCGCAGGATCGCCCGGTGACCGACGAGGCGCTGCGCCGACTCAAGGCCATCGAGGACTACAGCATGCTGGGCGCTGGCTTCCGCATCGCGATGCGTGACCTGGAGATCCGCGGCGCGGGCAACCTGCTGGGTCCCGAGCAGAGCGGTCACATCGCGGCCGTGGGATACGAGATGTACTGCCAGCTGCTCGAGGAGGCGGTCGACGGCCTGCAGAACCGCGAGCGGCCCAGGGTCGCCGACGTGGTGGTGAACATCGGCGCCGGCGGATGGATTCCCCGCGGGTACATCCCGAGCGATCGCCGTCGCCTGGAGGTCTATCGGCGCGCGGCGGCAGTGCAGGAGCCGGCGGCCGTGGAGCGGCTGCGCTCGGATCTCGTCAGCGCCTACGGTGAGCCCCCGGCTGCGGTGCAGGGACTGCTGGACGTGGCCGAGATCCGCGCGATGGCAGGTGTGCTGGGCGCGCACAGCGTGGAGGTTTCAGGCCCCGACCTGGTGATCCGATGCAAGGATCCTGCGCCGTTCCACATGGCCTTCAAGGGCATGCAGGGCTCGGTGCGCGACGTTGGCGGTGTCGGTGCCGACGGCCTGCGAGAGGTCTACGTACGGCCACCCAAGGCGTTCCTGGAGCCGGCCTCGTTGCTGGCCGTGCTGCGCAAGCGGCTGGGGCCGTTGGCGGGCGAGGCGGTCGCTGTCCGAACGTGAAAACGCCGCCCGGCCGTCAGGCGCGTGCGGCGCAAGGCGGCTGGAGTTCCGGTCAGCGTCCGTCGCGCTCGACGAAGTTGATCTGCAGGTAGCGGGCCACGTAGTCGAGGATGCTGGCCGTCTCCGGGATGTCCGGATTGTTGGTCGGCCCCATCGGCTCGAATCGCATGCCGCGGAATCGGTCGCTCGCATCGTGAACGGTCAGGCCGTGCTGCAGGGCAAGGCTGAAGGCTCGGCAGAAGCCCTGGATGAGGCCGGAGAGCGTGCTGCCCTCCTTGCTCATCTTGATGAAGATCTCGCCCGGTCGGCCATCCGGGAACAGGCCCACGGTCAGGTAGCCCTCATGGCCACCGATCATGAACTTGTGGGTCTTGCTCTGCCGGGTCTCCGGCAACACTTCGCGACGAACGGCCATGGCACTCATGAGATCGTCCTCCTTGACGAGGTCCACCATCGGCCCTTTGGGCTCGATGACCACACTTTCCGGCAACGCGACATCCAGGCCCCCCGAATCGGGGGCCGGGAACCCATCCATGGGGTCCTTGCGGTCCTGCTGAAGCCCCACGAGCGATCAGGCCTTGCGGCTGCGGGCGCTCTTGGTACCGGACTCGCCGTCGGCCTTGTCGGCCTTGCCCTTGCCCTTGGCGGGAGCCTCGGCAGCGGGGGCCTCGGGCGACGCCGCCTCGGGAGCCTCGGCGGGAGCCGGCTCCTCGGTACGGGCATACAGCTCGAGCGTGCGGTCAGGGGCGACCTCGACACCGATCTCGGTGCGCAGCTCGCGATCGAACACGATCGCGCAGCTGTAGCTGCCGATGCGGCGGATGGTCTGGCCCAGACGCACGGCGCGCATGTCGACATGGAAGCCGTCGGCGACCAGCTGGTCGGCGATGTCGCGGTGGGTCACGGCGCCGTAGAGCGCGCCCTGATCGTTCACGCTGCGGACGAGCTTGATGCTCACGCCCTCGAGTCGCGCGATCAGCGCGGCGCGGTCGGCGCGGAGCTTCTGCATCTCGGCGGCGGCCTGCGCGCGGGCGCTCTTGAGGGCCTCGATCTTCTCGGCGGTGGGCGCCTCGGCCAGCGCATGCGGCAACAGGTAGTTGCGGGCATAGCCGGGCTTGACCTTGACCACATCACCGATGAGGCCGAGGTTCTCGACGGTCTTGTTCAGAAGCAGTTCAACCTTGCGTGCTGCCATGGCGCTGTCCTTCCGCATTGCGGAGTGAGGGCGGTCGCCTGCGCCCAACGGTTTGGGGCCACCCGCGCGGGCAGCCTCACGGCGACGAGCCGAGCAGTATGCCCTGAAATGGAAGCCGCCTCAAGGCCCTTGGAGAGGCCTTGAGGCGGGTTTTGCGCTCGAATGCGTGGATCGGGGAGCCCCGGCCCGGCGCTGAGGCTCAGAATGGGATGTCGGCTTCCGCGACTTCCTGATGAGCCTGCTGGCCCGCCTGGTTGCCGCGATTGCCGGCAGCGCGCTCGCCGCCACCGCCGCCGCCCTTGGAGTCGATGAACTGGAAGTTCTCGACCACCACGCGCAGCTTGGACTGCTTCTTGCCTTCCTTGTCCTCCCACTGGTCGAGCTTGAGACGGCCTTCGACGAAGACCGGTCGGCCCTTGGAGAGGTACTCCTTCATGATCTCGCCCGTTCGGCCCCAGGCCTCGCAGTCGACGAAGGTCACTTCCTCGCGCTCCTCGCCGGACTGCGTCTTGAACTTGCGGTTGCACGCGATGCCGAAATTGGCGACCGCCTGGTTCCCGTTGGGCGTGTACCGCAACTCCACGTCACGCGTGAGGTTGCCCATGAGCATCACCTTGTTGAAACTTGCCATCTGATCGCACCTCCTTGTTGCGTGCGTGCATTCTACGGCGATCCGCGGACACACTTTGGACACGGGCCTTTTCTCGGCGCGAATTCCCGAAAAAAGAAGCGGCCCCGCCGTGAGACGGGGCCGCGTGGAGAACCTGTCGGTTCGGCCTCGGTTCAGGCGGGCTCGGCCTCGGGAGCGGGCTCGTCGGCACCGCGCAGGCGTGCCTCGTCGGCCGTGCGCTGCATCGCCTCGGCATTGCGCAGCTGCTCCTCGGTCAGGTGATCCGCTCGGGTCACCATGCTGCGGAGCAGCTTCTCGCTCAGGTTGCAGTCACGCTCGATCGCGGCCAGCTTGGTGCTGAGCACGCGGAAGAACGCCAGCACGTACAGGCCGCGCTTGTTGCCCTTGATGTCGTAGGCAAGACGGCGCTCGTCCCACTTGGCGATCGAGAGGATCTCGGCGCCGCTGCGGCCCAGGATCTCCTTCACGTGGTCGACGGCCCCCTGCAGGTCGGCGGTGGCCGACTGCGGGAAGAGGAACATGCCCTCGTAGGGGCGGGTGCGCTCGGCAGTGATCGTTGCGTCCATGTCAGTGTCCTTT
>JBIIOC010000181.1:0-2683 GCA_044337135.1 Phycisphaerales bacterium | reverse complement strand
TCGTCGAACTTCATGTGAAAAGTGCCTTCCGGCGCCCGTGGCATCGCATGGACGCACGGGGAGCCTGAGTTTCGGACAAGCCGCGAACCAACGAGTTGGAACGGGACCGGGCCGTGTCGGTGCGTCACGAATGCGTGCGCGCCGACGGGAGCCGCGGCCGATGGAATGGTTCCCGAATCGCATCCTTTGCGAGTGGGCCAGCCGCGAGAAGCGAGTGAGTGTACGCGAATGCGCGCCTGATCACAAGCGCATGCCGGATTTTCACCCCGAATGCCTTGCAGGCGCGCGCAGACTCATGGAACGCGGGTGCCAAGGACTTACGATGCATGCGTGTCCTCGGCCTCGGAACGCGACTACGTGCTCGGAACGCATGACGCCGAGGTGCGTCGACTCTCCTTCCAGCACGATCTCTGGCGGCCGCGCGTGCGCGAGGCGTGGCTTGCTGCCGGCATCGGCGCGGGCTCGCACGTGCTCGACATCGGCGCCGGACCGGGCTTTGCCGCGCTCGATCTTGCGGATCTGGTGGGGCCTCTGGGGCGCGTGGCGGCGGTGGAGCGCTCGCGGCGATTTCTGGACCACCTTGTTTCGGCGTGCCAGCAACGGTGCCTCGCCAACGTGGATGCGATCGAGCTCGACCTGATGCATGCGCCGATCCCCGTGCGGGGCTTCAATGCCGCCTGGTGTCGCTGGGTCGCATGCTTCGTGAGCGACCCCGCCCTGCTGCTCGCGCGCGTGCACGAAGCGCTGGCGCCGGGCGCCATGATCGTGCTGCACGAGTACGTGGACTACGCGACCTATCGATGCCTGCCCGAACGTCCCGCGATCGAGCAGTTCGTCCAGGAAGTCATGGCCAGCTGGCGCGAGCATGGTGGAGAGCCCGACATCGCGCGCGCCCTGCCGACGCTTCTGCCAGCGGCGGGCTTTCGGATCCAGTCGGCCAGGCCGCTGGGCTTCGCCTTCACGCCAGGCGATCCGGGATGGCACTGGCCCGCTGGATTCGTGCGAACCAACGTGCCGCGGCTGGTCGAGCTTGGGCGGGCAACGCAGGCGTGGGCCGACCGGGTCCTGGCCGAACTGGCTGCCGCCGAGGCCGATCCCGGCGGCGTGTTCGTGACCCCGCTGGTTCTCGAGATCGTGGCCGAAAGGGCCTGAAATCAGCGGTTCCGTGGGGGTTGGAGGCCATCCGGGTTCCGCTATACTGCGGGGCTCCCCCAAAGGGCCTGAACAATGAAGAAGGACATCCATCCAACCTGGTACCCGAACTGCAAGGTGAACTTCCGCGGTCAGACCGTGATGACCGTTGGTGCCACCGTGCCCGAGCTCAACGTCGAGATCTGGTCGGGTTCGCACCCGTTCTTCACCGGTCAGAAGACCTTCGTGGACACGCTCGGCCGCGTCGAGCGCTTCCAGAAGAAGTTCGCCGGCGAGTACTTCAAGAAGGACGCGAAGGGCGCCAAGGCCCCCGCTTCCGACAAGAAGTAGCCATTCCAGCAGACTGTTCGACGGCCGCGCCTTGAATGGCGCGGCTGTTTGTTTTCGGCCACGCGGATCGCACTGGAGTCGGCACCCCTGCACACGATGAAGCCATGGAACCCTCCGCACGACTTCTCGAGAAGCTTGACGAGATCGAGCGCGCCTTCGAGGCCGACAGCGCCGCGCTGAACGATCCTGCGGTGGCGACCGACCATCGCAAGGCGCGCGCAATCGCGCTGCGTCGGGCGGCGGCCGAGCCCATCGTGGAAGGCGTGCGCGCGTGGCGGCGGCTCGAGCGCGAGGCGCGCGAGGCCGAGGAACTCGCGGCAGGTGGCGACGCCGAGATGGCCGGGCTCGCGAAGGCGGAATTGCCCGAGCTGCGCGCGCGCCGCGATGACACGCTCGACACGCTCGTGCGGCGGCTGGTGATGGCCGACGACGAGGCCGTCGGGAGCCTGATTCTCGAGGTGCGCAGCGGCGTGGGCGGGCTCGAAGCGGCGCTCTGGGCGGGTGACCTGCTCGAGATGTATCGCCGCGCGGCGCAGGCAAGCGGCTGGCGCTTCGAGGAGATGGACATGAAGCCGGGCGACGCGGGCGGCGTGACGCACGCGATCGTGCGCATCGAGGGTCCGGGCTGCTGGAAGTCGCTTGGCTACGAGGGCGGCGTGCACCAGGTGAAGCGCGTGCCAGCCACCGAGGCCGCCGGTCGCGTGCACACCAGCACCGCCACCGTGGCGGTATTGAGCGAGCCCGAGAGCGTGGAAAGCGAGGTGGACGCCGCCGAGGTGCGCGAGATCCTGACCACCGCGCAGGGACCCGGTGGGCAGAACGTGAACAAGGTGGCCACTGCGGTGCACCTGATCCACGAGCCCACGGGGATCGAGGTGCGCATGCAGGAGACGCGCAGCCAGCTGCAGAACCGCGAGAAGGCGTGGCGGCTGCTGCGCGCGCGCGTGCACGAACGGCGGCTTGCCGAGGCGGCGGCCAAGCGCGGCGAGCAGCGGCGCAGCATGATTGGCGGCGGCGAGCGTGCCGAGAAGATCCGCACCTACCGCTGGAAGGAGAACGTCGCGGTGGACCACCGCGTGGAGCAATCCTTCAACTTGCAGAAGCTGCTGGCCGGAAACATCGATGAAATGGCGTCGGCGCTCGAGGCGCGGGATGTTTCCGAGCGGATCGAGCGGCTGTGAGGAGGGTCGGAGGTCGTTAT
>JBIIOC010000180.1:0-2696 GCA_044337135.1 Phycisphaerales bacterium | reverse complement strand
CGCCTGCACGCACCGTGGGAGATCACGCTGGTCGGCGATGCGACGAACTCGACCACCGCCGAGGTCGCTGGACTCGCGGCGCTGCTCGCGCTGGAGCGCGGCGACGACACGCCATGGAAGGCGATCGAAGCCAAGCTCGCGCAGCTGGATGCGGCCGATCGAACCGACCTGCTGCGACGGCTCGCGGACGCGAGCCGCCACTACGAGCTCGCCAGGGCCATCGGCCCCCTGCTGGAGGCGACCGGGGCGTCGCAGGACGCGGATCGACTCGCGGCCATCGCCGCGGCGCTCGCGTGGGACAAGCCTCGCGGTCGGGAGGCGCTGCTGGCGCTGGTGCAGGCCGATCGAAGCGCGCCGAACCTCACGCAGTGCGGCCTCCTGATGCTGGCCGGCGGCGACACCTTCAAGGCCGAGGACTTCGCGCTGCTGCAGGGCTCCGAAGGCATCGCGCAGACGATCGGTGCCGCGGGTGCGGCGGTGCGATCGGGCTCGGCGGATGTCGCGCCCGCGCTCACCCGCCTGATCGAGGCCGGCAACCGCCCGGCCGCGGAGTGGGCCCTGCGCGAAGCCGCGCGACTGCCTGCGGATGCCCGGCGCGAGATCCTCCTGCGCACGATCGACCGCCTGGAGACGATCGAGCAGCCCTCGATGCATGACCGGCTGCTCGCGGCACTGGCTGCACGCGACCTGATCGCGTCTGACGCCGCGGAACTCGCCAAGCGCGTCGCGCGGCAGAGCGGCCGACCGGAGATCCCCGAGGCGATCGTGACGGCCATGTGCGATCTTGGCACGCCCGAGGCCGCGGCCTTCGCGCGCATGGTGCGCGGCCGCATGGCCCAGCGTGGCGAGAGCATGGCCCTCGTCAGCATCGCCAAGACCGCCGAGACGCTCACCCCAGCCGAGCAGCTGGAGCTCGCGCGCATCGGCGGCGGCGGCGGCCGCGTCGAGGAGCCCATCCAGATGCAGGCCGCCTGGCTCTACCTGCGCCACGCCAAGAAGCTCGCGAAGGCCCTGCCGCAGCTCACCCCACGCTGAACCATGATCCCACTCCACCAGCCTGCCCTTGAGCCCGAGGATTTCGACGCCGTCTCCGCTTCGCTGCGATCCGGCCGGCTCACGATGGGGCCTTCACTGGTCGCGTTCGAGCAGGCGATGGCGCAGCGCACCCGTCGGCCGCATGGCGTGGGGGTGGCCAGCGGCTCGATCGCCATGGAGATCGCGCTGAAGGCGCTCGGGATCGGCACCGGCGACGAGGTGCTGGTGAGCGCCTTCGGCTACAGCAGCAACGTGAACGCGGTGCTGCACGTGGGCGCGCGGCCGATCTTCGTCGACATCGATCCCTCCACGCTGAACATGGATCCGCTCAAGGCCGAGCGCGCCGCGACGCCACGGACCCGCGCCATGCTGGTGGCGGAGACGTTCGGCAACCCTGCGGGCATGCCCGAGCTGATCGCGCTCTGCTCGCGCCTGGAGATCCCGATGGTCGAGAACGCGACCGAGGGACTCGGCTGCGAACTCGGCAACGACAACGTCGGACGCTTCGGCCGACTGGCATGCTTCGGCTTCTTCACGAATCGCCCCATCACCACCGGCGAGGGCGGCATGATCGTGACGCACGACGACCATCTGGCGAGAGCCTGCCGCGCCATGCGCCATCAGGGCCGCGTGGACCGCTACAGCTTCCCGGATCAGCCGCAGGAGCTCGGCACCAAGCTGCAGCACGCCTTCGACGGCTACGACGCGCGCCTGCCCGAGATGAACGCCGCGCTGGGCCTGAGCCAGCTGCGGCGCCTGGATGCAAGCATGCAGCGACGAAGCGAGGTGGCCGACGCGTATGTGCGCCGCCTGGCCGGTGAGCCCGACGTGATCCTGCCTGGGGTGCCTGACGACTGCCGCATGAGCTGGAGCAGCTTCGTGATCCGGCTGTCCGACCGCTTCACCAAGGATGACCGCGACTTCATCATCGACGGCATGCACCGGCTCGACATCGGCGCCGCCGACTGGTGGCCGTGCGCCGCGCTGCTGCCGCACGTGCGCCAGATCCTGGGCCATCAGCCGGGCGACTTCCCGGTGGCGGAGCGGCTCGCCCAGCGCACGCTGGCCCTGCCGTTCTTCGAGCGCATCACCGAGACCGACATCGACGCCGTGTGCGACGCCCTGAGCCTGCTCATGGGCCGCGTGGGCGGGGCGCGCGACTAGTCGCTCAGGACACCTTCGCCTCGCGCGCAAGCAGGATCGCCAGCAGCGCGGCGCGTTCCGGAAGACTCTCCTGCCAGAAGTACTCGTCCTGGCGGTGCAGGTTCCCGCCACGCACGCCCAGGCCGTCGAGCGTCGGCGGCCCCGCATGCTGGATCAGGTTGGCGTCGCTCACGCCGCCGGTCGACGCAAGCCCCACGCGGAAACCGAGGTCCGCGGCCACGGCCTGCGCGCGCTCGGCCATCGCGCGCACGGCGTCGGTGCACGGCTTGGCGGGACGATTGTGCACCCGCTGCACGCGCACGCGCGGCACCGCGTCATCCTCGCCGATCGCCAGCGCATCCAGTGCAGCGCCGAGCTGGGCGCCCTCCGCCTCGTCGCGGTAGCGCAGGTTGCCCCACGCGCGCGCTCGATCGGGAACGATGTTCGTCGCCACGCCGCCCTCGAGAGGCCCGATGTTCACGATGCGCCCACGCGCCGCATCGGCCAGCGCCCCCGCC
>JBIIOC010000085.1:0-9122 GCA_044337135.1 Phycisphaerales bacterium | reverse complement strand
GCGCCTGACGAGGCGACGGACGGTCCTGGGCCGGGCATCGAGCGGATCTGGGGACTTCCCGAACTTGCCGCGATGGCGCTCGAGGCGAATCCCGACACGCGAGAATCGTGGCACCGCGCGCGTGCGGCGGCGGCGCGTGAGCAGAAGGCGCTGGCGGCCTATGGCCCACAGATCGGTGTCGAGGCGGGCATGAGCTACTCGCAGCAGCCCTTCCTCTCGCAGACGCCACAACCACTGCCCGATCGTGAGGCGCTGTTCTCGCCCCAGGTCTACGCATCCTGGCTGCTGCTCGATTTCGGCCGTCGCGACGCCGACACGGATCGCTCGCGCGCGGAACTCGCCGCGGCCAACATGTCGCACGACCGCACGATCCAGCGCACCGTCTTCGAAGTGCAGAAGTCCTACTTCCGTCTCGAGGGGGCGCTTGGATTGCGCCAGGCGGCCGAACAGGACGTGACTGCCGCGCGAAGCGTGCTGCAGGCCACCGAGTCGCGGCTGGCGATGGGGCTGGCTACGCGCCCCGACATGCTCGTGGCGCGACAGGCGCTCGCCGAGGCGCTGTACGTGCTCGAGAAGCGCCGCAGCGAGGTCTTCATCGCCGAGGGCGATCTGCGCACGAGCGTGGGCATGCCCGCCAGCGTGTCGCTCCCGATCGATCCCACGCCCGAGGCCGAGGTGCCCGAGATCCTGACCGCGGGCATCGACGGGATCATCGATCAGGCGCTCGCGAGGCGGCCCGATCTCGCGGCCGCGGTGCTGGAGGTGCGTGCGCGAGAGGCCGAGGTGCGGCGTGCGCAGGCGGACTACCTGCCTGAGGTGGTGGTGCGTGGCACCGCCGGCGAGAGCTGGCTCAACTTTGACACGCCGGGCTTCTCCATCCAGGGGCAGGGCTGGGGCTTCGCTGGCTCCGCGTACCTCGGTGGCCGCTGGCTGCTCTTCGACGATGGCGCACGCGACGCCGCGCTCGCCGAGGCCACCGCGAATCGTGCGGCCGCCAGCGCGAAGCTCGCGAAGGCGCGCCTGGACGCCGCCGATGAGGTCTGGCGCGCCTACCACACGCTGCAGAGCGACCGCGCGCAGTACGACGCCGCGAAGGCGCAGCTCGTTGCCGCGATCGACGCGTTCGAATCGGTCAAGCGCGCGTACGAACTCGGGCTCACCACGCTTCCGGAACTTCTCGATTCGGAGCGCGACCTGTCGCTCGCGCGCGCGCAGCGCATCGAGAGCCGCTCGAACCTGCTCGCATCCAGCGCGCGCCTGATCCTCGCCTCGGGTGCGGGACCCGGCGAGGTGCGCTGACTCACTTCACGGGAAGCAGCGTGGGTCCCGAGCCCGCATCGGGGAAGGGCCCCGAATCCTTGCCGAAGGGTGATCCGATCAGGCCAAGCTGCTCCAGCAGAGGATCGCGCCCGCCCGTCTTCACGATGGCGGTCACCGTGGCGCCCATGCGATAGGGGTACTTCGAATCGAAGGGCTCCAGCGTGATGCGCACCGGGAAGCGCTGCGCAAGGCGAATCCAGTTCAAGGTGGGCTTCACGTCGGGCAGCGTTTGCTGCGTCGCGCCGTTGGGCTGGTAGAGAGCCCATCCAATGCCCTGCACGGTGCCCTTGAATCGATGGCCGGGATAGGCGTAGATGTAGACCGCCACTTCCTGGCCCACGCGGATCTGCTCCACCTCGGTCTCCAGGAAGTTGGCGATCACCCACCATTCCGTGTTCTGCACGATCGAGAAGAGGTTGTCGCCCGTCTTCACGAAGGCGCCCACGTTGGTGTTCAGGTTGGTCACCCAGCCGTCGATCGGCGCCCGCACCTCGCAGTAACCAAGGTTCAGGCGCGCGTCGGCGATCTCCACCTTGGCCGCGGCCACGCGCACGTTGACATCACCCACCTGGGCAAGCGCGTTGCGGGCACGCTTGGCCTCGGCCTCGGCGCTCACCACGGCCGACTGCGCCGCGACCAGGGCGGCATCCGCGTTGGCCACCGCGGCATCGGCTGCCGCCACGCCGGCCTTCGCCGCCTGAAGGTCGCTCTCGGCCAGCGCCACGCGGTCGGCGGTCATGAACTGCTGCTCCAGCAGCGGCTTGATGCGACCCAGGTAGTCCGCGGCGTAGTCCGCGCGCGCCTTCGCGGCCGCGACATCGGCCTTGCGACGCACGATGTCGGCCTGTGCCTTGTCCACGTCGGCCTTGCTCGTGGCGATGCGGGCATCGGCCACCTGCACGGCGTCGCTCAGGGCACGCACCTCGAAGTCCACGACGGCCAGGTTCGCCTCGGCGCGTGCGAGTGCCACCTCGTAGGGCCGTGGATCGATCCGGTACAGCAGGTCGCCCGTCTTCACGAACTGGTTGTCGCGGATCGGCAGTTCCGCGATCTGGCCGAACACGCGCGGGGCCATGCCGATCGTGTTGGCGCGCAGGTAGGCATCGTCGGTGCGCGGGTAACGCTGGATCTGATTCCACACGATCACCATGCTCAGCAGCGCGGCCGCGAATGTCGCGTACGACACGATCCGGCCGATCCGCTGTCGCCGCGGATCACTCTCCTTGCGGATCTCGATGGGGGCGACGGCGCTCATCTCAATAGCGGAACACCGCGATCCACACCAGGCAGGTGAACGTGATGGCCAGGCTCAGGTACACGGCCGGTCGCGCCACCAGATGGCGATCGATGCCCGTGCGGATCAGCGCCGCGCGCGCGCCCAGCATGGCCACGATGCCGATCACCGCCGCGGTGATCCACGCAGGAACCAGCGCGCCATCGACATCGAGGTTCGGATTGCAGGCGCTGAGCGGAAGGATGGATGCCACGAGTGCCGCGGCGCGAAGTAGCGCGGATCGATGCGCGGTGATGGAGCCTTCTCTGCGCGTCACGAGGTGGTGGCGAGCATAGCCGCAGGCCGTGGCGCTCCCGCCTGGATCGCGTCGCGTTCCAGAATGCTCTCGAGCTTGCCGTCGATCCATGCGAACCCGGTTCCTGCCAGCCGCTCGGCCCGGTCGATGGTGCGGGCCAGCATCGCGATCGCGTCGCGACGATAGACGAGTCGCGCAACGTCCTCGGCGCTGCAGCCGGCGTCGATGGCTGCTTGGCGCGTCGTCTGCGGCGTCGGCATGGGTGTGTCGACGGGGTCGCCCGCGTCCGGACGAAGGAATCGCCCCGACAGTCGGTCCAGCCGTCGAGCCTGTGCCTCCAGCGCCGCGTCGAGCGCCGCCGTCGCCTGCACCGGCAATGGATGATCGTGGAAGCGGCCGATCGCCATCGCGCGGGCCAGCAGCAGCGTGCGTTGCTGCTCCGCCAGCGTCTCGAGCACCGGCTGGAACGCGTCGTTCAGCAGGCGCCGTTCGAAGGCGTACTGCTCGCGCAGGTCAGCCGTGGTGGCCAGATTGCCGGTGGCCAGGTGACTCGCCCTGCGCCAGACATCAAGGTCGCCCTCATGGACCGGCTTCATCGTCGCCGTGCGCATGAGGTCGGCCAGGCGCTTCCATCCGTCCGCGATCGACTTCATCAGGGCCGTGCGTGCGCTGGTCGTGGCGTACAGCCAGATCATGGTTGTCACGCAGAGGCCGGCCAGGATCACGCTACCGATGCGAGCCAGCGCCGGCGTCACGGTGATTGCAGGCGCTGGATCCACGACGATCGCCGTGATCCATGCCGCGGCCATCATCAGGCCCGCATAGTTGGTGCGCGGGCTTCCCACGAACACCCACGCTGATGCGAAGGTCAGCGTTCCAAGGATCGCCACATACCACCCCAGACCCTGCAGGCCGCCGCCAAAGAGCGCCATGGCGAGGATCGCCATCGCCCCGCCGATCACCGTGCCGATGAAGCGCAGCAATCCGCGGCGCCCCGAACCACCGATCGTCGATTGCAGCAGGAAGACGGAACCGATCGCCGCGGCTCCGGTCTCCGCTGGCAGGAAGAAGGCGGTGAGCAGCATCGCGAGCCCGAGTCCAGACACTGACGCCGCAGCGCTCATGGCCGCGGCCGGGTCGAACCTGGAGAGCGCCGCGGCAAGGGTCGGGGCGCGCCCCGTCGGTCCCGCGGGGGCGAATCCGAGCGGAAGCGCGAGCGCCGAGGATCCGATCCCCGCCGGCAGGGGTCGATCGGTCAGCGACGCTCGAAGCGAACCTCCCACGCGGCGCGCGAATCCCGCAATGGATAGGGTCGTCTCCCCGGTGTCGGCGGCGGACTCGCGGATGATCCGGTCGCCCTCCTCGATCAGCGACTCCGCCTCGTGCGCAAGTTCGTCAAGCTCGGGCACAAGGTCGCCAGGTCGTGCCCAGTGTCGTTCAAAGCTCAGCCCGCGCGTGCGGTCAAAGAGATCCGCCATCCGCACGGCGACGCAGGCCGCCGCCTCGCGAGCGACGGGATCCATCCCGGCCTCGTGCGCAAGCCCGGCGAGGTGCACTGTCGCGGCATCCGAGATGCATGCCATGCGAGTGAGTGGCGCGAGTTCAGGAAAGCTGGCACCGGGCTCCACGTAGGTCCGGACCGCATCCGTCAGCACCGAAATGTGCACGAGCGTCGATGCGTCGACGGGAGTGGTCTCGGGGTCGATCGTTCCGCCGTCGCGGCAACGCCCCGCGAGCGCGCGGAGCTTGGTCGCCGAATCCGCCAGCAGTCCGTCCACGGCCTGTCGTGCGCGCAGTGATTCCGCGCCTGGAAAGATGAGCAGCGTCGCGGCATGCGAGATCAGAACGCCGGTGGAGACCCCAAGCGCGCTCAGGAGTGCGGCCTGCTCGAAGTCCGCCGGATTCTCGAGCGGCACCGAGAAGGTCTGCCCAAGCGTCCAGATCGCCACGCGCAGGCCGCTGCTTCCGACGGGCAGGACGCGCGCGAGATACATCACGCACCAGACGAGCAGCAGGATCGCCACGTACAGCGCCGCCTGCACCTGTGGCACGACCCCCACGATCACGATCGAGGCGCCCGCACACAGGAAACTCAGCAGCACGCGTCGCGCGAGCAGCCCCGGCGAGTGCACCGTTCCAGGCGTGCTCTCGGTCATCGCGGTGACCGGGCACATCACGAACGCGGGATTGCCGACCATGGCCGCAAGAACCACGCCGACCATCACCGCGACGGTCGCGCGCACCGTGGCCTGCAGGCGACCGGCCGTGGGCCGCAATTCGGCAAGGAAGACCTCGAGCGTGGTTCCCAGATGCAGGATCCGCTCGGCGTCCGGTGCGATGGTGGGTCGATCCGTCTCGATCACGGCGGCATCATCGCACAGGGCGGCAGTTTCGTAATCTCCGGCTTCCATGCCGACCAAGCGCGCCCGCAACGAGTCTCGAGCAAAGCCCATCGTCGATGTCGTGCC
The DNA here is from genome assembly GCA_044337135.1 of Phycisphaerales bacterium. Taxonomy (GTDB): domain Bacteria; phylum Planctomycetota; class Phycisphaerae; order Phycisphaerales; family SM1A02; genus SYAC01. The sequence continues at coordinate 3,805 of JBIIOC010000085.1, read as the reverse complement.
CGCCGGTTTCGACCCCGACGCTGCGGCGACCGGTGACGGACTCTTCGGCCTCGACACGAAGCCCGATCAGGCCCGGATCGTGGTGATCCCGGTGCCATTCGATGCCACCACCAGCTACCGCCCCGGCACGGCGGCGGGTCCCGAGCATGTGCTGCACGCCAGCATGCAGGTCGATCTGGAGGACATCCAGTTCGGCCCCATCTGGAAGGCCGGCATCGCGATGCTTCCCATTCCCAAGGCGATCGCCGCGCTTTCCAGGAAGGCGCGTGCCGCAGCCGAGCCAATCATTCGCGCGGGCGGTGCCGAGCGTGGAAACGCCAGGCACGCCAAGGCGCTCGCGACCGTGAACGCCGCCAGCGAGCGCGTGAACGACCATGTCGCGGCACAAGCGCGACGCGTTCTCGACCAGGGCGCGATTCCGGCGCTGCTCGGCGGCGATCACGCCAGTCCCTTCGGCCTGATCGACGAACTTTCCAGGCGCCATCCGGGCATGGGCATCCTGCAGATCGACGCGCACGCGGACCTGCGCGAGGCCTTCGAGGGTTTCGCCTTCAGCCACGCCAGCATCTTCCACAACGTGATGACGCGTCTGCCCAGGGTGGGCAAGCTGGTGCAGGTTGGCATCCGTGATGTTGGTTCGCGCGAGGTGGCCTTCGCGGAGCGCTCACGGGGTCGCGTGCAGACCTTCTACGACCAGCGCCTGCGCGACATGCAGTTCGGAGGCGCCACCTGGACCACCGTGTGCAAGCGCATCATCGCCGCGCTGCCGAAGACGGTCTACATCTCCTTCGACATCGACGGACTCACCAGCGAGCACTGTCCGCACACCGGCACGCCGGTGCCTGGCGGCATCACCTTCCCAGAGATCTGCCACCTGCTCGAACTGCTGGCGCACAGCGGCAGGCGGGTGGTCGGCTTCGACCTGTGCGAAGTGGCGCCGGGGACCAAGGGTGATGAATGGAACGGCACGGTGGGTGCGCGCGTGCTGTACAAGCTGCTTGGCTGCACCTTGCGAAGCCAGCGGATGATCTGAAGGGCGCGCGGAGAGTGTCGTGGGCGCGGCCTCGACGTGGCCGCGCGGCTACTCTCTCGCGCGCGATGCGGGTTTTCCGTCAAGCGCTCCTCCTTCACTGGCCCGCGCGCGAGCGGAATGCGCTCATTGGGGCGTCGCTGGCGCTCTTCGGCAGCTTCCTGCTGAACGCCACCTGGAGTGCGATCATCCTGCCGGTCCAGCAGACCTTCGGGCTGGGTGTCGATGGGGAGGTGCTGCTGCGACAACTCCCGGACATCGCCGGTCTGCTTGCGGTTCCGCTTGTCGGGGCGCTGGGCGCTGGAATGAGCGCCTTCCGGCTCGCGGCGATTTCGGCGGCATGCGTGCTGAGTGGCGCCTTGCTCATGACCTTCGCCCCGGCCGTCGGATGGCTTGTGATCGGCATGAGTGCGGTGAGCATCGGTCGCAGCGTGGTCGGCGTGCTTGCATTCTCGGTTGTGGCGGCGTCGATCACGGATGCTGGTCGTCGCACCTCGGGTTTCGCCACGCTGGGTGCCGTGGTGCCCACCGCGTACATCATTGCGCCAGTGCTGGCGGGTTGGCTGCTTGGCATGGGCGACTGGCGTTGGGTCGGTGCCGTCTGGATCGCCAGCGGTCTCATTCTCCTGGCATCGATGCGCTGGTTTCGCGGTGAGCCTGCGGGACCAACGTCAGCCGTCCGAAAGGAACCATGGACACCGATTCTTGCGGGTGTCACCCTGGTTGGCATCGTGCAGACCTTGGGTGCCGTCTCGCTGCACGGCGCGCTCTCGTTTCACGCGCTGGCCTGGGTCGCTGGCACCGTGGCCGCCGCGGCCATCTGGTTCGGACTTGTGCGCGTGCTGCCGAATCCCAGCCTTGATGGCGCCACGCTTCGGACTCCGGGACTGCTCCCGATTCTCCTGGTCGCCATGGTGGCGCAGTGCGGCGACCTCTGGTTCTATGTCGGCGCGGTCGCGCGTTTCGTGCACCGTCTCACCTCGCTGGAGGTCTCGCTTGCGCTGCTGGCCGCGCAGATCGCCTCGTTGGCCGGAGCCGGCGTCGCGGGGTGGCTCATCCGACGCATCGGCATCCGCCACGCGGGTGCACTCCTGATCGGGTGGTTCGCGGCCTCGATGTGGCTCTCCTGCACGCAGACCACCGCCTCGCCGCTGTGGGTCGCCGTGAGCGTGCTCGCGGTGTGCGCCGTCGCCGAGATCGGCTCTGGCGTCTGTGTCACGCAGGCCATCATGTCCCGCGCTCCGGAAGGGCTTGATCGGCAGGTCTCCTCCTATCGAAGCGCGGCGACCGGTGTGGGCAATGCACTCGCGCTGCTGCTTGTCGCCTCCACGGTGAGTCACGCCATGGGTGCGTCGATGCGGCGCCATGCGGAGGAATCAAGCGGCACCACGCCGGAACAGGTCGAGGCGTTGGTGGAGGCCGTGAAAGACAACAAGCCGACCGGGACGATCGTCCGCGAGCTCGGCCTGAGCCCTGACCGTCTTGAGCAGCTTCGCGAAGTTCGGCGCGAGATCATCATGGACGGATTCCGCGCCCACGGTGTCGTGAGTGGCACGGTGCTCTCCATCGCCGCCGTGGGCTTCTGGCTCGTGTGCAGGCCGTCCAAGTACGGCGACGCTGCGGGGCGACAGTCCTGAGTCGGACCCATCCCATGCCCCACATCCACGACAAGATCGACTTCACCGTGGCCGTGTTCGTCGTGCATCAGTCTCGCGTGCTGGTCATCCATCACCGCAAGCTCGACAAGTGGTTGCCGCTCGGTGGCCACATCGAGCTCGACGAGGATCCGGAGCAGGCCGCCCTGCGCGAGGCCCGCGAGGAGAGCGGTCTTGACATCGAGCTGCTGGGCCAGCGACCACCGACCACCGGCCCGGGCACGCGCGCTCTCATTGCGCCGCAGTACCTCGACATCCACCGCATCAGCGACACCCACGAGCACATCGGCATGATCTACTTCGCGCGTCCGCGTGCGGGCCAGATCACGCTGGCCACCGACGAGCATCACGCCATTCGCTGGTGCACCGCCGCCGAACTTGAAACCCTGCAACCCCCGATGAGCGACGCCGTGAAGTGGTATTGTCACGAGGCGCTGCGGCAGGTCCGGTAGCGATGGAAGATCCGGCGCGTCGAGTCGTGCCAAGTTGCCCATCGCCGAATGATCTTGAAGGACAAGTCCGGTTCGTGCGCCACCGGCGCAGCCTTCGTGCGTTCCTATCGCATCGGGTCGGCCGACATCGCGGCGGCATCCGTCGATTCGCCCGATGGCGACAGTGCCAGCACGCGCGCGTGCGCCAGATCTCGCACCGTTTCGCCGTACAGGCGGCGGTTGTCAGGCAGTGAAGTCTCGTTCACCGCCGCATCGAACGCGTCCGCCAGCGCCTTCGCCGTCTTCGCGTCAGGGGCGTCGGCAATCGCGGCCTCGACAACCGCCATCGCGTAGGGGTTGCGCGCCAGGCCCGCCTTCAGGAAAGCCACGCATTCGCCGGTCCGCTGGTCGGCGGGCATCGCGTCCCACACGCGGCGCATCACGAGGGTGTCCACGAACGAGGGCAGTCCCGCATCCATCCCCCATGCCACGGTCTGATGGAAAACCATCGGGCGCCGACCACCCTGATCGTCGTAGTTCCAGCCCGCGTGCACGGTGGTCGCCTCGTCGCCGCCGGTGGCGTATTGACCACCCTCGCAGCGGTACCGACCGGTCTTCTTGTCGAACGCCATCTCCACCATCGCGCAGTGGCCCGGCTGGCCGGCGGTGGAGGCAGGCACCCCAAGGAT
>JBIIOC010000015.1:0-32388 GCA_044337135.1 Phycisphaerales bacterium | reverse complement strand
AGCTCGCTGGCGAGGGTTTGGCGCTGGTGGACCTGCTGCCGACCACGTCACTGGCCGCCAGCAAGCGCGAGGCGCGCGAGTTCCTGGGCGCGGGCGCCGTGAGCGTGAACGGCGAGAAGGCTGCCGCCGAGGCTCGGCTCACGTCGGCGAACCTTCTGCACGGCGAGATCGCCTTGCTGCGGCGCGGCAAGAAGCTCTGGCACGTGGTGCGCGCGGCCCGCGGCTGACCGCGATTCAGTCGGTCTTCGGCGGGGCGGCTTCGGCTGGGGCGGGCGCGGGTGGCTCCGTCGGTTTCGCCCGCGGCTCGATCTTCAGCGGCACCATGACCTCCGAGGGACGCTTGCCCGCCACGCTTTCCACCTGCACGCCAGGGGGCAGCACCCATGCGCTGACCTGCTTCTGGGGGATCCGCTTGCTGAGTTCCTCCGGCGTGAGATGCACGATCGCCACCGCACGCGTCTGGCCAGCCTCGATCGGGCCCAGCGCGTCACCGGGCGCGCTCAGGACGACGTCTCGAAGCAGGTCGCCCTGCTCACCGAAGGAGACGTCGAATCCCTTCAGGTCCTCGGGTGCGCCGGCGACCTCCACGCGGACGGTCGGAAGCGTGAAGGAGCGGCTTCGGGCCGCGACGGTGAACTGCACCTTCACGCGATCGGGCGTGAAGACGGCCTGCGACGCGCCGAGCTTCAGCGATTCCGGCAGTCGCAACGATGCGGTCACGTCGTGCGTGGATCCCTCGGGCAGGTCCTTCGCGTCCACGACGGCCTCGGCCGTCTCCTGACTGGCCGCGCTTGCGGAGGGTTCCGGCACGAGCACCTGCACCTCGGTCGGCTCGACCCTTGAATCGCCGCGCAGCGTGGCGAGCGGCGCGACGGCGCGCACCGCCATGCGCACGGGCACCATGGCGCCCACGCGAACGTCGATGCGATCGGGCCGCACGGCCGAGACCGACGCGTCGGTGGCGCGGATTTCCGGGGCGGCCTCGATCAGCGGCGCCAGATTCAGCGTGCGCTGGCCGGGTTCCTGCCCGACCACGCCGGGATCGAGCGTGAGCACGAGGCCCTGCTCAAGCCGGGTCTGGATCGCGTTGATGCTGGCGGGGCTTCCCTTCAGCGTGACCGTGACCGCCTGCGGCTGCGCGGGATCGACGAACTGGCGCGATGGGTCGGCCGGACGCAGCACCACGCTGCCGGTCAGGATCCGCACGTCGCGCGTTCGATCGGCAGCCCAGGTCCAGATCAGAAGCGTGGCGATGATGGCCACCACGAGCGTCGAGATGCGGTTTCGCCACTCGCTCATTTCACGCTTCCTTGCGAGTCTCGACCTCGTCCGACCCGCTCGCGTGCTCGCGCGTGCCGTCGGCTTCGGCGGCGGCGGCCTCGGTGGCCGCCTCCACGATGCTCGCGGGCTCGTCGTTCAGTCCGGGCGTGGGAAGAGCCGGGGCGTCCACGCCACCCACGCTGCCGAAGATCGCGCCCAGCAGCGAGCCCTGTCCGCGGCGCTTCGGTCGGCTGAGCCGCGTGCGAAGCTGCTCCGCGAAGTCCGCGTGTGGAACCGGATCGGAGAGCTTGCCGCTCTCGGCCAGGCGGATCGCGCCGTTCTCCTCGCTGACCACCACGACCAGCGCGTCGCACTCCTCGGTCACGCCCACGGCCGCGCGATGCCGTGCGCCCAGGCGCACCGCGAAGGTCTCGTCGGTCAGCGGCAGCTGCACGCTCGCCGCCGCGATGCGCTCGCCGCGGATCACCACGGCCAGGTCGTGCAGCGGACTGCTGGGCCAGAAGATGCTCTCGAGCACCGGCGCGGTCAGTCGTGCGTCGAGTTGCACGCCTTGCGATGCAAGTCCGGCCAGGCTCGTGCCGCGCTCGATCACCACCAGCGCGCCGAAGCGGTTGCGGCTCAGGAACCCTACGGCCTCGTCGAGCGAATCGACGAGCGGGTCCAGGTTTCGCCGCTCGCTCGGCACGATCGTCTGTCCCAGCCGCACCATCGCCTGGCGCAGTTCCGGCTGGAACACGACCAGCAGGAACACCGCGATCGCGCCCAGCAGGCCCTCGCTCAGGAACCGCAGGCGCGCGAAGCTCTCGCTGAACAGGCCCGCGAAACGGATGCCCAGCAGCAGCACCGCCACCAGGATGATCGCGCCCTTGAACACGCCGGCGCCGCGGGTTCCCTGCAGGAAGCGCAGCACGAACAGCACGCCCACGAAGATGACCGCCAGCTCGACCGCCACGCTCAGCGGATCGCTGCCCCTGAAGAGCTGGAAGAGACGGTCGAACACGGGCCGACTGTACCACGCGAATTCGCCGCGGATCGCTAGGATTCGTAGGATGAGCCGAGAAGCGACCACCATTCCCGTCGGCAAGCCGACCTTCAAGTGCGCCGCCAGTGGCGAGCCGCTGCCGCCGGGCACGCCGTGCGTGACCTCGGTGCGCGAGAACGGGCAGGGCGGCTTCGAGCGGCTCGAGTTCAGCCAGGCTGCATGGCTCGCGGGTGCGCGACCCGAGGGGCTGCTGTGCTGGTGGAAGACCGTGATGCCCGAGCCCGACGCCAAGCGTCGGCTCGTGCTCGACGACGAGGCGATCGAGGAGGTCTTCGAGCGTCTGGCCGAGGACGATCGCCCCAACCGCGTGGCCGTTCGCTGGCTCCTGGCGATGATCCTGCTGCGCAAGAAGCGGCTGCGTCACCTGCGCGTGGAGAGCGCCGAGGGCGTCGAGACGTGGCTCTTCTCGCGTCGTGGCGACGCCGAGGGGGCGCCGCCCACCTCGGTGGTGCGGCCGACGCTCGACGAGGAAGCCATCGCGGCGCTCGGTGATGAACTGGGCGCGGTGGTCTCGTTCGATGCGTGAGCGGTCGCTGCTGGGGGTTCTTCTGTTCGTCGGGGCCTGCGCGTCCCCTTCGGCGAACCAGGCGCCCAGTCCGTCCGCAGGCCTGCCCGTCTCAAGCGCGTCGGCCGCCGAGTTCCGCTCCGGCCAGGCCGCACGAACCGCCGCATTGGGTGACTTCGCGAGCCGAGGCTCGCTGGAGGTGCGCTGGAAGGACGAGGAGGGGGCGCACTTCGAGCAGACGCAGGTGGAGCTGGCGTGGCGTGAGTCGGGCCAGCGCATGGCGTTCCGTGCCGACAAGGTGGGCGAGCGCCTGGCGTGGGCTGGTGCCGACGCCGCACGCTGGTGGATCTTCGAGCTCAAGCGGGAGCCGAGCCGCCTGACCACGGGGCGTCGCGGCAGCGTTCCAAGGGATTCGATCCTTCCCTTCGTCGGCCCCGAGAGCGTGCTTGAACTCATGTCGGCCCGGCCATGGCCCGCAAGCGCTCGTGTCGGCGAGGTCGAGAGCGGCGCGCGCTGGATCGAATGGGATCTGTCGAACCCCGTCGGGGCATGGCGACGGACCCGCGCGCTCGTCGAGCGCCCTGGTGCACTCGCGCAACGCGTGGAACTGCTCGACGCAGGTGGGCGAATCATCGCGCGATCCACCTTGACGCGTCCGCTCTCGGTGCCGGTGAGCGGTTTGCCGACGGGTGCATGGCCCGAGGTCGCCGGCACCATGCGGATCGAGGCGGGTGACTCGGACGCCACCTGGGACATCTTCTGGGATCAGCCCGGAACCGAGCCGGCGCGGCTGAAGGATCGGCTCTTCGATCTGGCGGTGCTCACGGACGCGCTTCGCCCCAGGGAAGTCGTGGATCAGGACGTGGTGAGTCCCTGACATGCATGGCGTCCTGCATGGCTGGGTCGCGTGGCTGCGCTGGCTGATGCCTGTCTGCCTTCTGTGGATCGCGGCGGGAACCGCCGAGGTCCCGACACTCGTCGCGACCTCCTCGGGCAATCACCTCTGGTGGGTCCAGCCGCAGGAGAAGTCATGGCTCGTCATGCATGCGGCCGAGGGACCGGGTGGCACGCTCGTGCGTCATGTCGTGGCCCGTTTCGATGAAGCGCCCGATCGGCTTGCGGCCGAGGGCGATCGCGTGTGGGTGCTCTTCGGGGCGAAGCAGGGACGGTGCGAGCTCGTGATGGGCACGGCGGACATGAATCCCGCGAGCGACCTGTGGTTCGTGCGACCCGCCGGCATGCGGCTCTGCGCGTCGCTGCCGCACGCGCGCGTGGAGAGCGTGGCCGCCATCGATGGCGAGCTCTGGGTGCTGTGCGGCGAGATGCCCGGGCGCGCGCTTCGGCTTGCTGGCGAGCGCTGGATCGAGGCGGAACTGCCTCCGCACGAGCCCAGTGCCACGCGACGGGAACTTGTTCTGGCGCGGGGCGCGCTCTGGTTCCTGGTCGAGCGAGCCGACGGATCCTCGCTGCGCTGGACACGCGAGGCGGGCGCCTGGCGAGGCGTGTCGATCGACATGCCCACCTGGACGCGAGTGGTTCCGGGCAGCGACCTGATCGCCGTGCAGGCCGACGGTGGAATCGTGGGCGTCATCGAGGGAGGCCGTTTCGTGGCCCGCGCGACGGCGCCTTCGCGCGGCGTCGTGCTGGGTTGGGAGGACGGATTCGGCACGCTGGACGTGCAGGCGGAGTCGACGACCTGGGCATCGCTTTCCGCCGCTGGTGACGCTTTCGCCGAGCCGGCGCCTCTTCCCGAGCAGGCCTCGACGGCCTCGCGCTGGTTCCATCTTCCAGTGCTTGGCGTGCTGTCATTGGGCGCGCTCATGCTCGCCACGATCATGAAGGCGGCGCGTCAGGTGCGTGGCGCGTCGAAACCGGATGGACATCCCGTCGGCATGGCGGTGGGGCGGCGGATCGCCGCGCTCGCTTTCGATGCGGCGCCGGTGGGCTTGGCCGCCATGATGGCGTTCGATGTTGGGCCCGAGGGCCTGTTGGGGGCGCCCCTGTGGGTCACGGACCTTGACGAGGCACGGCCATTCATCTGGATGACCATCGGAACGGTCGCGTTCGGCATGCTCGAGGAGTGCGCCGGATCGCGCTCCATGGGCAAGCGGATCTTTGGTGGAGCCGTGCGCAGTTCCGACGGCACCGATGCACGCTGGCCTCGGCACGTGATCCGCAACCTCCTGAAGGGCCTCACGATGCTGTCTCCCGTGCTGGCGCTCCCGGCCTTGGCGAGTCGCCGGGGGGTGGGCGTCGCGGAGGTCGTCACCGATACCGCGGTCGTCGAGGCCTAGCCGCTTTCTGCACACCATCGACCCGGAACGCCGACATTGATGGGTCCGACTGGGCATGGAGGCCCCTCGACCGTGAATTTCCCCAAGAACCTGACCGATTCGATCCGCACCGCACCCCTGGCCTGGTCCATGGCTGTCCTGGCTGCCGCGCTCCCGTTTGGCGTGGTGGCCATGAAGAGCTCGATGCCGGGCCCAGAGCCGAAACCATCCGTCGACATGGCCTCACGCGAGCGGGCGTCCTCCGCGAGCGGCATGTCAGACTGGTTTTCAGGTGCCGACAATCCCTTCCTGACCGAGGAGCAGGCGCGCGAGCGGCGCATGCGCTCGGCCGTCGCCCGCGTGGAGGAGGTCCTTCGCCGAAGGCCCGATGTGCGCGAGGTCACGATCCTTTCCTCGCACGGCGCCGACGGTCGAGGCGCCGCGGCCGTGGTCTCGATCGCCATGCGCGACGGCGTGGTGCCAGTGCAACTGGTCGACGCCGCCGGCACGCTGCTGTGCGCCGCGGTGCCGGGCCTGCAGGCCGAGCAGGTCACCGTGATCGACGAGGCCTCGGGCATTCGCGCGCGCGCCTGCGCGCTGGGATCCGATGGTGACGACGATGGTCGCGCGGCGCTTGCCTCGGCGCAGGTCGCGCCTCGCGCGACCCCGCCGATCGCGGCGCCCGCGCCCGCGGCGAGTGCCACGACGACGGGATGGCCGGTGTGGCCGTGGGCGGGTGGCGCGGCCGCCGCGTTGGCGATCGCATGGTCGGTCTGGTTCTGGCGAACGCGCCGAGCGGATCTTGGCGGGCCGCATGCGGAACTCGGCGAAGAGGATCCGATCGCGGGAACGCTCTCGATGGCGCTGCACCGACAGGTCGCGGAACAGGGCACGCTGATCACCACGGCGCTTGTGGAGCGCCTGGAGCAGGGGGCGCCGGCCAACGAGGTCGCGCAGCTCCTGCTGAGTCTGGAGCCGTGGGCCGCCGAGCGCGTGCTCAAGAGCATGCCGCCCGAGGCGCTCGCGAAGGTGGAAGAGGCGTTGCGCGATCCGGCGCATGATGCGCCGATGGAACGCGTGCGCGCGCTGGCCGAGGCGGTGCTGAGCGTCAGAGCGGCCGCCTGATCGGCTTCAGGCCTTCCGGTCGCGCGGCGGGGGGCCGCCGGTATGGCGCTGCTGCCGTGTTGCGGCTTCCGCCATGCTCTCCGTGGTCGCCGGCGCTGCCCCTTCGATGCGCGCGAAGAGAAGACGTCCCGCGGCGGTCTGCACCGCGTTCGTCACCACGATCTGGACCGTGGCTCCCACGCGGGACTGGCCGTCCTCGATCACGATCATGGTGCCATCGGGCAGGTAACCGACACCCTGGCGCTCGCCCTCGCCGCGCTTGGTCACCTGCACGCTGGCCGTGTCGCCGGGGCCGAGCGCGGGACGCAGCGTCGTCGCGAGGTCGTTCAGGTTCAGTGCCGTGACGCCCTGGATCCGCGCGACCGCCTCCAGGTTCGAGTCGAGGGTGAGGATCCGCAACCCCTCGCTGCGTGCGGCCTCCACCAGCATGCGGTCCACGCCCATCCCGCTCACGCGGAAGTCCTGCAGCGAGACGTCCGCGTAGGGGCTCTCGCGCAGCCGCGCCAGAAGTTCCAGTCCGCGCCGGCCCCGGCCACGCTTGGTGCGATCGCCGCTGTCGGCGAGCTGCTGCAGCTCGTCGACCACGAACTGGGGCACCACGATCGGCGCGTCGACGAATCCGGTCGCCGCAAGCGCTGGAAGCCGGCCGTCGATCAGGACGCTGGTATCAACGAGCCACGGGCGCACCCCGCGCCGGGTGCGCGAGAACTCCACGTACGGAATCACCAGCCTGAAGTCGTCCTTGGTGGTCAGCACCACGCTGATGCTCAGGTAGCAGAAGACAAGGCCGACCACCGACTTTGTGAGGGGCAGATAGACGCCGAGGGACTGCTGGATCTCCCACGCGCGGGCGATCACGTCGATCAGCGCGCCGAAGGCGACGGCGCCGATCAGTCCCAGGCAGACGCCGAGGTAGATGCCCACCACGCCGGCCAGGCGCTTGTTCGGCGTCAGCGCGTCGACCGCCAGCACGAGCAGGCCCACCGCGACCATCGAGATGATCAGGCCCACCATCGTGGAGTACGTGAACTCGCCCGTGCTGCGCACGCTGTTGACGGTGAGCAGCGTGACCGACACCAGCAGGATCATGAACACCGAGCGGATCACCAGCATCAGCAGGCGTCCGGATCGTGCCTCGCGGCTCTCGGGCAGGCGCGGGGCCGGACCGTCCAGGGGTGGCGGTGCCGGGCGAGGATCCGTCGAGACTTCCGTCGCAGGCTCTGGCGAGATCGCGTTCGGGGCCTCGTCGTTCGGCATGCTGCGACGATTGTACGAGTGGTGGCGTGGCGGCTAGGATCTGCGTCCTCGAAGGCGTCGGAGGACGGTCGGGCCCGTCGGGTGGACGGCCCGTGAACCTGGTCAGGGCTTGACCGCAGCAGCCATAAGCGGCGTCGCCCATGCCGGCGCAAGCCTGGCCGTCCTCCGCGTCGTCGAGATTCCAACGGAGCTTGCGTGGCGCGAAAGACCAAGGACAAGGAAGTCTCGGAACCCGAAGGCGACGGCCTGCTCATCGCGGGCGCGCTGGAGCCGTCGACCGACGCGCCCAAGGCCTACACGGTGCTCGCTCGGCGCTACCGCAGCCGCAGCTTCGACGAGTTGATCGGGCAGGAGTCGATCGCCCGCACGCTGCAGAACGCGATCACCATGGGCCGCACGGCGCATGCCTACCTGTTCTGCGGCACGCGCGGCGTCGGCAAGACCAGCATGGCGCGCGTCTTCGCGCGTGCATTGAACGCCCCCAAGGACCTCTCGGAGTCCGCCGCGGTCGGAGCCAGCATCCTTCGCGGCGAGGACCTCGACGTGATCGAGATCGACGGCGCGAGCAACCGCGGCGTGGACGACGCGCGCGACCTGATCAGCAAGGCCGGCATCGCGCCCGCGCGCAGCCCGTACCGCATCTACATCATCGACGAGGTGCACATGCTCACCACGCCGGCCTTCAACGCGCTGTTGAAGACGATGGAGGAGCCGCCCTCGCACGTGAAGTTCATCCTGTGCACCACCGAGCCGCACAAGGTGCCGGCGACCATCCAGAGCCGTTGCCAGCGATTCGACTTCCGGCCCATCGCGACCGGTCGCATCGTGGAGCACCTGAAGGCGGTGCTGAAGCAGGAGGGACTCGATGCCGAGGACGCGGCTGTGCACCTGGTCGCGCGGCTCGGCAACGGCAGCATGCGCGACGCGCTGAGCCTGCTCGATCGGCTCATCGCGGCGGCGAGCGGCGCGATCACGGCGCGACTGGCCGAGGAGACGCTGGGCCTGCCCGACGCCACGCTGGTCGCCGCCATCAGCGCGGCTGCCGCAGCCGGGGATCCCAAGGCGGGCCTGCAGGCGGCGGCGCGGCTGCTCGAGAGCGGTTCGCCGGTCGAGCAGTCGCTCGAGCTGCTCGCCTCGAGGCTTCGCGACCTGCTTGTCATCCGGGCCTGTGGCGCCGACAGCGACCTTGTCGAACTGGCGCCCGAGGCGCGGGCGCAGGCTGCAGCCGAGGCACAGGCCTTCGAGAGCGAGGAACTGGTCCACCTGGTGGCGGTGTGCGAGGCGGCCCTTCGCGCCGCGCGCTCCAGCAGCGCCCCACGCACGGTGCTGGATGCGACGGTCGCGCGCCTGTGCCTGCACCGCGCGTTCGAGCCGATCGAGTCCTCGGCGGATCAAAAAAAAAAGGTAGTTGAAGCGCCTCGTCCTGCGCTTGCGCAGTCCGCGGACCCGAAGCTGGCCGCGCGTGCGCCGGTCGCGGTGAGCCAGCCGGTCGCGGCGCCGAATCCGGGTCCCTCCGCGCCCGAGGCGCACATCCAGGCGCCGGCTGCGCCTTCGGTCTCCGCACCACAACCTCGCGACGCCGCCGAAGCGTGGTCGCGCGTGGGCGCGATCGCGACGAGTCCGCGGGACGCGGCGCTGCACGAGGCCTTCGAGCCTCAGTCGCTCGAGGGTCAGGTGCTTCGCCTGCGTGCGGCCGATGGCGCGGGCATGGGCGGCGCCTATGCCTCGCGACGAACCGAGCCCTTGCTTGAACTTGTCCGACGCGCGCTCGGACCAGGCTGGCGCGTGACGATCGACGCGCCCGTCGAGCCTGCGGCTGCGGCCACGCCCCGCGCCACGCACGGGCTTGACGCTGCGATCCCGAATCATCCGCTGGTGCGCGAGGCGATGGATGCCTTCGACGCCATCGTGCTGAAGGTGGAGCGGCGGACGGGCGCTGCGGCGACGCCCGCGTCGAGCGAGCCCGAGGCGGACGCGTAGCATCTGGCGCGATGGCAACCGGTCGATCCAGTTCTCCAGCCTCTCAGCCGGGATCCGGCGCGCATCCCGAGCCGGTCCAGAGGCTCGTCGAGGCCTTCGCGCAGTTGCCGGGCATCGGCCGGCGAACCGCCGAGCGCCTCGCCTTCCATGTGCTGAAGTCCCCGAAGGCGGAGGCGCAGCGCCTCGCCGAGGCGATCGAGCAGGTGAAGTCGCAGGTGCGGCACTGCGGCGTCTGCTTCAACGTGACGGATTCCGACCCCTGTCCGATCTGCGCGGATCCCCGGCGCGAAGCGGGCGTGGTGATGGTCGTGGAGCAGCCCAAGGACCTGTGGATCCTGGAGCGCACGGGGGCGCATCGCGGCGTGTACCACTGCCTCATGGGCCGGCTGGAGCCGCTCGATGGCGTGGGGCCCGAGACGCTGACCGTGCGTGAGCTTCTGCAGCGCGTGGAGCACCCGGAACGCAATGCGCGTGGCGTCAAGGTGACCGAGGTGATCCTGGCCACGAACCCCGATCTCGAGGGCGACAGCACGGGTCTCTACCTTGCGGACCGGCTGTCGAAGCTCGGCGTGCTTGTCTCCCGGCTCGCGCGCGGGTTGCCCGCCGGCAGCCAGATCGAGTTCGCGCATCGAGGGGCCCTCGCCGACGCGATCGCGGGACGGCGGAAGCTCGGCGGCGCGTGAGTGTCGGGCGTCACAACCAGGCGGGATTCCGGCGCAAGGTGATGGACGCGATCTGGGCCTCGGCCTTGCCCGGTGAGCGCCGCATCGCGGCGGTCCCCTGATTTCCACGCCTCGGGTTCGCCTGCCGTGGCCGTACCATCAGCGCCGTGCGTTTCGAGACTTCCCAGAAGCTGAAGACCGGCCAGTCGCTGCGCCTTGCGCCGCGCGTGATCCAGAGCATGGAAGTGCTCCAGATGCCGATGGCGCAGCTTCAGGAGCGCGTGGAGCAGGAGCTGGAACGGAACGTCACGCTGGAGGCGGTGGAGCCCGATCCGGGCACCGCCGCGCCGCCCGAGACCGACGAGGCGCCCGACGAGGAGCCTTCCGAGCGCCCGCTGAAGGTTGGCGAGGAGGGGGCCGATTTCGAGCGCGCCCGTGCCTTCGAGCGCGAGTTCGACGAGAGCGCCTGGCACCGGCCGGCCCGTCGCAGCGACGAGGAGCGCGGCACGAAGATGGAGATGCTGGCGGGCGCGCCCGCACGCCGTGAGCGGCTGAGCGAGCAGCTGCGGCACCAGTGGGACCTTGCGGAGATGCCGGCGGCCATCCTGGCGGCGGGCAGGCTGCTGATCGACTTCATCGATGACGACGGACTGCTCTCCTCGGATCTGGCGGCGATCGCGGCGCAGTCCGCGTCGGCGCCGGGTGGCCCGTTCGCCGAGACGACGCTTGCCGAGGCGCTGGCGCATCTGCAGGCGTATCTCGAGCCCGCTGGCGTTGCCGCGCGTGACATTCGGGAGAGCCTGCTGCTGCAGCTCCAGGCGAAGCTGGATCCGGACCGCTGGGCCGAGGCGCCTTCGGCCGAGGATGCGGTGGCGATCCGCGACGCGATCGCGATCGTCCGCGACCACTACGAGGACCTGCTGGAGAACCGGCTGCCGCGCATCGCGCAGCGCAGCGGACTTCCGCTGCCGGCCGTCGAGGCCGCGCGCGAGCGCCTGAAGCGGCTCACGACCTCGCCCGGGCGCGATCTGGTGGATGATGATGCGGGGGTGGTGATTCCCGACGCAATGATCGAGTACGACGCGGCAGGCGACCGCTACGTCGCCGCGCTGTGCGACGGGCCGATCCCGCCGCTGCGCGTGAGCCCGAACTACGCGTCGATGGCGGATCGTGAGGGTGTCGATGCGGAGACACGCAAGTTCCTGCAGGAAGGGATCCGCTCCGCGAGCTGGTTGATCGACGCGATCACCCAGCGTCGCTCCACGCTGCTTCGCGTGATCGAGCAGGTGCTGGTGAGGCAGCGCGACTGGTTCGACCAGGGCACGGGCCACCTCAAGCCGCTGCCGATGACCGAGGTCGCCGACGCGCTGGGCGTGCACGTGGCCACCGTCAGCCGAGCCGTGAGCGGCAAGTGGCTGCAGACGCCACGTGGTCTTGTGGAGTTGCGCCGGTTCTTCACCGGAGGCACCGAGACCGAGGACGGCCAGAGCCTGAGCTGGGAGGCCGTCCGCACGATGCTGCAGGAGGAGGTCGACGCCGAGGACAAGGCGCGACCGCTCTCGGACGAGGCGCTTGCCGCAAGGCTGAAGGCCCGCGGCGTCACCATCGCGCGCCGAACCGTGGTGAAGTACCGCGAGCAGCTTGGAATCCCTCCGGCACGGCGGCGTCGCAAGCATGGCGGAGGCGCGACGTGATGTCGATCGCCGAGCCGCGCTGCACGGACTTGCTCGATCGGATGGGGCCGGAACGATGCGAGCGCATGAGCGAATCGGACGCACGCGCATGGTGCGTGTCGCTGGCGCGTCGGCGCGGCGAGAACTTTCCCGTGCTCACGGCGCTGCTTCCGTCGGGCGTGCGCGAGGACTTTGGCGCGATCTACGCGTTCTGCAGATGGGCGGATGACCTCGGGGACGAGGCGGGCGATCCCGCGCGCGCGCTGGAGCTCCTCGCCTGGTGGCGCTCGGAACTGCAGGCCTGCTTCGCGGGTGAGCCGCGACATCCGGTGTTCGTGGCGCTGCGGCCCACGGTGCTGCGTCACGCGCTGCCGATCGAGCCCTTCGACCACCTCATCCAGGCCTTCGAGTGGGACAACCGCAAGAATCGCTGGGCGACCATGGAAGAGCTGCTGCAGAGTTGCGCGCTCAGCGCGGATCCCGTGGGGCGCATCGTGCTGATGACGCTGGGTGAATCGCGCTCCGCCGAGGCGTTCGCGCAGTCCGACGCGATCTGCACCGGCCTCCAGCTCATCAACCACTGGCAGGATGTGCGTCGTGACGTGCTGGAGCGCGACCGCATCTACGTGCCGGCCGCGTGTTCCGCGGGCATTCCGGATTTCGAGGGGCGACTGAAGGTCACGGCACGTCAGGGATGGGCGCCGGATCGGGAATTCCTTCCGGCCTATCGCGCGATGCTCCGGGAGCTCGTGGATCACGCCGAGTCCATGTTCGATCGCGGCGAGCCGCTGCTGTCGGGGCTGCGTGCCGAGTCGCGTCCGGTGATCTGGCTCTTCCAGGCCGGTGGACGGGCGATCCTCTCGCGCGTGCGGTCATGGGACTACGAGACCTGCATCCGTCGCCCGCGGGTCTCCAGCGCATCCAAGCTTCTGCTTGTCGCCAGTGCGTGGTTGCAGGCGCGGAGGGCGCGCGCATGAGCCGCGCCCTGCAGACGGCGATCGGCGCATGCGAGGCGATCACGCGCAGGCGCGCGCGGAACTTCCATTACGGACTTCGCCTGACTCCCGAGGATCGGCGCTGGGCGATGTACGCGGTCTACGCGTGGATGCGCGAGGCGGACGACCTGGCCGATGGCGCCGGTCCGGACCGGGCGGAGCGCGCTCGCCGGATCGCCAGGTTCCGCGCCGACACCGATGCGGCATTCAAGGGAGAGCCTGACGATACCCAGCCGTGCATGGTCGCCCTGGCCGAGGCCGTGCGCCGCTTCGCACTCGAGCCCGCCGAATTCCACGACATGCTCGAGGGTCAGATGGGGGACCTCGACGCTGCCCGCTTCGAGACCTGGGACGAACTGCGCGAGTTCTGCTATCGAGTGGCGGGCACCGTCGGCGTCGTCTGCATCCGGGTCTGGGGGTTCCAGGGCCCCGACGCGATCCGGCTTGCCGTGGATCGCGGCATCGCCTTCCAGCTGACGAACGTGCTCAGGGACCTCCGTGAGGATCTCGACGCGGGCCGCTGCTACCTGCCGCTGCGCGAGTACGCGGCGATGGACCTGTCGCCCGATGACCTGCGCTCCTGGCGCCCGGCCGATCGCTGCACCGAGTTCATCCGTGCGCAGTGCGAGCGTGCCCGTGCGCACTATGAGCGCAGCGCACCGCTGGATCGCATGATCGACCCGTCGTGCCTGCCCACCCTCTGGGCGATGACCGAGATCTACCGCGGCATCCTTGCGCGCATCGAGGCCGGGCCCAGGATCACCGTGGCGGGCCGGGCACGCCTGTCCAGTTTCCGCAAGGCGTGGATCGCCTGGCGCGCCACGCGGATGCGGCCGGAGGCGGTCTCGCGATGAGCGACGTGGTCGTCATCGGCGGCGGCATCGCGGGCATCGCGGCGGCGCTGCGCCTGGCCGAGGCGGGCCGGCGTCCCGTCGTGATCGAGACGCGTCGAAAGCTGGGAGGTCGCGCGACGAGCTTCGTGGATCCGCGCACCGGCGAGATGCTGGACAACTGTCAGCACGTCGCGATGGGTTGCTGCACGAACCTGCTCGACCTCTATCGAAGGCTGGGCGTGCTGGAGCGGATGCAGTGGCATCCGACCACGTTCTGGGCGAACCCGCCGCACGAGCCCGACCGCATGGAGGCGGGGTGGCTTCCCGCGCCAGCCCAGTTCACGGGCGCGTTCCTTCGCATGCGATTCATCGGACTCGCGGACAAGTTCGGCATCGCCCGCGCGATGTGGCGACTGCTGCGCATGGGCATCGCGGGGCGGGAGGCCTGGCGTGGGCGCGTGTTCGGCGATTTCCTGCGCGAGACGTCCCAGACCGCTGCGGCTCTCGAGCGATTCTGGGAACCGGTCGTCGTGAGCGCATGCAACCTTCCCAGCGACCGCGTGGATGCCCCGTTCGCCATGCAGGTCTTTCAGGAGGGCTTTCTCGGGCATCGGTGGGCGAGCGCGATGGGTCTGAGCGTGGTGCCGCTGCTGGAGCTCTACGACCCGGCCGAGGAGCTGCTTGCGAAGGTCGGTGGCCAGCTCCGACTCGGCGTGAGCGCGCAGTCGATCGCCTTCGACGGACATCGCGTGACCGGCGTGGTCACCGACGAGGGGTTCGTGGAGGGTGCGGCCGTCGTGAGCGCGGTTCCGTTCGATCGTCTCTCCAGACTCTGCTCGGACACGCTCAAGTCCGCCGATCGGCGGCTGCAGCGGCTCGACCAGATTGGCGTGAGCCCGATCGTCGGCGTGCACCTGCGCTACCCCGCGCGCGTGCTCGAGACGCCGCATCTGGTGCTTCCGGGTCGTGCCACGCAATGGCTGTTCGACAAGGGGATCGACGAGCGCGGACGCCAGCACGTGCACGCGGTGATCAGCGGCGCCGAGGCATGGATGGACCTTTCCGAGACCGAGATCGCCCGGCGCGTGCATGCCGACGTGCAGTGGTCTTGCCCGCGCGCCGCCGGAATGGACCCCGAGGAGGTGCGGAGCGTGAAGGAGCGGCGGGCCACGTTCGCGGCGGTGCCGGGATTCGCGGCACTCCGTCCCGGACCGAGACCCGATCCCCGCGGGGGCGTGGACAACCTCTTCCTGGCGGGTGACTGGTGCGACACCGGCTGGCCCGCGACGATGGAGGGGGCGGTTCGAAGCGGTTACGCGGCGGCCGCGGCGATCGTTGGAAGCGGTGGCGTGGAGCCCGACCTTCCGATCGAACCGTTCGCGCGGTTGGTGGGATTGCGTTGAGCCGGCGCGACGAGCTGGCACCCGAAATCCTTGGGCGCCTGCGCTCTGCGGGGTTCGCCCTCGTCGGCATCTGCGACGCCCGGCCGATCGATCGCGCGGGCGCGTTCGAGGCCTGGATCGACGCCGGCCACCATGGCGACATGGGCTACCTCGCGGAGCATCGTCGCGAGCGAAGTGATCCCCGGCTGTTCGTGCCCGGCGCGCGCTCGATCATCTGCGTGGCCGATCGGTACGCGGACGGCCGGCCGGATCGGCGCGGGTCGGGTGGTGCGCCACGCGGCCGGATCGCCCGCTACGCACGAGGTCGCGACTATCACGAGGTGATGCGTGAACGTCTGGAGCCGCTCGCCGAGGAACTCCGCGACAGATTCCCGGGCGAGCGGTTCCGCGTCAGCGTGGACACCGCGCCGATCGCCGAGCGTGATCACGCGGTGCGGGCCGGACTCGGCCGGATCGGCAAGCACACGCTGCTCATCGGACCGACGGGGCTCGGAAGCTGGCTCATGCTTGGCGAGATCGTGACCACGGTCGAACTCTCGCCCACGCCGGCCCTCGCGGGTGATCCGTGCGGCTCCTGCACGCGTTGCATCGACGCCTGCCCGACGCAGGCCATCGAGCCATGGAAGGTGCTCGCGGAGCGCTGCATCAGCTATCTCACCATCGAGCACCATGGCGAGCCGGCGCGCTGGTTCCGCGAACGCGCGGACGACTGGCTCTTCGGGTGCGACGCCTGCATCGAGGCCTGTCCGCACGCGGCACACACGCTGCGGTCGCGGCGGATTCCGGTGCACCCGGCCTATGCGCCGGCACGGACGGACCTGGATCTCCGCGAGGTGCTCGCGTGGAACCTGGAGCACATGGAAGGGCTCGGGCTCAGTCCGGTCTTGCGGCGACCATCGCTCGAGGCCTGGCACCGCAACGCGATCCTTGCGCTGGGCTGCGCCGAGGCCTGGGTGGCCGTTCCCATGCTGCATGCCTTCGCCGCACGAGCGGACATTCCCGCGCATCTGCGGGCCCTTGCCCTGGAGCAGGCCGCGTCGCTGGGTCAGCGGCCCGGTGCCGGCTCGGCCGCGGGCTGAGTGGGGGCGTCGGCCGCGGGCGCGTCAGCGGGCTTGTCGCCACTCTCCGAGGCAGGAGCCTCGGCCGGCTTGTCGCCGGCCTCGTTCGCGGGGGTGGCAGCGCCGGCATCCGAGGGGGCCGCATCCGGCTTGTCCGACTTGGGGCCCTCGAGCGCCTTGCGTGCCTCGCTCACGCGGGTGCGAAGCGAGGTGAGCGCAGGCGAGTTGTCCCCGCCGATGTCCGAATCCGCTGCCTCGAGCGCGGTGAGCGCCTTCGCCATGGCCGCGGTGCGATCCTCGCGCGCCGTCGCGGCAAGCTTCGACCACTTCGAGTCGCCGCTGGCGGTCGCCATGGCGTCAAACGCGTAGGCCTCCATCGAGGCTCCGCCGGCCCATCGCTCGTGCAGCATCGCCTGCGCAAGGTGGATGGAAGCCGCGGAGAGCTTGGCGTTCGCGCCACCGCGCTGCACGCTGTTGGCGGCGGACTCCAGGCTGTCGGCCGACTCGGTCAGCAGGGTCTTGAGTTCGGTCGAGACCTTCTCCAGCGCATCCGCGGCGGCGCTGGCCTTCTGCATGGCGGTGCGCGAGGCCTCGGACAGCGAGCTGTTCGCCTTGGCGCGCGATGCCGTCACCGCCTCGAGCGCCTCGCGGTCGGCCTGCAGTCGAGCGATCTGTGCCCGGAATGCCTCGGCCCGCTTCTGCAGGCGATCGGCATCAGGAGTCAGGGTGTGCACGACGACTTCGGCGCCGGCAGCTGCCCGCCGAGCCTCGATGGCCTGCGCGGTCAGCGCCGCGGCCTCCTGCGTGAGTGACTGCGCCTCGGCCGAGGTGCGCGCGGCGGAAGCGGCGGTGCGCTTCTTCGCGGCCTGCGCTTCCAGATCCGCGGCCTTCTGGCCCTGCTCGGTCGCGATGGCCTGCTTGGATTCCGCCTCGCTGCGCGCGGCCTGCGACTGGGACTCGGCCTCGGTCGCGAGTGACGTGGCGTCGTCGATCGCCTTCTGCAGCGTCTGCGATTGCTCGTCATCGCTGGATGGCATCGCGCCCTGGAGCTGCTTGAGCGAGCGGGCGCCCTGCAGGGCGGACACGATCTGATCGGCCGCGGATCGCTGCTTCGCCTGCAACTGCTCGATCGCGACCGCATCCAGGCGGGCCGCCTCGCGCAGCAGGGCCGCGGATGTCATGGCGAGCGCGGACTGCTGTCCCTGCGTGGCGCCCGGCGGGCTCGACATGCCCTTGGCCGCTGAGCGCAGCGCTTCGGCGCTGGTTCGATTGGCGGCTGGGTCGGCGACGGCGACTTCCGCGAGAACCTTTCGCGCGTTGGACAACGCCTGATCGAACTTCCTCGACGCGGCGAGCTGCGGGTCGAGCGATGCTGGATCGCCGCAAGCCACCAGCATGATGGAGGCGGAAAGACACGCGAAGGAAAGCCGTCGAGCCGTGCGCATGGACGCGGCAGTCTAACGCGGCTGGGGGGGCTGGGCGGGCTGGGCGGGCTGATCCGAGCCGGCGTTCGCCGCGCCTGGAGCCTCCAGCTTCACCGGGTAGTCCGGGCGCGGGCGGTACATGCCGCCGATCCATGCCATCGCGTCCTCCTCGATCGCCTTCTGCAGCGGGGCTGGAACCGGCTTCCAGCCCGCGATCGCGGGGTGCGGCACGGTGGCCTCGTTGCGCGGTCGCCCAAAGCCCATCAGGATCGACTGCTTGGGCTGCTCGAAGTCGAAGAGTGGCCTGCCTTGCTCGGTCCGGAAGTCCAGCAGGAGCAGCAGGTTCGTGTAGGCGGTGCGCGGACTCTTGCTGTCGGTCGTGGCCAGCACCAGTCGCCCACCGCCGGGACCGCCATGGCATCGGCTTGTCGCGCAGTTCGGGATCAGCCAGCCGTCATGCACGCGCTTTCGGAACAGCCGCAGGTGCTCCGGGTCCTCGTCGATCCGGACCATGCCGTACAGGTCGCGCGCCTGCATGCTGAAGAGCAGCTGCAGAAGGCGCTGGGTCGACCAGGTGCGCATGGAGGAACGCTCCGGACCCTCGGCGGGCAGGCGTTCGTGACTCGCGTAGCGCTCGATGATCGCGTCGGGAAGTCCCAGCGTGTGCCGCATGCGAGGTGGCGAGCGCAGGTCCGTCTCAAGCACGCGGATGATGTTGACGTCCTCGTCGCTCAGTCGCGGCACGATCTCGGCGCGCGTCGTCGTCTCCTGCGCGTCGGCCTTTCCGCGGCCCTTGGGGGACTTCTGCAGCAGCTCCCATTCCGCCTCGGCGCGCACCATCAGCCGGGCGGCCTCGTCGGAGTCGGCGTTCTTGCGGATCTCACGAAGTTCCTCCAGCGCGATCTCGGGATGGTGCTGGGCCAGCAGCCACCGCACGAGTTCCATCCGCACGTCCCAGGCGTCCGCGGGGATCTTCGCGCGGAACCGGGCCAGCTGCTCCTCGAAGGGAGGCTCGCGCTCCAGCGCCAGGATCTCGCGGCGCGGCAGCGAGGTTCTCACCCGCTCGATCCGGACCACCACCTCTTCGAAGCCGTCCGAGATCAGCTCGCCCGGAATCGTGCGGCCTGATCGCCAGCGGACGAGCACCGGCGTGCCCTCGGGATCGTCGAGCAGCGGAATCGCGCTCACGATGGAATTGCGGTCCACCGTTCGCTCCTCGCCTGTCGGGGTCTTCAGGGTGATCGAGGCCTCGTCCTCGCGAAGCACCGTGCCGCCGAACTCCTTGTAGTAGTCCAGGATCACCCAGAGGCGTCGCGGTGGCGCCGGCGTCACGGTGGGTGCGGCGGGTGCCGCGCTGGACTGGCCCGAGGCGTCGGACTGCACCGGTGCCGTCGGCGTGGCCTGCTCCGAGCCCGGAATGGGCGGAGGCTCGGGTGGCGCAACGGGTGGATCAACGGCCCGAAGCGCGAAAGCGACCAGGAGCAGGGCGGACCAGGACATCGCGCGGCATTGTCGCCGATTCGAGCCGCTCCCGCCACCGTGCGCGTCGGTTAGCGTTGGGGCATCCAAGGAGCCCTCCCATGAAACTCGGCGTCATGAGCGCACTCTTCTCCGGTCGCCCGCTTGAACAGGCCTGCGAATTCTGTGCCATGCACGGACTGGAGGCCATCGAGCTGCCCGTCGGGGCCTACCCGGGCAAGCCCTTCTTCGACCCGGCGAAGGTGCTCGCGAGCGCTCGAGAGCAGGATCGCGTCAAGGGAATTCTTCGCGACCATGGCCTCATGCTCAGTGCGCTCGCGGTGCACGGCAATCCCGTGCATCCGAAGAAGGGCATCGCGCGTGACCATCACGCCGCATGGGAGACGGCGGTCAAGCTCGCGCCGAAGCTCGGCACCGACATCGTGATCACCTTCAGCGGCTGTCCGGGCGGCAGCCCGAAGGACCAGCAGCCCAACTGGGTGACATGCCCGTGGCCAGGCGAGTTCCTCGATGTCCTGAAGTACCAATGGGATCGCGTGCTCGTGCCGTACTGGTCGGCCGCCGCGAAGACCCTCGCCAGGCACGGCGTGCGCTGCGCCTGGGAGCCGCATCCGGGCTTCTGCGTCTACAACCCGGACACGCTGCTGCAGCTGAGCGAGCGCGCCCACAGGGCGAGCGGCTTGAAGGGCAAGTCGCGGCTCGGCGCGAACCTGGACCCTTCGCACCTGTTCTGGCAGGGGATCGATCCGGTTCTCGCGGCGCAGATGATCGGCGAGGCGGGCCTGCTGTTCCACGTGCACGCGAAGGACACCGAGCTCGATCCGCATCAGGGGCCACGCAACGGCTACCTCGACGCGCGCCACTACGGTCGGCTGAAGGAGCGCAGCTGGAGCTTCCGCGCCTGCGGCTGGGGCCACGGCAGCGAGTTCTGGCGACCCTTCGTCAGCATGCTGCGCCGCCACGGCTACGACCATGTGCTGAGCATCGAGCACGAGGACGCGCTCATGAGCGCCGAGGAAGGCTTCGTGCGGGCCGTGGAGTTCCTGCAGGGCTGCCTGATCGAGCAGCCCGCCGCCAAGCCGTGGTGGGCGTGAACGCGGGGGCCGCTCTGGCTCAGTCGAGCAGCGCGCCGCGGGTGCCGCTGCGCTCGAGCAGCTTGGCCACCGCCGCCCGGTCCGCTTCGTTCAGGCTTCCAGCCTGCAGCGCGGCCACCAGGCGGCGCGTGTCCTGCGCGCGCTGCATGTAGCGCAGCGCGGTGCTGGCCGCCGCCTCGGGCTCCATGCCGCTCAGGAAGTCCACACCCTCGCGGTACACGATGGTGCTGGCCAGCCGCTTGCTGATCAGCCACTCGATGTACGGTCCCGGCAGGTCCTTCCACAGTCGTTCGCCCACCGTCTTCACCAGCACGGCCGGCAGGTGCTCGAGCACCAGGGTTCGTGCGAGCGTGCGGTCGGCCTCGCTCCAGCGGGCCATGCTCGAGTGGATCGTGTCGGCCGTCGCGTTGATCGCCTTCGAGATGCGCACGCTGATCTCGGGCAGCGGCACCGTCGGGTGGCGGCGGCCCTCGGCCATCAGCAGTTCCGCCTCGCTTCGCGCGAATCCCCGCAGCTTCTCCAGCACCTCGTCCACGTACGGCGCCTTGATCTTCAGGAAGTCCTCGTCCGAGAGCAGCATGCACGCCTGGATCTCGTAGCTCGAGCAGATCACGCCGCACTTGTTCGCGGTGCTGTCCTTGATGATCACCGCGCCACGGGCGCTCAGCTGTCGGCGCGCCTCGGGCGTCAGGAACAGGTTCGCGCCCTCCGAGATCACCTTGGCGCTCGGCACGCCATCGCTCGTGAGGAACTCGCTCCAGTTCTTGTCGTCGATGGTGGCTGGACGTCCGCCACCGGGCACGAACGCGTCGGTCACCAGTCGGTTGTGCAGCGTGTTGCGAAGGCGCGCGCCATCCGGCTCGTCCACGCTGACCACGCGGCCGCGCTTGCCGAGCTTGCCCTTGCTGAAGCTGGCGATCGGGAGCCCTTCCTTGAACAGCCGCAGCAGTTCCGCGTGATCCAGGCCATCCGGGTCCTCGCCCACGCCGCTGCCGTCGGCCACCCCCACGATGCGCGCGTTGGCGCCGTAGTCGCGATCCAGGATGCGCATCATGTTGCCGGCCACGTCGCCGTCGGGGCCGCCGGTGATCTTCACGGTGAAGGGCTGCTTGCGTGGATCGATGCCCACGGCCTTCAGCGCCACCTCGAGGAACACGTTCACGCCCTCGCTGGTCACGCCGTAGACCTTGTGGTTGATGCCTGCGCCCGGCTTGCTGCTCATGAACGCGGTGGGCAGGGCGTACTGTCGGCGGCGCGCGCGGGCCACGATCCACTCGATGTGGTCCGGCGTGATGTTCTCGTCGGGACCGAGGTAGATGAACTCCTGGCGGCCCAGGCGGTCCACGACGCGCGACGTGGTCGCCGGCTCGCCCGTGATCAGGTCGAGGATGCTGTTCACGAAGCTCTTCACGCAGCGCGTGGGATCGGCGGCTGGCTCGACCAGGATCGCGCACTTGGCGCCGCCCTCGGGAATGTCCTTGTTCTTCTGCTGCTGCGCGAAGCTGAGGCCGTACACCTCGTCATAGAGCTTGTCCGCCTCGCGGGCATGCTGCACCGTGTCGCGTGGGCGGATCACGCGCAGGCCGCCACGCGCGATCTCCTTGAAGCGCACGTGGAAGCCGTTGTAGCCGCGGCCGTGGACGAAGAACGCGCCCCACGGCAGTTCCGGACGCTGCTCGTCGCGCAGCAGGGCCGGGTCCAGGCGCAGCGCGAAGCCGAAGCGGTTCGGCACGAAGCAGTTCGTGCGCAGCGTGGCCTCCACGGCGTCGAGCATGCGGCTCAGGATCAGCGCGCCTCCATCGAGCGAGCGGTGCGAGTCGATCTCGCCTCGCAGCGCGGCCGAGGTGCGCGCGAACACGCCATCGTCCATGGTGGCGTCGGGATCGAAGCGCGCCATGAACAGATCGATCACCTTGAGCGCCAGCGGCATTCCGGCCTCCACGGCCGCCAGGATGCGGCTGAAGCTGTAGGCCAGTCGGTCCCTGTGCACGAGCGTCTGGTGCACCAGGTGGCAGAAGGCGGTCAGCGCCTCGGCACGCGCGAGCCCGATGCCGTCGTGACGCGCCGCGAACTTCAGGGTGTCGAAGTCGAGCCACTTCACGCGCGAAAGCTCGACGCGGACGCGCTTCCACAGATCGCCCTTGGGATCGATCGACTTGCCGTCCTCCGTCTGCACCACGAAGCCGAGGAACGTCACGCTTCCGTGCGGCGGATCCTTCACCTGGTCCAGATAGGCGCGCTGGATGCTGACCTTCGCCGAGCTCAGCAGGAAGGCGACGCGCTCGAGCATGGTGCGCGTGCGCGCGTTGGAGAACGCGATGGTGATGCGGCTGTGGGTGGGCTCCGCCTCGGGCTCGAGCTCCACCTCGGTGCCGTCGGAACCGCTCACGCGCTGGAAGAGCGAGAGATGCTTGCTCAGACGGAGTGGCGTGAGCGTTCCGATGTAGTCCGCGGGGGCGTTCGCCGCGTAGGCGCGCACCTCGGCCTCGTTCCAGTCAAGGCCATGCTCGCGCGCCCAGCGGAGCGCGGCGTCCACGCGCGCGGCCTGTGCCGCATCCTTGGGATTGAACGGCGCGCGCTCTCCGAACTCGAAGGTGTCCAGGACGATCTCGCCGTCGGCGCTCGCGTGGATCTTGGCGGCCCGCAACGAGGGCTCCATCGGCAGTCCGCCCACGATCTCGGCCAGCACGCCGACGCGGTTGCCCGGTCGGATGCTGGTGACCTCGCGGCCATCGTGGCTGCGCAGCGTGATGTCGAGCGATGCGCCGCTTGCCTTCGCGGCGATGATCGCTCGCAGGTGCTCGCGCACGGCCTCGGGCGACGTGTCCTGGAAGTACATCGGGGGCATCTGGCCAAGGAACCAGGGCACCACACGTTCCGCCGTCATCTGGAACTCTCGCGCGAGCTCGCCCACGAGCGTGGTGGCTGAGGGGGCGGGGGAGGTGACTGCGGCAGGCGAGGAGGACATCCCGACCATGATGCCCAACCCACGTCGGGCCAACAAGCCAGAGACGACACGCGTCCGGTAAGTAAATACGGCTCGCTCTTGGGTTGCAGGTTTCCAGCCGATAGCCTTGTCCCCCTTGCGCTCCGTCACGATCGGAAACTTCGACGGCGTCCACCTTGGCCACCAGGCGCTCCTCTCCCGGGCCCGGGAGGTGGCAGGTCCGGCTGGCATCGTGACCGCGGTGACCTTCGAACCCCACCCGATGCGTCTGCTGCGGCCCGAGGCAGCGCCGCAGACGGTCCAGACACCCGTCGAGCGTCGACAGATGCTTCTTGAAGCGGGGGCCACCGACGTCCGGGTGTTGCAGGTGGATCGGGCGCTGCTCGATCAGGACGCCGCAACGTTCATCCGCGCCCTGCATGCCGATCTCGGCTTCCAGGCGATCGTCGAGGGACCGGACTTCCGATTCGGCAAGGGACGCAAGGGGGAGCTGGCGCTGCTTCGCGCCGAGGGCGAGAGGGCGGGATTCCGCGTGGAGATCGTCGAACCCGTGGATGTGCGCCTTGCCGATGGCAGCACGGCGGCGGCCAGCAGTTCGCTCGTGCGGTGGCTGCTCTCGCAGGGGCGCGTGAAGGACGTCGGTTCGGTGCTCGGGCGGCCCTACGCCTTCAGTGGCCTGGTGGTGAGAGGCGACCAGCGGGGGCGCGAGATCGGGTGGCCCACGGCCAACATCGAGTTCGGCGAGCGTCACATCCCGATGGATGGCGTGTACGCCGGCCTCGCCACCCTGCCCGATGGCACGCGTGCCCGCGCGGCCATCAGCATCGGCACCAAGCCGACCTTCGGCAACGCCGAACGCACCGTGGAGGCCTTCCTGCTGGATCGGCAGATGCCGCTGGACCGCTACGGCTGGCAGCTGCGCCTGGAGTTCTCGAACTGGATCCGCGAGCAGGCCCGTTTCGACAGTCTGGAACCGCTGCTGGCGCAGATGCGTCGTGACGTGGTCCGGACGCGGGAACTCGTGCCTCGGGAGGCCTTGCAACCATGAACGCCGCGACCGCCGCGACCGCCTATGCCACGACGGCCTCTCCTCAGCGACTGGCCGAGCGGATCCGCTCCGCCACCAGCGTGCTGGTCACTTCGCATGACAAGCCTGACGGCGATGCGGTGGGCAGCGTGCTCGCGTTGACCCGCGCCACGCGCGCCCTTGGCATCCGGGCCGAGGCCTGGCTCGCGGGGCCGTTTGATCCCGCCCTCGGGGCCTTGTTCGCCGGCGACACGGTGCGCCGCGCGCCCGAGTCCATGCCTCAGGGGGATTTCGACCTCGTGGCCGTGGTCGACACCGGCTCCTGGAGCCAGCTTGAGCATCTGGGCCCGTGGATCCGAGGCCGCATGGATCGCTGCATCGGCGTTGACCACCATCGCTCGGGCGACACCGGCTTCACCGATCGCATCGTGGACACGGCCTGTGCCAGCTGCACGCAGGCGCTGGTGCCAGTCCTCGACGCGCTTGGAACCCGTTTCGACGCGCCCGGCGGCGGCTGCGCGGGCAGCATCGCCGAGGCGCTCTTCGCTGGACTTGCCACCGACACGGGATGGTTCCGTTTCAGCGGCGCCGACGCCGCGGTGTTCGCGCTCGCCTCGCGGCTGCTGCGCGCGGGTGTCGAGAAGGATCGTCTCTACCGCCAGCTCGAGGAGACCGCGCGCCCGCAGCGTCTCGGGCTGCTGGCGCACGCGCTCGGCGGCATGCGCTGGCTGGCGGGTGGCCGCGCCGCGGTCATGACGCTGTCGCCCGAGGACTTCTCGCGAAGCAGCGGCAGCGCCGAGGATCTTGCCGGCGTCGTGAACGCACCCATGGGCGTCGGATCGGTCGAGGTCAGCGCGCTGCTCTCGCAGAACGAGCCGGGCCCCGTGGTGAAGATCAGCCTTCGAAGCAAGCCGCCGATGGCGCGCGGCGGCGCCTTCGTCGACGTGAATCGCCTGGCCGGCGAATTCGGCGGCGGTGGGCACGTGCATGCGGCGGGCGCGAAGTTCCGCGGCACGATGGCGCAGGCGATCGAGGCCGTCTCGGTGGCTATCGAGCGCGCCCTCGCGCGCTGAGCGTTCAGCTGGGGCTTGCCGGGGTCGGCAGGGGCTTGACCTTGTAGCCGAGCCCCTCGATGGCCTTCTGCACGGAGGCCCCGAGCTGCGGGTCCCGCACGGCAACGTCCGCCTCTCGCTGGTCCAGGTTCACGCGGCAGTCCACCACGCCATCCAGGCGCTTGACCTTCTCGGTGATCGCGTCCACGCACCCATTGCAGTGCATGCCATCCACCTGAAACCGCAGCGCGACGGGTGCGGTCGTGGTCACGCGTGAATCGGTGCCCGCGTCGCCACAGGCCATGGGAAGCAGCGTCAGCAGCAGCGTGATCAGGCGTCTCATGCGGGCATCCTAGGAACGGATCGCGGCACCGGCACGCCCAGTCCCGCGATCCGGAGCATCGCGGGCAGCAGCCAGACGCTGCTGGCCAGGCAGGCGACGCTGGCGATCGTCATCACCTCGCCCAGGCTGCGCAGGCCGCGGTGCTGCGCCCAGAGCAGGGTCCCGAAGCCGATGGTCGTGGTGAGCGCGGTCACGATGACGGCCCGGCGAGTGCTTCCGAAGCCGGAGACGAGCCCGCCGTCGATCGCCCGATGCGTCACATGGATGCAGCTGTCGATTCCAAGGCCGATCATGATCGGGATCGCGAAGAAGTTCGCCAGGCTCAGAGGCACGTCCAGCGCGCCCATCGCGCCCACCGTCAACCCGATTCCGACCGCCAGGCTCGCCAGCGAAAGAGCCGCGAGCCGCAGCGACCGGAAGTCCGCCACCAGCACGATTCCCACGAACAGAGTCGCCAGCACGGCCTGCTGCAGGAAGGATCGCCGCATCAGGCGCAGCGATTCCAGCACCGTGATTGGAACGCCGGTCACGTCGGGATCCACGCGCCGCATCGCGGCCACGAATCGCTCCAGCGCGGAGGGATCCCACACGTCCTCGACGGGGTTCAGGATCACGGCCTGGCGCCCGTCGGCCGCGGTGAACGTGTCGCGCATCGCCTCCGGCAGCGCTTCGCGCAGCGAGCCGCGCGCGCCGCCGCCGAGCGCACCCGCGAACTCCGTCGCACGGGCCGCGGCAAGTTCGGCGGCGCGAACCGTCTCGTCGGGGGCCTCGCGAAGCGCGCGGTTGAGCGACTGCACGCCATCGCGGAGCGATCGGATCGCGGCCACGTCGGCATCGGGAGCCCCGGCCAGCCCTGCGCCATCGGCGAGTCGTCCGAGTGCCTGCGCCAGGCCGTCGGCCAGTGGCGGCGTGGCGATTTGTCGCGAGGACTGTGGCCGTCCCAGCGCGGCGTTTCCGATCGCCGCGCGCCAGTTCGCGCGTTCCGGGGTGTCTGCCCGCACCACGTCCAGCACGCTGCGGGCCTGCCCGATCAGCGGTTCTCGGCGCGCGCGCTCGATCAGGTCCGGAATGCGTTCGACGGAATCGGTGATGCAGGCACCGAACCAGGTCGCGTTGCCGCCGGCGGCCTGCAGTCGCCGCTGCCAGCCGACGCTTTCAAGACCCTCGGCCTGCAGGCGCAGCAGGTTGCTCTCGAAGCGGATCCGGCTCCATCCGATCCATCCGCCGGCGATCGCCAGGCACACGAAGATCGCGGCGAGCACCCAGTGTCGGGCCGCTGCGCGTCCGCCGAAACGGTCCTTCTGGCCATCCAGTGGCTCCATGAACAGTCCGCGCCGAAGCGGCTCGCGGCGCGCACCACGATCGACCAGCAGCAGCAGCGCCGGAAGCGTGATCGCCATGGTCACTGCGCAGAGCAGCAGGCCCACTCCGCTGAC
Source organism: Phycisphaerales bacterium (assembly GCA_044337135.1). Lineage (GTDB taxonomy): Bacteria > Planctomycetota > Phycisphaerae > Phycisphaerales > SM1A02 > SYAC01. Next base: position 5,499 of record JBIIOC010000015.1, on the reverse strand, counting down.
AAGGCCAAGTTCGCGGAGTCCACGCATCGGCGCCGCGACCGCCAGCAGGAACGTTCCTGCGCTCGTGAGGGCGCCCGCGAGCACGCTTGGCACCGCGCATCGGATCGTGTGTCGCACGCTGGCTGCGGGCCCCAGGTGGCGAAGCCCCTCCAGATACCTCGCGACCATGTGCACGCCGTAGTCCAGCCCCACGCCGACCAGCACCAGCATGAACACCACGCTCAGAAGGTTCAGGTGCCCCAGCATCAGCGTGGCCGCGCCGTAGGTGAGGGCGGAGCCCGCCAGGAACACCAGCACCGCCAGCGCCGGCCGCTTGAACCCGCGGAACACGAACATGAACACGGCGGCGCACAGCAGCAGCGCCACCACGCTGGCCGTGTTCATGTCGTCGTTCGTGGTCCGCATCTCGTCGGCCTTCAGCACGGGCTTGCCCGTCAGGCCGATGCCGATCGATGGGTGTGCCCGCTGCACCTTCGCGATCAGGTCGCGGATCCGCTGCAGGGGCCGCTCGATCACCGCGAGTGTCGTGAAGTCCTTCTGCGGCATCACCAGCACAAGCCGAAGCGAGCCGTCCCCAGCGGGCAGCCAGCGTTCCGGCAGGGGCGTCGCGAGGCTTGGTGCGGCGCCCGGCATGCCACCAAGGGCGCAGCGGGCCAGCAGGAACGCCTCGGCCGCCAGTTCGCGCTGGCGCACCCGATCCATGCCTGAACCCTCGGAAAGCAGTCGCTCCAGACGGTCCGTGCCGGCCTGCAGCAGTCCGCCCGCGCCGGGCCCCGAGGTCAGCACCGCGAGCGCGCCGCGCGCCTCATGCAGCCCCGCGAGTTCCGGATCGCTCATCGACCATGTCGAGAGACGGTACTGCTCCGCGCTGCTGACGGAGCCCGTCGCGCCACGCAGCTCCGGCAGCGCGCGAAGGCCCGCCACCAGTTCGCGCGTGGCCTCCGCGGCCTCGTTGTCGTTGCCGGCAGGATCGATGACCACCAGGATGTACTCGAGGTCGCCGAAGTCCCTGAGGAACTCCCGATATCGACGCATGTACGGCTGGTCATCGCCAACCAGCGAGTTCGTGTCCGCATCGAGCTGGAGATTCCACGCGCTCCACAGCGCGGCGGCGATGGCCAGCGTGGCGGTGCCGATCACGATCGCGATGGGGCGCCGTCCGACCCACGCGGCCAGCCGATCCATGGATCGGCGTCGGAAGCCCCTCGTTGCACTCACGGTGTGCCGGCTCCGCGCCACCATTCGGTGCGCAGATCGAAGGCGCGGCCCTGCGCAATCACGGCCACGGGGCGGCCGTGCGCGGTCCATCCGTCGAATGGGCAGTTCCGGCTGCGGCTCCGGAAGCGCGAGGCGTCGACCGTCCACGCCGCGTCCGGGTCGATCACCGAGACATCGGCTGGACCGCCCTCGAAGAGCCTTCCAAAGCCCTCCTCGAGCAGGCCCAGCAGTCGCGCGGGTCCGACCGTCATGCGCTCGATCACCGAGGGCCAGTTCATCAGGCCGCTCTTGACGAGCGAGAGTCCGTACATGCCCACGGCGCTCTCCAGGCCGATGCAGCCGAAGGGCGCCGATCCGAAGTCGCGTCCCTTCTCGCTGGCCGTGTGTGGCGCGTGGTCGGTCGCGAGAACCTCGATCGTGCCGTCCGCCACGGCCTTTCGCAGCGCGTCGGCGTCGGCGCCCGAGCGCAGCGGCGGATTGACCTTGGCGATCGTGTTCCATCCGTCGCACGCGGCGTCGGTCAGCAGCAGGTGGTGCGGACTCGCCTCGCCGCTCACGGGCTGTCCCGACGCCTTCGCTCGCCGCAGGATCTCCACGCTGCCGGCGCTCGAGAGGTGCTGCGCGTGGTATCGGCAGCCGATGGGGGTGTTCAGGCGCACGTCACGCTCGAACATGATCTCCTCGGCCACCGCCGGCCAGCCACCCAGGCCAAGCTTGGCGGCCAGCGGGCCCTCGTTCATCACCGCCTCGTGCGTCAGCGTGGCCTCCTGACAGTGCTGCAGGAAGGGCCGGTCGATCGATCGGCAGGTTGCCAGCACGCGTCGCATCACCATCGCGCTCGCGATGCCGTCGCCATCGTCGCTGAAGGCCACGGCGCCGGCACGCGCCATCGCGCCCATCGGGGCAAGTCGATCGCCCTCGCGACCCACCGTGGCTGCCGCGACCACGCGCACGCGCGCCAGACCCGCCTCGGCAGCCTTGAGGCGGACGAAATCCACCAGGCTCGGCAGGTCCAGCGCCGGCTGCGTGTTCGGCATGCACGCCACCATGCTGAAGCCGCCGGCGATCGCGGCCTCGCTCCCGGTGCGGATCGTCTCCTTGCGTTCGCCGCCTGGCTCACGCAGGTGCACGTGCGGATCGATCAGGCCAGGGCACACCAGGCAGCCATCGGCGTCGATCACTCGCAGGCCCGTGGTCGGAAGAGGGGTCGCGCTGATCCGCTCCACGCGCTCGCCGCGCAGGAGCACGTCGCCCACGGCATCGAAGCCACGGAGTGGATCGAGCACGCGACCGCCGCGCACCAGGATTGGAGGAGCCTCGCTCACGGGTCGCGATGGTAACGGGGCCGAAAAGCAGCGCGGCCCTCCACAGGGGAGGGCCGCGCGAAACTTCCTGTCAGGAACGGCTCAGCCGTTCTTGGCGCCCGCGAACGGGCAGGAGCTGCCGGAGCCAGCGCCCGGGCAACCGCTCTTGCCGCTCACCGCACCGGCCGAGGTGTTCTTGCTCTCGCTGCAGGTGCTCTTCTTGTCGGAGCAGCTGCTGGAGCAGTCCTTCTTCTCGCTGACCGCGCCAGCCGAGGTGTTCTTGCTCTCGCTGCAGGTGCTCTTCTTGTCGGAGCAGCTGCTGGAGCAGTCCTTCTTCTCGCTGACCGCGCCGGCCGACGTGTTGGCCTGCGTCTTGCAGCAGTCCTTCGCGTCCTTGCCCTTGCAGCAGTCCTTGCTGGTCGCGCAGGCCGACTTGTCCTTGCAGCAGTCGGACTTCTTCTCGGTCACGGCGCCCGGGCTCGCCTTGGCGTCGGTGGTCTTCGTGTCCTTGTTGCAAGCCGCCAGGCCAAGCATCAGGCTCGCAGCGGCGAGAATCGCGATCTTCTTCATTGAGTGTCTCCTTAGCGTGTGCTGCGAGAGGTTCGAGGCCGACGGCAGCTGCGTCGGTCGCGCCAGTATACCGGGCCATTCCCCGCGAGGATGCAGTTTCTTCCCTAGAGTGCCCCTCATGGACGCCGGCTCCGAGATTCCCCAGGACCGCGTTTCCGGACTTCTCCTCCGGGCGCGGGCCCTTCCGCCGGTTCCCGGGGTCTACCTGATGAAGGACCAGGCAGGGGTGGTCCTGTACGTCGGAAAGGCGAACCGCCTCCCGGATCGCGTGTCCAGCTACTTCCTGCCAAGCACGGACCTTGGGCCTCGCAAGCAGCCCCTCATCAGCCTGGTGGTCGAGTTCGACGTGATTCCATGCGAGGGGGAGTGGGAGGCGCTGCTGCTCGAGGCGCGTCTGGTCAAGGACCTGAAGCCCCGGTTCAACGCGAGGTTGCTCGACGACAAGACCTACCCGTACCTGGCGGTCACGATCCGGGAGGAATTCCCGGGGGTCTACATCACGCGCGATCCCGGGCACGAGCGCTTTCGCGGGGCGCGCATCTACGGTCCCTTCACCAGCGGTGCCGACCTGCGTCATGCGGTGCAGTTGCTGCAGCGCGTGTTCCAGTTCCGCACCTGCGATCTCGACCTGCGTTCCCAGGATCCGCGCAATCTCGACTTCCGGCCCTGCATCCTGGCCAACATCGACCAGTGCACGGCGCCGTGCGCCAACCGGATTTCCTCCACCCGCTACCGGCAGGATGTGGATCGCTTCTGCCGGTTCCTTGAGAGTCGACGATCCGACATGCTTCGCGAGCTGCGCGCCGAGATGGATTCGGCGAGCGCCGAGCGACGCTACGAGGCGGCCGCTGTGCTTCGCGACCAGATCCAGGCCATCGAGAAGCTCGACGAGCGCGAGCGGCGGGGCAGGGAGGGAGCGTTCGACTGGCAGCCCGAGGTCACGATCTCGGCGAAGGATCCGCGCGCGGGCTGCCGCAGCCTTCAACGGGCGCTTGGCCTCGAGACGGACGTTCGGTGCGTCGAGGCCGTCGACATCGCCCACCTGGGTGGTGGCGACACCGTCGGCAGCCTCGTGTGCTTCGTGGACGGTCGGCCCTTCAAGGACCGCTACCGACGGTTCCAGGTTCGCACGGTCTCCAACGACGACTATCAGGCGATCCGCGAGGTGGTGAGCCGTCGGTTCCGCGACGCGGACCAGGCCCCGGAACTGCTTCCCGATGTGCTGCTGATCGACGGCGGGCCAGGACAGCTGGCGGCCGCGCTCGAGGCACTCGCGGCGTGCGCGGTCCGTCCTCGCATCGTGGTCGGATTGTCCAAGCGCGAGGAGCTCATCCATCTGCCGGATGACCCCGAGCCCATGCGCCTGGGCCGTTCGCACGCGGGACTGCACCTCTGCCAGGCGATCCGCGACGAGGCGCACCGCTTCGCGCAGCACTATCACCACCTGCTCCGCCGCAAGCGCCTGCTGCCGCCGGCCGAGGCCCGGTCGAACAAGCGTCGCAAGGGGCCCGCGGACGAAGCCTCCTGAGCGGGCGGACATTCCGCTACGCTGCCGCGCTCCGAACCACGGACAACAGCGCGTGAATCACCGCCGCCGACAACGAGCCCGCCATCACGAGAGCGCCGAGCGCGAGCACGCCGGCGGGCGAGGTCCGCGCATCGACCATCCACTGGTTCCGAAGGGTGACCACGAGGTCCTGTCCGACGCCGCGGCCGTGCGGGAGTTCGCCGAGCACGTCCGGTCCGAGGGGCTCGTGGCCTTCGACACCGAATTCATCGGCGAGGAGTCCTTCCGGCCGCGCATCTGCCTGGTGCAGGTGTCGACCACCTCGCGCGTCGCGCTGGTCGACCCACTCGCGGGCGTGGATCCGCGCCCGATCTACGAGGTGGTGGCGGATCCGGCGGTCCGCACGCTCGTGCACGCGGGCGAGCAGGACATCGGCGCCGTGCGCGACGCGCTGGGTGGTCCCGTCGCCAACCTGGTCGACACGCAGATCGCCGTGAGCCTGCTCGGACTGCCGTGGCCGAGCAGCCTGGGCACCACGCTGGAGCACTTCGCTGGCCTGCGCCTTGGCAAGGCGCACACCTTCACCGAGTGGGATCGACGGCCTCTCACGGAGAGCCAGCTTCATTACGCCGCCGACGACGTGCGCTACCTGCCCATGGCCTGGGAAGCCGTGCGCGGGAATCTTGAGGCGCGTGGTCGCCTGGCGTGGGCGCTTCAGGAGAGCGAGGTGCAGCTGGCTGGCGAGCTCGAGTTCGATCCTGACCGACAGATGCGGCGCGCAAGCCGCGGCGAGAACCTGCGTCCTGCCGCCACCACGCTGCTCCGTGAGCTCGTGCTGCTGCGGCGCGAGATCGCGCGCGAGACCGATCAGCCGCAGCGTGTGGCGATTCCCGACGTCGC
>JBIIOC010000084.1:0-9256 GCA_044337135.1 Phycisphaerales bacterium | reverse complement strand
ACGTGGTTGACGGCTTCCGCATCGACCGCGGCTTCCAGGTGCATCTTCCGGCCTATCCCGAGGCGGGCGAGTGGATCGATCTGGACCAGCTCGACCTGTGTCGGCTCCCGCTTGAGGCGCAGGTCTGGAACGGTCGCCGCTTCGTGCATGTGGGAAGCCCGCTGACCCTGCCGCAGGGTCCGATCAACGCCGTCATGGGAGGCGTGGCGGGGCCGGGCGCGCTCCGCTTCATGCTGCCGCGCCTGATTCGCGCGCTCATGCGCCCCACGCCGACTTCGCCCTGCCTGCGCGGGATCAGCGCGCTGGAACTGCTGCGCAAGGAGCGTGCGGGTCGAGCCTTCACGGACCGCTTCATCCGGCCGTTCTTCGGAGGCGTGTTCCTGGATCGAACGCTCGAATTCGACGCAGGGCTGCTGGAGTTCCTGCTGACCATGTTCATGCGCGGTGGGGCGGCGATTCCCCGTCATGGCATGGAGGCGCTTCCGCGCACGCTCGCCGCGCCGCTTCGAGCGGACAGCATCCGCCTGCGAACGCCCGTCCACGGCGCGGAGCGCGCGGCGACGGGATGGCGCGTTCGCGCCTCCGACGGATCGCACGCCGCCTCGGCGCTGATCCTCGCGGTCGATCCGCAGGCAGCACGCACTATCGCGCCATTCGCGCTGGCGGATGCGCCCCCGACGACCTGGCGCAGCACGATCCAGTTCGCCTTCGATGTGTCCGATGCATCCATGCCCGACACGCTTCGCCGCGCCACGCTGCACCTCGATGGCGTGGGCGACGGACCCATCAACCATCTCGTGAACATCTCGGCGGCAGGGGTCGCGTGCGCGCCCGCCGGTCGCGCGCTTGTGAGCGCCAACGTGGTCGGGATGCATCTCTCCGACGCGGGCGCAGCCGGCATGGAGCGGCAGGTGCGCGTGCAGCTGGCCAGGTGGTTCCGTGCCGACATTGCCCCATGGCGACTGGTGCGCGTGCAGGAGGTTCGTCACGGGTTGCCTGCGCAGCGTCCCTCGGATCTGGCCGCCCGACCTGGCATCGACCGCGGGGACGGAATCTTCCTGGCGGGTGACGGGGTCGCCGAGGGCTCGATCGACGCGGCGATGCGATCAGGCCGGGCCGCTGCCGACGCCGCTGCCGGCTGGCTGCGCCGCTGACCCGCCCACGCGGCGGACGATCACGGTTGCCTGGCTCATCCATGGATTCACCGGGTTGCCGCGGAAATCCACCTCGACCTCGCGGTCGTCCTTGCGGAAGGTCAGGCGACCGTGGTTGGTCTCGATCTCCCGACGACCGATGCCCCACCCACGCTCCTTGTAGCGCTCGATGATCTCGTCGGAAAAGACGACCGGCTCCTCGATGTGGCCCCGGAACGTGAACTGGCCGGCCATCAGGGTGTCGCCGGTCTGCTCGATGCCCGAGGAGTGACGGTTCTCCATGTCGGGCGGAGCCGCCACGTCGCTCTCCAGGATGGTCTCGTTCTCGCCGCCAAGCACCCGGCTCACCTTGGACACGGCGCGCACCGCGCAGCCGGAAAGCAGCACGGCTGCGAGCAGCATCAAGACGATTCGTGGAGCGCTCGTCAAGGTGTGGCCGATGCTACCCGTTCGCCTCCTCCGGGATCCCGCCATGGCCTTCGAGAAGCACGCCCGAACCGTCACCCTGCTCACGCTGGTCAGCCGAGTCTCCGGACTCGCGCGCGATGCCGCGCAGAGCCGCGTGTTCGGAACGGGCCCGGTCATGGGTGCCTTCGCATTCGCGTTCCAGGTGCCCAACCTGTTTCGGCGGCTGTTCGGGGAGGGAGCGCTCACGGCCAGCTTCGTGCCCATCTACACGCGGCTCGATCGCGACGATCCTGCGCTCGCGCGCGCCTACGCGGGAACGCTGCTGTCGCTGCTCACGATCCTGCTCTCCGCGATCACGCTGGTCGGCGTCGTGGTGGCGCTCTCGCTGCCGGTCACCACCGACGCGGGCTCGATGGGACTTCGGCTGCTGGCCACCATGCTGCCGTACATGCCCATGGTGTGCGTGGTGGCGCTCATGGCGGCGCTGCTGGGGGTGCATGGCCGATTCGGGCCGGGCGCCGCAAGCCCGATCCTGCTGAACCTCTCGATCATCGGCGCTGCGCTGCTGGTGTGGCTTGTGCCGTGCCAGAGTGGCGCCTGCGCGCCCGAGCGCATCGGCTGGCTGGCGATGGCGGTGCTGCTGGCGGGGGTGGCGCAGCTCGGCTGGATGATCCGCGCGATGGGCAAGGCGGGCGTGCGGCTTGGATTCGATCTGGCCCGCACCCGGCCGCAGCTGCTCGACACGGTGAAGGCCGCGCTGCCGATGATGCTGGGGCTGGGCGTGTTCCAGCTGAACGTGTTCATCGACAGCATGATCGCGTGCTATCCGCTGTTCTTCGGCCCGACCTTCGCGGGCTGGCAGTTCCCGCTGGATGAGCACGCCAATCCCGTGATGAACTGGGCCACCCGGCTCTACGAGTTCCCGCTGGGCGTCTTCGGCATCTCGGTGGCCACCGTGATCTTCCCGCTGCTTTCGCGGCAGGCGCAGGAGCCAGCCGCGTTCCTGCATTCGCTGCGACGCGGCGTGCGACTGTCGATGTTCATCGCGGCCCCCGCGAGCCTGGGCCTGATGCTGGTGGGTCATGCCATGTCCAGCGTGGTCTACGAGGGCGGCAAGTGCACGGCCGCCGACGTGCAGCAGATCGGCGACGTGCTCGTGGCCTATGCGCCCGCCGTGGTCGCCTACAGCGTCATGCAGCTCTACACGCGCGCCTTCTACGCCCTCGACGACCGGCGCACGCCCACGCTGCTCAGCGTGCAGATGGTCGGACTGAACCTGCTGCTCAACGTCACGCTGATCTGGACGCCGCTGGGTCTCACGGGCCTTGCATGGAGCACCACGATCTGCGCCTACATCCAGTGGATCCTGCTGTCACGAAAGCTGCGCCGTCGCATCGGCCATGTGATGGACGACCGCACATGGGGCAGCATCGGACGGATCCTCGTCACGACGGCCGTGATGGGAGTCGTCACGTGGGGTGTCTCCACGGCGCTGCCGTTCGGTGAGGGCTGGTGGAACCAGCTGGCGCGCCTGGCCTCGCTCACGTGCACCGGCGCCGCCGTGGTCCTCGTGATGGCTCGCCAGTTGCGCATGCCGGAGTGGCGCTGGGCGCTCGGCCTGGCCGAGACCGACACCGCCGCCCCCGACGCCCAGTAGGTCCCGCCGCGTTTTTCGTCATCTGGTTCACACGTGGCCCCGGTGCCGCGTACTTGGTGTCGGCAGGGACGACCGAGTTGTCTGGTCAACGCCCACACAGCCTTCCCTGCCGGCCGCGCCAGGCGTCTGGTGCGGCCTCTCCCCGCCGTCTCCGCGGCGCCGCGCAGATCGTTCCGCGCGGCGCTGTTTCATTTTCACGGGATCCGCGCCGTTCGTCGCGCCCGCGGCGCGTGTTCAGCGCGGGGGTTCGCGCTCACTCCGCCACGCGCCATGACGCGCCGTCGCGCGTCACGCGTCGGTAGAGCGTGTCGCGCTCCACGGGCTCGAAGCCAGCGTCGCGAATCGCCTTCGTCAGGTCCTTCACGCTGGTCTCCTGGTGGTTTCCCTCGCCCACGGCCTTGGTGATGTCGTACCAGACCACGGTGCCGTCGATGTCGTCGGCGCCGGCGCCCAGCATGAGCTCCGCCATCGGCAGCGTCTGCATGATCCAGAACGCCTTCACGTGCGGAAAGTTGTCCAGCATCAGGCGCGCGATGGCCAGGGTGCGAAGATTCTCCAGCCCCGTCGGTGCCGGCAGTCGCTCCAGCTCGCTCTCGTTGGGATAGAACGGCAGCGGAATGATCGTCTGGAAGTAGCCGGTGGTCAGGCCCTTCTGGCCCGGCATGGGGAGCCGATGCTGCGGATAGCGCTCGGCGGGGCCGGTGAGCACCACGGCACCATCGGCATCCGTCGGAATGCCCTGCGCCTTCGCCCAGTCGGCCAGCGTTCGGTCCTGCTGCTCGCGCAGCAGGCGCATGTGCCGAATGCGCTCGGGGCGGCGCTCCACGTGCCCGTACAGCATGGTGGCGTTGGAATTCAGGCCGAGTTCGTGCGCCGCGCGGTGCACGTCGAGCCACTGCTCGCCGCGGATCTTGCCCTTGAAGGCCTCGTCGTGCACGCGGTCATCGAACACCTCGGCGCCGCCGCCCGGAAGGCTTCCAAGGCCCGCCTCGCGCAGGTCGCTCAGCACCGCCTTGATGCCCTCGTAGCCCTCGCTGCCGCGCTTGGAGATGCGCTGCAGGTGCACGATCTCCACCGCGGTGAACGCCTTGATGTGGATCTGCGGCACCGCCGCCTTCATCGCCCGCAGCGTGTCGCAGTACCACTGGAACGGCAGCCACGGGTGCAGTCCGCCCACCATGTGGATCTCGGTGGCGCCGGCGGCCGCGGCGCCCTGCACCTCGCGCACGATGCGCTCGGTGTCCATCTCGTAGGCGCCGTCCTGGTCCTTCTTGCGGTGAAAGGCGCAGAACTTGCAGCTCAGCGCGCAGATGTTGCTGTAGTTGATGTGGCGGTTGATGTTGAAGTACGCGGCGCGGCCGTGCAGGCGCCGGCGAACCAGGTCGGCCAGCGCGAGCACGCGGTGCACGTCGGGGGTCTCGTACAGCGCCAGGCCGTCCGTCTCACTCAGGCGACCACCCGCGCGCACGGTGCGCTCGATGGCATCCAGGCGGGCGTCGCGGCCCAGCGGCGCGGTGCGGGTCGGCGTTTCGACGGTCGGTGGCATTCCGTCGATGGTAGGGGGCTCCAGAGGGCTGGAAAACAGCGGCGCAGGACGCCGAAGGGGGAAATTCTTCCCAGGGGTTCACACACCGTCCCCCAGCCCCGTATTCGGTGCAGGAAAGGGCCGCGCCAAGGGCCGACACCCGGAGGCGCGCGCAGCAAGGGGAGGCCCGCGACGGGGAGTGCCGAGCGGAGCCAAAACGAAGTGCGACGGGCCGCAGGAGGGTGCGGCCCGTCGCGTTTTTGCTTCGGGATGTGCGCTCAGCCCTGGCTGGCCGGCGCCTTGCTGGCCGGAGCCGCGGGGCTCGTCGACGCGGGCTTGGCGCCCGCCTCGGCGATCGGCTCCATGGTCATCGGGTCGCGCAGCGGCAGGTGGGTCACGTTGCCGCCGAAGAAGTCCGCCATCTTCGCGCGGCCGTTCAGGTCGCCCGGCGCGATGGTCTTCCAGTCGCCGACCACCAGGATCGCCACCTGATCAGGCTGCAGGTACTTCTTCGCCACGCGCTGCAGGTCCTCCTTCGTGACGGCGTTCACCTTGTCGCGGAAGGTCATCCAGTAGTCCTTCGGGCGATTCGTCCACTCGTCACCAACGAACACGCCCAGCATGGCGGGCTTGCTCTCGAAGGTGCGCGGGAAGGTCTCGATGAGCTGCTTCTTCGTGGTCTCGAGCTCCTCGTCGGTCACCGGGGTGTCGCGGATCTTCTGCATCTCGTCGAGCACGATCTTGGTGGCCAGCGCCACGGTCGGGTTCTTGCTCTCGAAGCTCGCGCGCCACTCGCCGGGGTAGTACACCTTCGCGCCCATGCGGCTGCCCGCCGAGTAGGCCAGGCCCTCGTTGCTGCGCACCTGGGTCATGATGCGGCTGGTGAAGCCGCCGCCGCCCAGGATGTCGTTGAGCATCATGTAGGGGATGTAGTCCGGGTCGTCGCGCGTGATCGCGCGCAGGCCGATCTGCACCTTGCCCTGCGGGATCTCCTTCTGCACGTGGTAAAGGCCGGGCTTCAGGGTCTGGGTGGGCGCCACCGGGTCCGCCTGCTTCTCTCCGCGCTCCCAGCCGTCGAAGGCCGCGTCGAGCTTTGCCAGCATCTCCTTGGGCTCGAAGTCGCCGCTCACCGCGATGATCACGTTGCCCGGATTGAAGATGCGCTTGTGGAAGGCCTTCATCGCCTCGGGGGTGATCGCCTTCATGCTCTTCTCGGTGGGCTGTCGCGCCTCGAAGTGCTCGCGGCCATAGAGCAGGGCGGTCCACTCGCGGCCCTGGATGCCGCGCGCGTCGTCGTTGCGCTGCTTCATGCCCTCGAGCGCCTGGCCCCGGTTGGTCTCCAGTCGCGCCGCGTCGAAGCCCGGGTTGCGCAGCATGTCCACGAAGAGCTTCAGGCTCTCGTCGAAGTTGCTCTTCAGGCAGTTCAGGCTGGCGCTGCTGGTCACGTCGCCGCAGCCAGCGCTGGCCTGCGTGGCCATGAAGTCGAAGGCCTCGTCCAGGTCGCCCGGCTTCATGGTCGCGGTGCCGCCCTCGCGGATCATGCGGCCGGTCATGCCGGCCAGGCCGACCATGTCGGCCGGATCCAGGTTGCTGCCGCCCTTGAACGTCATGCTCAGGCTGATGAGCGGGAACTCCTTGCTCGGTGCCAGGTAGACGGGGGTTCCGTCCTTCAGGGTGTGGCGGAACTTCGCCGCGTCGGGCGCGTCGAACTTCAGCGCGCCGTAGGAGATCTCCTCTGGGCGCTTGGGCAGGGTGGTGGCGTCGCTGCCGGCAAGGGCTGGCAGCGTGAGCGTCATTGCGATGGCGGTGATCAGGTGTCGCATGGTGTGGGTTCCTTGTTCGTCTTCGTCGGGATCACTTGCCGGCAGGCGCCGCGCCGCCCTCAAGCTGCTGCAGACGCTCGGCCATCTTCTTCTTCATGTACTCGAACATCGGCTTCATCTGCGGGGGCACCTGCGCGGCCTGCCCCTCCATGGCCTCCATGGCCTGGCGCAGTTCCGCCGGATCCTGCATCTGCCCCAGCTGCGCGGCCATCTGCTTGGCGCGCGCGCGCATCGGCGCAGGCAGCGCCGCCAGTTCCGGATCGTCCGACGCTGCGGCGCCGGCCTTGCGCTTGTAGGTGGCCACGCTGCGATTGGTCACCTCGAAGTAGGCCTTCGCCACGCGCTGGATGTCGGCCGCGGTCACGGCCTGCAGCTTCTTGGGCGCCTCGTTCAGCTCGCGCCAGCTCATCATCGACTCGGCGTAGGCCAGCTGCACCAGCAGGAAGAAGTTGCTCTGCAGGCGGCGGTAGCTGTCGGCCGCGACCTGGTTCTTCACCTTCTGCAGCTCGCGCTCGTCGACCGGGGCGTCCTGAAGCTTCTTGAGCTCCTCGTACCAGGCCTGCTCGAGCTGCTCTGGCGTGGCGTCGCCCTTGGTCTCGGCCTCGAAGCTGAACAGGCCCGCGTACTTGCGCGCATCGTTCTGCGCACGGCCGCTGCTGGCCACGCTGCGACCCTCGATCATGGTCTTGTACAGGCGACCGGTCTTGCCGTTCAGGATCTCGGCCATCATCTCCAGCGCGTAGCTGTCCTTGTGGCCGGCGGGCACGGTGTGGTATCGCACCTCGACCTGCGGCTGGAAGTCGCCCTCGGCGTTCATGCGCATCTCGGCGCTCTGCTTCTGCTCCAGCGTGACCACCTGCGGCGGCATCTCCGTGCCGGCCTCGAGCCGTCCGAAGTATCGCTCGATGGTCGCCTTCACCTCGTCGGGCTTGAAGTCGCCCACGATGATGCCCACCAGGTTGTTGGCCCGGTAGTAGATGTTCCAGTACTTCATCGCCTCCTCGATCGTGTAGCTGTTCAGGTCGCTGGTCCAGCCGATGACCGGCCAGCCGTAGCCCGAGCTCACCCAGAACATCGCGTCGAACTGCTCCTGGAACTTGCCGGTCGGCGTGCTCTCGGTGCGCAGGCGGCGCTCCTCGTGCACCACGTCGCGCTCGCTGTAGAACTCGCGGAAGACGCTGTCCTTCAGGCGGTCGCTCTCCATCCACGCCCACAGCTCGAACTTGTTGCTGGGCACGTTGATGAAGTAGAAGGTCAGGTCGTGGCTGGTGAAGGCGTTCATGCCGCTGCCACCGTTCCTGCTGTAGACCTGATCGAACTCGTCCTTCACGATGCTGCCGGCGGCGGACTGCGCCAGTTCCACTTCGGCGATGCGCTTCTTCAGCGCGTCGGTCCTGGCGCTCGCGTCCGCGGCCTTGGTGTCCACGGCGGCGAGATCCTTCTTCAGCCTGGCGAGTTCCTCGCCCATGCCGCGGCCCTGCTGGCTGTCCATCAGCGTCTTCAGCTGTGCGCGCAGGTCCTTCAGCTCGGGGGTGTCGTTGGCGGGGTTCCACGGATCGTCGATCTCGCCGCGGAAGAAGCGCACGTACTGGTCGTTCCACACCATCGCGTTGATGCGGTCACGCAGCGCCTTCTGTCTGGAGCGGTAGTCGGCGTCCTTCGCCGCGTCACGCGTGCCGATGGTGTTCGTGCCCTTGAACATCATGTGCTCGAAGAAGTGGCTGATGCCGGTGATGCCGGGGCGCTCGTTCACGCTGCCGACCTTGGCGAGCCAGCCCGCCGCGATCACGTTCGGCTGGTCGGTGCGGGGCACCAGCAGGAAGCGCATGCCATTGGCAAGCTTGAACTCCTGCACATCGACCTGCTGCGCGGCGGCGGGGCGGGAGGCGAGCAGGGCGGTCAGGACGGCGGCGATCGCGAGGATCCGGGTCATGGAGGTCTCCAGTTCGGGTCCGAGAGCCCGGGCCGGGCGGCCGGGAACCATCGGGGAGGACAGGTATACCCGCACCGAGCCCCGGCGTTTCATGGTTCCGGACCCCGAGTTCTTGGACTTCGGGAGTTCGCGGATATTCTCCCCGCACATGAGAGCAAACCGCCTCCTCGCCGTCCTGTCGGTGGTCTGTGGTTTCGCTGTCTCCGCGCACGCCCAGATCCGGGTGGCGCACTGGAACATCTGCGGGGCGAAGGGCAACACGGCCGCCCTCACGCGGGTTCTGCAGGCACTCCATGCCGACAACAAGGCGGGGTGGGCCCAGCCGGTCGACATCATCACCTTCAACGAAGTCACGACAGGTTCGCTGAGCACGCTGCAGTCGCTGGTGAACGCCGCCGCGCCGAGCGGCGTGACCTACACGCTCGCGACCTACACCTCGGCCAGCGGCGAATCCGGCGCGAGCGGCGCCCAGGCGATGTTCTATCGCAGTGACCGCTTCTCCGAGATCACCTCCGGTCACGCCGACATCTTCACCGAGGCCAGTCGCTACACGGATCGCTGGCTGCTCCAGCTGACGGGCTACAGCGACGCCAAGTCGCGGGTGTACGTGTACGGCTCGCACCTGAAGGCAAGTTCGGGCTCGTCCAACGAGGCGCTGCGTCTCAATGGCGCGGTCGCGATCCGCAACAACGCCGACGCGCTGCCGGCGGGCTCCCCGATCATCTACACGGGCGACTACAACTTCTACAACAACTC